>JAATFO010000024.1 GCA_015655145.1 Enterobacterales bacterium | reverse complement strand
TCAATACGTTGAGTAAAAATCTTTCCCGTCAGATGCTTATCCTTTGGAACTTCCCGGGCATAACTCCCCCAGTCATCACTGGTTATCATTCCGACAGTGAAAGAAGCCAGCAGGGCCAGCAATTCGCGACAGGTTTCATCGTTTCGTGGGCCAAAGGTGTAAGCCAGTACGCCACCCGTTTTTGTGTTGTACGCGTACCAGAGCCTGTGTTGTCGGGCCTTACTGCCGATAAAGCACCATTGTTCGTCGAGTTCACAGATAAGCGCTACATCAGCATGGGCTACCGGAGATGACGTTATTCGTCGTGGCGAGAGTTTTTTAAAATCCGAATGACGGTGTTGATACCGACTTTCAGTGTCCGGGCGGTATCACGAACGCCGGCCCCGTTGAAGGCCATTTCGGTGATCTGTTCTTTAATCCCCGGCTTGCGGGCCTCGTATGAGTCAGTGAGCTGAAACACCCGGTGGCAGTCGCGACAGCGAAATCGGTCATGCCCCTTAGGGTTTTGTCCATGGCGATAGACCTGAGCAGACTGACCACGGGGACAATGAACGATAACGCTGGCCATGAGTAAACCTCAAAAGCGATCGAATTCAACTCATCAGAGGCATTACCGCTTTATCTATCCTTCCTATTATGCCGCGTTATATGCGCAAGAATTAGAAATGATGTATTTTCTGGTAGAGCCAGTATTTGAACGGGCTGGCGCTTTTGAAGCGTAATGGGCATCAGATAAAGGGGTAGCAAATATCATCACCAGGATGGTGAGGTAGTCATGATGACAATGATTAAACGAATACTACTGTGGCTATGTCGTCAATTATTCTCGCTATATGGGCCTCTACTTTGCATTATCATATTCGCATTAATACCGGGGTATTTTTCCCTGACAGCCCCATTTGGCCTGTAGGTTTGTTCACTATATTCATCGTGTTTATTTTTGCTCGTTACGTGAAATGGTAAACACCGGGCAATCACCACTATTTAAATCAGACTGATAAGGAAATTGAATGTCTACTCCAGCACATTTATGGCTTGAAGATGAAAACGGTTCGCCGATTGTTGGCAGTTGTTTAATGCCACGACGGCTGGGCTCCATGGAGTTAAAATCATTTTCCCACGCTGTAACCATTCCTGTTGATCTGAGTTTGGGCCAACTGACCGGTACCCGCGTTCACCGCCGTGTTGTGATAGTGAAAGAATTCGATCAGACAACGCCCGTTCTGTATCGCGCCGTATGTGAAGGTCGTTCCCTGAGAAAGCCACGATCAAGATGTACCGCATTCTGGAATCAGGCATTGAGTCTGAGTATGTCAATATCATCCTGGAAAACGTCAAAATCGCGACGGTTTCGCCGTACCTTTCCCCCCACAGCCTGAGCAGTACTCACCGGGAAATACTCGCATTACGTTATGAGGCGATCACCTGGAAGTACACGGAAGGAAACATTATCTACCGCGACAGATGGAATGAGCGTTGCACTGCCTGATATCCTTCCTGCCCTGATACCGGGTGATAATGACGTTTCGTTGCATTTTTAGACGGGTTACTGTGATCCACATTCAGACCGCGAACGGCCCATAAGGGTGATGTCGTCCAGATAATGAATGCACTTGATCCCAAACTGGCCGAGGCAGGGCGCCGACATTATCGGGATGTACGCCTTGTCTGAATGCAGCCATCAGCGAAACATTACTGCCTCGTGCGTGCGGCGGTTGACGGGCCATACAGTACCGCGCTGGCGTACCATGTTCCGGGGGTAATGGTTTCATTCAATGCCACAATGCGATAATACGTCGCGCCGCTGGCATTCGCTCGGGCGGCAATCACACGCTGAACGCTATCGGGTGATCCCCGTTCTGCGGCGCTAATGCTCCCCAACCGTGGCAAATTGATACTCTGGGCTCGGGTGATCTCTTGCGCCCGTTGGCCGGGTTTTGGCGGGGGTTGCGGTGTGGTATGAAAGACACTACAGGCACTGAGCAAGAGCAGCAACACGGGGATAAAATAGCGCATAATGACCTTCTTATTACGGGGATCGCTAAAGTGTATGTGATCCTGCCGTGTGTGTACGCTATTTTGCCGCTATCCGGCATGGCCATCAAGGGGACGACATGATTGAAATCGCCAGTGAAACCTTCAGTGGAATAGAATGTTTGCATGCAGCGCCGGCGGGCGAGCGGCTGTCGGCATTGCCGACTGTTCTGTTTTATCATGGCTTTGAATCGTCAAAAGAGGTCTATTCGTACTTTGCCGTCGCGTTAGCGCAGGCGGGATTTCGGGTCGTCATGCCAGATGCGGATATGCACGGTTCACGCGATCACGGCGATCCAGCGCGGCGTCTGGCGCACTTCTGGGATATTTTGAAAACCAATATTGATGAAATGCCGTCTCTCGAAGCCGCTTTACGGGAAAAATCCCTGACAGCGCCCGGACGTTTTGCGGTGGCGGGCGCTTCGATGGGGGGAATGACGGCGTTGGGGGCGATGGCGCGTTATCCTCAGATTAATAGCGTGGCCTGCATGATGGGATCCGGTTATTTTATGTCGCTCAGTCATACGTTGTTTCCGCCGCTGGTGGTTCATACTTCTGAGCAGCACCGCTTGTTCGCTGAGCGTATGGCGCCACTGGAAGCCTACGATATTAGTCAACAACTGGAAAAACTGGCCACCCGTCCTTTATTGTTATGGCACGGCGAGGCTGATAACGTGGTGCCGGTGGCTGAAAGCCGTCGATTGCAACATGCCTTGCATGACGCTGCTCTGGATAGCCATTTGACCTGGCTGACGGAAGAGGGCATCGGGCATAAGATCACGCCGCGGGCACTCAATGCCATCGTCGCTTTCTTTAAACGTTATTTGTAACGCAGACACCCCGCCTGACGAGATGAGCATGCCGATGTTCCGCCACGGTGTTCGATCCCTGATGGCCTACGCATATCACTGTGCTGACAAGGCGTGATAATTTGTTTCACGCCTTGAGTTTTCTGCGTAACGCCAGTATGATTACGCGTCAATTTTTTCAGCCGCAATTCAAAAACGTTCCTTGCTTCCATGGGCCGCGGTTGACCCTGACAGGAGGCTGAATAATCCGTAAGGAGCAAATTCAATGCGTCATTACGAAATAGTATTTATGGTTCATCCTGACCAAAGCGAACAGGTTCCGGGCATGATCGAGCGTTACACGGGTGCCATCACAGGTGCTGAGGGTACGATCCATCGTCTGGAAGACTGGGGCCGCCGTCAGTTGGCTTACCCGATTAACAAACTGCACAAAGCCCACTACGTTCTGCTGAATGTTGAAGCGCCGCAGGAGGTGATCGACGAACTGGAAACTAACTTCCGTTTCAACGATGCCATTATCCGTAGCATGGTTATGCGTGTTAAGCATGCGGTAACTGAAGCCTCTCCGATGGTGAAAGCGAAAGACGAACGCCGTGAGCGTCGTGAAGATTTCGCGAATGAAGCCTCTGATGAAGCTGATGCCGGGGATTCTGAAGAGTAATCAATCGTGACGGCAAATCGACTGCGCTTGTCTGGCACTGTGTGCAAGGCACCGGTTCGAAAAGTGAGCCCGTCAGGTATTCCACACTGCCAGTTTGTGCTTGAGCACCGCTCGCAGCAGGAAGAGGCCGGTTTCAGCCGGCAAGCCTGGTGTCATATACCCGTTATCATCAGTGGTACAACACATCAGGCCATTACTCAACATATCATGGTCGGCATGCAACTCACTGTTGAAGGTTTTATTAGCTGCCATCAAGGGCGAAATGGCCTCAGCAAAATGGTGTTACATGCCGGGCAGGTTGAATTGATAGATTGTGGAGACTAGTTAAATGTCACGTTTTTTCCGTCGTCGTAAGTTCTGCCGTTTTACTGCAGAAGGCGTTCAAGAGATCGATTATAAAGATATCGCAACGCTGAAAAACTACATCACTGAAAGCGGCAAGATCGTACCAAGCCGTATCACCGGTACTCGTGCAAAATACCAGCGTCAGCTGGCTCGTGCTATCAAGCGCGCGCGTTATCTGTCTTTGCTGCCATACACTGATCGTCATCAGTAATTGGCCACTGTCCATTAACGACTTTGAGAGGATAAGATAATGCAAGTTATTCTGCTTGATAAAGTAGCAAATCTGGGTAGCCTGGGTGACCAGGTGCATGTTAAAGCAGGTTATGCACGTAACTTCCTGGTACCACAGGGTAAAGCGGTTCCGGCCACCAAGAAAAACGTTGAGTATTTCGAGGCACGCCGTGTTGAACTGGAAGCCAAACTGGCTGACGTTCTGACCGCCGCTAACGCTCGCGCCGAGAAAATCAACGCACTGGGCAGCGTCCTCATCGTCTCTAAAGCTGGCGATGAAGGTAAACTGTTCGGTTCTATCGGTACGCGCGACATCGCTGATGCCGTGACGGCGAAGGGTGTTGAGATTGTTAAGAGCGAAGTTCGTCTGCCGAATGGTGTTCTGCGCACTACCGGTGAGCACGAAGTGAGCTTCCAGGTACACAGTGAAGTTTTTGCTAAATTGATTGTGAATGTGGTTGCTGAGGCGTAATTGCTTACAGTGATGTGAACACATCAGCCTGGTAAACTGCACTCCGGACGTTGGTTATCCAACAAGTCAGAGTGCAGTTTTTTTATGCCCGAGATTTGTCCGCGACGTTGTCGGGTTTTTACTGCGATAACCGGTTGCAATAACATGATAGTGCCGACATAGCGTGTGAGCGCCAGGCCAGGCCTGATGTATCATGCGAGTGCTTTGCCGGTGATCATTGTGCCCGGATAAACGTACCATCCGCCTGGCGGGTAAACAATACCGGGCCGTTGTCGGTATCAATCGTTAATCCGGTCACTTGCCCCTGAGTGTCCTGGCGAATGGTCACACGTTGGCCGGTACGCAGATGACTTAGCGGTTTATCATCCCCTTCCACCTGCGCCATGGCAAACACGTCATTTACGGGCAAGTTATTATCACGGAACAATTGCGCCAGCGTCTGTCCGGCGGCAATCTGGAAGCTATGCCACTGCCCCTGAGCATCATCCAGGGGTGATTGTGGTCGCTTACCGGGTTGATTGTTGTCGTAGATTTTCGCCTGCATTGGCGCATCGCTGGCGTGGTGCGGTGATGTAGCCGGCTGCTCGACGGGATATTTTGAGGTGGGCGCAGGCCATAAAATCGCCAGCAGCACGATAATGGCGGCGATAATCATGCCACGTCGATGCATCGGCGGTAAAGGGTCCAGCCAGCGAACCTGATCCGCCAGGTGCCAGAGTTTACGTAACCCTGCTTTGCCGCGTGCTGAGAGAGGCGTGTTGTGCATTACTTCGCCCTCTTCGGACACCGCTTCCTCTTTCCGTGTGGTTTTGCGGTTTACCATCCACATTTTTAATAGTGGATTGTAAAACGGCAGACGCGTCCTACGGCGTCTTGGGGCGATCTGGCCCATATGTACTCTCTCAGTTTAAGCTGGTCATGGTTATTCGGATCGGTCATGTATCGTCAGGATATTATCATCTGGCCGGTTTTTCCCCGAACGATTACTCACAGTATGCGCAAATCTGACGCGAAGTGCCTGCCAGTATGTGCAAAAAGTGGATCAGGTTATTGTTTCCTTTTCTCTGGTAAAAGTCACTCTCTGACAAACCTGATTTTACCCGCCGGGCTTGCGCTGGTATGCTGCGCCATTCTGTTTTTTACCCAAGATAAAAGGAAAAATCATGACAACCCCTTCGTTTGACAGCGTTGAAGCGCAAGCAAGTTACGGGATTGGTTTACAAGTTGGCCAGCAATTGCTGGAATCGGGTCTGCAGGGTTTGCTGCCGGAAGCATTACTTGCGGGCCTGAGGGATGCGCTGGAAGGAAATGCGCCAGCCGTACCGGTGGATGTGGTACACCGTGCGCTGCGTGAAGTCCATGAACGGGCGGATGAAGTGCGCCGTGTGCAACAACAAGCGGTGGCGGTCGATGGTCAAAAATACCTTGAAGAAAACCTCAAGCGCGCGGGCGTCAGCAGCACTGAATCTGGCTTGCAGTTCAGCGTGTTGAAGCAGGGGGATGGGGCGATCCCATCTCGTCAGGATCATGTGCGGGTACATTACACCGGGAAACTGATCGACGGCTCGGTATTTGACAGCTCTGTCGCTCGTGGCGAGCCAGCCGAATTTCCGGTGAACGGCGTGATTGCCGGCTGGATTGAAGCGTTAATGATGATGCCTGTGGGATCCAAATGGGCGCTGACTATTCCGCATAACCTGGCGTATGGCGAACGTGGTGCGGGTGCCTCAATCCCTCCGTTCAGCACACTGATTTTTGAAGTGGAATTGTTAGACATTTTGTAAGGTGACGTTGTGCACGCCTACATGCCGGACATGTCCGGGTACATCCCCCGTGCGGGGGATGTACTGACGATGATGGCAGGTCATGGCAATGATCTTGTTGATGTTAAAATACCGGGTCGCCTGTATTCAGCATGGGTTAGCGTGATAAAATAGCAGAGTCATAAAATGCTATGATTTGCCGTAGGGAAATCATTTTCAGGCGATGTAGCAAAACCGTCATTATTGCGACATATAACCATAATGAGGTGACCAATGTTAGAGCAAATCTGCCAGCTGGCACGTGATGCGGGCGAGGCCATTATGAACGTCTACAATGGCGAGACGCCGCTTAACGTTTCTCACAAATCAGACAACTCACCCGTCACCGCAGCTGATATAGCCGCGCATCAGGTGATTGTGCAGGGACTGGCGACGCTCACGCCGGATATCCCGGTGCTTTCTGAAGAAGCGCCGCCAGAGTGGGCGGTTCGTCAGCACTGGCAACGTTACTGGCTGGTTGATCCGCTGGACGGCACCAAAGAGTTCCTCAATCGGAATGGGGAATTTACGGTCAATATCGCCTTGATTGAAAAAGGAATGCCAGTGTTGGGCGTGGTGTATGTTCCCGCAACAGCAGTGATGTATTCTGCGGCCGAAGGCCGGGCCTGGAAAGAAGAAGGGGGCTATAAGCAGCAAATCAGGGTGTGTGATGCGCGTCCGCCTCGGGTGGTTATTAGCCGTTCCCATGCGGCTGTGGACGAGGAGTTAAAAGAATACCTGAACCAAATGGGCGAACATCAGACTACGGCGATTGGCTCTTCACTGAAATTTTGCCTGGTTGCGGAAGGAAAAGCGCAACTTTACCCACGTTTTGGACCAACCAATGTCTGGGATACTGCCGCCGGGCATGCGGTAGCAATTGCTGCCGGGGCGCATGTTCATGACTGGCAAGGAAAAGAACTGGATTACGCGCCGCGCGAGTCGTTTCTCAATCCGGGGTTTCGGGTTTCCATTTTTTAATTGTCCGGGCCCGGACATCGCTGACCCGGCGCCCGTTGATCATTCCTGTAATAATCGCTGTAATAATGCCATCACCTGTTTTACTTCCTCTGCGGTTAACGCCCCCTCTTTGACGAAACGCACTTTTCCGCTGTGATCCAGCACGATGATGGCAGAATTGCCATTGAGCAGTTGCCAGGATTTTTTCGCGGCACCGTCACTGTCGATAATGAATTGCGACCAGGGATACTGTTTTTTATTGCTTTCAATACTGCGACGGACAAACAGGCCGGTACCCGGTATGGCGTCATCGGTGTTCACAATGGTGGTGGTTTGGTAACGATCGTGAGGTAACTGCGCGGCTTTGATGGCTTCAATCAGTGCGGCATTCTTCTCCTTTGCTGATGAACGTCCTGCAATATGTTGTATCACCCGTACTTTGCCGGGTAACTGTGCGCTATTCCAGTGTTGGTAGCTAAAGACCTCTTGCTGGTAGAGCAGTTCGCCTTTATCGGTAATACCGACAGCGGCAACACGCTGGCCGGTAACAATGTCATGTGCAAAGACCGTAAAGGGCAGCAGAATCAGCGCCAGGCTAAAAGAACGTATTGTTATCATCGGTGCTCCGTTTTGCAGGTTACCTGACCACGTGGTCATGTTCCTGAAATAATAAGCAGAGATGATGCTTGCTGTCGCCTCGGCGTGCCCACTTTGCGCCGGGCAACACAAATCCCTACAAATTGAATGTTTATACTGATTTTGTCTATTGTTAGAACATAGTGTTCTGTTGTGCGGCGTCAATTCAGTAAAAAAATCACTTTTTGCGGAACCAGGGAAAGAAATAGCGCTCTATAACCTATGTCTGTTTTGCGTTTTACAGGTTTATACCTAATGAGATAACAAAGAAGCGTAGTGTACTTGTGCAGGAGTTAATAAAAAATGAAGATCTTTCAACGTTATAATCCATTTCAGGTTGCTAAGTACGTTAAGACGCTGTTCAGAGGAAGGCTGTACATCAAGGATGTGGGCGCATTTGAGTTTGATAAAGGTAAAATATTGATTCCACGCGTGAAGGACAAACAGCACCTCAGTGTGATGTCTGAAGTTAATCGTCAGGTCCTGCGTTTACAAATGGAATACCCCTGATGCCCGGTCCGGCATGCGTGAGCACCAACGGCGTTACCCGTCTTCCGTCACCGGGGATGACGCCAGCATTGTCCAGTCTGTTGCTGGCGGATTTGTCACGCACCTGAATCCTGACCCACAAAAACGCACTGGGATTCGCTGGTTTGCCGCCCGGATGCAATATCAATGATTATGGCTATTGTGCGTTTTTATTGTCCCGGTGATTTACTCTTCCGGCGTTTTCGTCACATTAAGGACCGCTGGGCGTTCATCAATCCGGGTGACCAACAGCTGATCGATGCGGTAACTGTCGATATCCACCACTTCAAATTTATACCCGGCGAATTTCACAAAATCAGTACGTTTCGGGATTTTACGCAGCATATACATCATAAATCCGCCGATGGTCTCGTAGTTAGCTGAACGAGGAAACTCATCAATATCCAGCACCCGCATTACGTCATCGATGGGGGTGCCGCCTTCCACCAGCCAGGAATTCTCGTCACGGGCGACAATCTGTTCTTCAAGCCCCTGACCGACTAAATCGCCCATTAGCGTGGTCATCACATCGTTAAGCGTAATGATGCCAACCACCAACGCATATTCGTTCATGATCACCGCGAAGTCTTCACCGGCGGTTTTAAAACTCTCCAGCGCTTCCGAGAGTGTCAATGTATCCGGTACGATCAATGCGGAACGAATCTGCACGCCGCTGCTCAGCGTCAAACTTTGGTTACCCAGTACGCGTAGCAGCAGTTCTTTGGAATCCACATAACCGACAATATGGTCAATATCCTCGTTACAGACCAGAAACCGGGAATGCGGATGCATGGCAATCTTTTCTTTCAGACTGTTTTCATCTTCGTGCAGATTGAACCAGACAATATTTTCACGTGAGGTCATGGATGACGGAACCGTACGGGATTCCAGTTCGAATACATTTTCGATCAACTCATGTTCTTGTTTGCGCAGCACTCCCGCCAGCGCCCCGGCTTCCACCACGGCATAGATATCATCAGAGGTGATATCGTCTTTACGCACCATCGGAATGTTGAACTGATGAAAAATCATATTCGCCATACCGTTAAAAAACCACACCAGTGGACGGAAAATAAACAGGAAAAAGCGCATGGGGTTGATGATGCGTAAGGCGATAACCTCAGGAGCAATCATGCCAATGCGTTTGGGCGTGAGATCAGCAAACAGAATAAACAAGCTGGTGACCAGCGTGAAGGAGCAAATAAAACTGAGTTGTTCCGACAGTTCGGGAGAGATAACACGCTCAAACAACGAACGAAAAACGGGTGAAAAAGCCGCGTCGCCGACAATCCCGCCAAGGATAGCGACCGCGTTAAGGCCGATTTGCACCACCGTGAAAAACATGCCCGGTGTTTCCTGCATTTTCAGGACCCGTTGGGCATTGATGTTGCCCTCATCGGCCAGCAGTTTCAGCTTTATTTTGCGCGCGGCAGCTAACGAAATTTCCGACAGAGAGAAAAAAGCGCTGACCGCAATCAGTACGAGTATGACAAGCAAACTATCTAGCATAAAGGTTCCATTGGTTTTAACTACTTGTCATTTTTGGCCTGGGCAGCGAGCGGGTCTTGTTCTCATCAGAGATACAGGGCTATCCGTGCCAAAAATGTCTGCGCCTGTTAGCCGCGGTTTTTCCGTGGTCATCGGGCAGAAGAAGTCATGAAAAGTCGCCATTGATACGCCGGCCGGTTTGTCGGTAAGCTGAAAAGCCAGTCACGGTCCTGAGTGTGGATTATAGCAGTAGCCCTAATCAGGCCGCTAGCGCTGTTATTGCCGCCTTCTCCGAAGGAGACTCGCCGCGAAGACGCTGTGACAGCATAAGCACGCTTTGAACCCCCGGTATAATATTTTGTCAGACAGTGGCTGTTTCAGGCCGAATCTCTGACAGTGAAGTACTGATCATGATTGTGGGTTGTATCAGAGGGATTCTTTGCAGACAATGAACCGTAAAAGTGGGCGGTATGAGCGTGCGGGTAAATCGTTAAAAACCATGCGAGTGCGCAAAGAGCCGCTATGCTCTATATATAAAAAAGCCATCAAGCACAGTGGCTTGCTAGTCAGAAACGGTTTTTCCAATGGAAAACTGGCCAGCAATGTTAACAGGAGTAAGCGTGCCACGAATTTATGTCTATTGCATGTATTGTTTGCTGATTGCCGTACCTGTCGTGCAGGCGGCGAATGTTCGCTTGCAGGTTGAAGGGCTATCCGGGGATTTAAAAAAGAATGTCAGGGCGCGACTTTCCACCATCGGCCGCGATGAGGTGTCGGCAGATGCTCGCTTTAAGGCGCGGGTCTCTGAGGCAATCCAGGAGGGATTGCGCGCATTGGGGTATTACGAACCCAGTATCGATTTTGAATCGCGCCCGGCACCCGCTAAGGGTGGGCGTCCGGTGTTGATTGCCCGGGTAACCGCAGGGGAACCGGTAAAAATTGCCGGAACTACCGTCATTGTGCGTGGCGATGCGCGTAACGATCCCGATTATCAAAAGTGGGTGAAAGACGGTGAGCCGAAAAACGGCGTCGTACTCAATCATGGTCAGTACGACAGTTTTAAAAATGGCTTTACCCAGTTGGCTCTGCGTAACGGTTATTTCGATGGTGAATTTAGAGAGAGCCAACTGGGGGTTTCCGTTGCGCGACACGCCGCTTTCTGGCAACTGGATTATGACAGCGGCGAGCGTTATCACTTTGGTGCTGTCCATTTTAGCGGATCACAAATTCGTGATGAATATTTGCAAAATCTGGTGCCCTTTAAACAAGGCGATGCCTATAGCTCGCGAGATCTGGCTGAACTGAACCGGCGTCTTTCTGCGACGGGTTGGTTTAATTCAGTGGTAGTGTCTCCTGTGTTTGATCAGGCACGGGAAAATAAAATCCTGCCGCTGGATGGCGTAGTATCACCGCGAACCGAGAATACGATTGAAACCGGTGTGGGGTATTCCACTGATGTCGGCCCGCGGGTGAAAGCGACATGGAAAAAACCGTGGGTGAACTCGCGGGGACACAGTTTTAGTACCAGCGCAAATATTTCCGCACCTGAGCAACAGCTTGATTTCAGCTATAAAGTCCCATTACTGAAGAGTCCGCTGGAACAATATTATCTGTATCAGGGGGGCTTAAAACGTACCGATCTTAACGATACCAAAGCCGATTCGACGACCCTGGCGGCCTCACGCTACTGGGATAACAGCAGTGGTTGGCAGAAAGCGATTAACCTGCGCTGGAGTCTTGATCACTTTACCCAGGGCAATGTTACTAACACCACGATGCTAATCTATCCGGGCGTCAGTATTAATCGCACTCGTTCCCGGGGCGGTCTGATGCCCTCCTGGGGCGATTCACAACGGTATTCGGTGGATATCTCTGATACCACCTGGGGATCGGACGTGGATTTTCTCATCATGCAGGCGCAGAACGTCTGGATCCGCACGCTGGCGGAAAATCATCGTTTTGTGGTCCGGGGTAATATTGGCTGGATTGAAACCAATGACTTTGAACGCGTGCCGCCGGACCTGCGGTTCTTCGCCGGGGGTGACCGCAGTATTCGGGGTTATAAATACAAAGGCATTTCACCCCGTGACGATGACGGAAAATTGACCGGGGCGTCAAAGCTGGCGACGGGATCGCTGGAATATCAGTATCATGTGACCGGTAAGTGGTGGGGCGCGCTGTTTGTTGATTCCGGGGAAGCTATCAATGATATCAGGCAGAGTAATGTGAAGACCGGGGCGGGTTTTGGCGTGCGTTGGCAGTCGCCGGTCGGTCCGATCAAGTTAGATATTGCCCGCCCGGTGGGCGATGACGAGTCGCATGGCATACAGTTCTACATTGGTTTGGGGCCCGAGTTATGACACGGTGGAAAAAGGTCCTGACGGGCATACTGATTGTTTTGATGTTATTGCTGGGCGGCGTGTTGTTTCTGGTGGGCACCACGACGGGGTTACATCTGGTCTTGAATGGCGCTGACCGCTGGGTGCCGGGCTTGACGATCAAGCAGGTGACGGGTGGCTGGCGGAATCTCAATGTAGCGGGCATTCAGTATGAGATGCCGGGGCTTCGCGTCACTATCAGTCAATTTCATCTGGCGCTACAACTGGGCTGCCTGCGGCATTCCGCGTTTTGCATCGATGATCTGTCATTGAACGGAGTAAATGTTGCTGTTGACAGTAAAAAATTGCCGCCAGCCACTGAACCGCCAGTGGAAGAGACGCCGTCAACCACCGATCTTAGTACGCCGTATCCGATCACCCTGCGCCACTTGGGGCTGCAAAATATTCAGGTTCGCATTGATGATACCGCTATTTCGCTGGCGGATTTTTCACTGGGATTGCGCTGGCGGGCGCGGGCGCTGACGTTAACGCCCACGCATATTCAGGGGTTGTTGGTTACCCTCCCCAAAACCGCCGAAGCGGTTAATGATCAGGTGGTTGCCGCACATGGTGAAAAACCGTCGCCGGAGGAGAAACCGCTGGGGGAACAGTTAAAAGAGATGTTTGCACAGCCGCTATTGCCCGCGTTAACCGATGTTCGCTTACCACTGGATGTGACTATCGAGGAATTCGTGGGTGAGCAATTACGCATCACGGGTGCGAGCGATTTCACGGTTAATCGTCTGCGGATTAAAGCGACAACCACGGAACGTGCAGTGCATCTGGACACATTTGACCTTGACTCGACACAAGGTCAACTTAATGCCAGCGGGAACCTCACACTGACGGATAGCTGGCCGGTTGATTTCGCACTTAACAGTACCCTGAATATCACGCCGATAGGTGGTGAAAAGATCCATATGACGGTGGGTGGCGCGCTGCGTGATCAACTGAACCTCGCTCTTAATCTTTCCGGCGCGGTGAACGCGCAACTTACCGGACAAACAGAACTGGCGACCGTGGGCTTACCGTTGAAGATGTCATTCACCAGCCCACAATTGCGCTGGCCGTTAAGTGGCGCAGCGCAATATCAGGTGGACAATGTCAACCTGAGCTTTAATGGTAAGGCGACCGATTATGTGATGTCGTTGCAGGCCGCTTTTAAAGGGGATTCACTGCCACCCGGGACGCTGGCCATTGATGGCAAAGGTAACCTTGAGCAGTTCAGCCTGGATAAATTACGCCTCGCAATGCTACAAGGGCATGTTGATCTCACGGCACTGCTGGACTGGCGAAAAGCCATCAGCTGGCACAGTGAACTGACGCTGGATGGTATCAATACCGCGCAACAGTATCCGGACTGGCCAGCGAAGTTGACCGGTAAAATCACCACTCGCGGCAGCATGTATGGCGGCAGTTGGCAGATGCGGGTGCCGGAATTGCAACTGAATGGCAACATCAGACAAAATACGCTTTCGGTCACGGGAACGTTATACGGCAACAGCTATAACCAGTGGAATATCCCGGGCATCAAACTGGCGCTGGGGCGCAATAATCTCGCTATTATCGGCTCGCTGGGCGATACACTTAATCTGGATGCCACGATCGATGCGCAGCATCTGGATAACGCCTTGCCGGGGCTGGGGGGCGCGGTGAAGGGAACGCTTAAAGCGCGCGGTAGCCTGCGGGAACCGCAATTACTGGCTGCCTTGACCGCCAGCGCACTACGCTGGCAGGCACTCAGTATCGGGCGCATTAAACTGGATGGCGATATCCGCAGCGGCGAACGTATCGCCGGGAAACTGATGCTTCGTGTTGAGCAATTGCGACAAGATGCGCTGGCCATCAACCTGTTGACGTTAAATGCCGATGGCGATGAGCAACAGCACCAGTTGACGTTAAAAGTGCAGGGCGAACCGGTATCAGGTCAGTTGGCGCTGAATGGACGTTTTGATAGACACACTCAACGCTGGCAAGGTGCGCTTACCACGACACGTTTTGATACGCCCGTTGGCGAGTGGCGGTTGACGCGTGCGATGACAATTGATTATCTCAACACCACGCAGACGGCGACCATCGGGCCGCATTGCTGGCAAAACCCCGAGGCGCAACTGTGTGTGCCCGCGCCAATTACCGCCGGTCCGGCGGGTCATGCCCGGGTGGTTGTCAATCGAGTTGATTTAGCGATGCTTAAACCTTTCCTGCCTGATGAAACGGCCCTGAGCGGTGTATTTAGCGGTGATGCTGAGATGAGTTGGACGGCGAACGGCGCGTTGCCTGTCGGTCGCGCCTCGCTACGCGGTAACCGGGTGAAAGTGGTGCAGGATGTGCAGGGTAATGACTTGCCGATCGCCTTTGATACGCTCAATCTCAATGCGGCGTTGCGTGATGGACATGCACAGTTTGACTGGTTGATGCGCATTGCCAACAACGGTCAACTGGACGGTAATGTGCAGGTTAGTGATCTACAGCATCAACGCAACCTGTCCGGGAACATCAATATCAACAATATTTCGCTGGCAATACTCAACCCGGCTCTGATGCAAGGCGAAAAAATTACCGGCACGCTCAACAGCAGCCTGCGACTGGGTGGAAATCTGCAACGTCCCCAGGTGTTTGGACAGCTTGCTTTGCGCAATCTGGATATTGATGGCAACTTTATGCCGGTGGATCTGACAGCGGCAAACCTGAACATGGCCTTTAATGGGATGAATTCCACGCTGGATGGCCTGATCCAGACCGCCCAGGGGCAAATTAACCTGAGCGGTGAGGCCAACTGGAGTGAACTCGACAACTGGCGAGCCCGAGTGGCGGCGAAGGGGGATCGGATACGTGTTACGGTGCCGCCCATGGTACGGATGGACGTATCGCCCGATTTAGTGTTTGAAGCCACGCCCGCAGTCTTCAGTCTAGATGGCCGCGTGTCGATTCCCTGGGCGCGCATTACGGTGCAGGATGTACCAGAGAGTGCCACCGGTGTTTCATCCGATGAAGTGATGCTGGATAACAATTTGCAGCCGATCGCCCCGCAAAGTACGGCAATCGCCATTAATAGTAATTTGGTCATCCATGTCGGTGATGATGTGCGGCTTAGTGCGTTTGGCCTGAAAGCGAAACTGAATGGCGATCTTAAACTGGTGCAGGATAAGCGGGGATTGGGCCTGAACGGCCAGATTAATATTCCCTCCGGGCGTTTTCATGCGTATGGTCAGGATTTGATTGTGCGTAAAGGAGAACTGCAGTTCTCTGGTCCGCCGGAGCAACCCTATATCAACCTCGAAGCGATCCGTAATCCGGAATCTACCGAAGATGATGTCACCGCTGGTTTGCGTGTCACAGGCCTTGCCGATGAGCCTAAAGCCGACGTGTTTTCTGATCCGGCGATGTCGCAACAAGAAGCGTTATCTTATCTGTTACGTGGCCAGGGACTGGGCAGTGATGGCGACAGTAACGCATTAACCTCAGCATTAGTGGGTTTAGGGGTTGCACAAAGTGGTCAGGTTATGGGTAAAATCGGTGAAACGTTCGGCGTGAGTAACCTCGCGCTTGATACCGCTGGTGTTGGTGACAGTCAGCAGGTACAAGTCAGTGGTTATGTGTTGCCGGGCTTACAAGTAAAATACGGTGTTGGCATATTTGATTCACTGGCGACATTAACGTTGCGTTATCGCCTTATGCCTAAACTTTATTTAGAAGCGGTGTCAGGTATTGATCAGGCACTGGATTTGCTCTATCAGTTTGAGTTTTAGCAATGCGAATAATTGTTTATGGCAGTTTACGGCGCAAGCAAGGAAACAGCCACTGGATGACCAATGCACAGTGGTTGGGCGATCATGCGATCGACGGTTATGAACTTTATAGCCTCGGTCTTTATCCTGGCGTGGTTGAAGGAGAAGGCACAGTTTATTGTGAAGTTTACCGCATTGATGCCGGTACGCTGGGAGAGCTTGACGCGCTCAGAACCAAAGGGGGTGAATATAAACGCCAACTGGTTCAGACGCCGTACGGCAGCGCCTGGCTGTATGTGTATCAGCGTTCGATCGACGATCGACGACGTATCGTCAGCGGCGACTGGTTGCTGCGCGATGCGTCGGCGTGATCTTCAGAAGATAAAAAATGCCAGCCAGGTATTTCACTGACTGGCATGATATCCCGCACGTGACGGCCATTCAGGCAGGTCACGGGGTGGGTTATTTCTTCGCGCGTTCGAAAGAGGCCACAATTTCCGCTTTCGCGTCGTTGACATCACCCCAGCCAGCCACCTTCACCCACTTGCCTTTTTCCAGATCTTTATAGTGTTCAAAGAAGTGGCTGATCTGGGCGCGTAACAGTTCCGGCAGATCGTTAACGTCTTTGATATGATCGTACTCTTTGGTCAGTTTGGTGTGCGGAACCGCGATCAGTTTTGCATCTTCACCCGCTTCGTCGGTCATTTTCAACACGCCAACCGGTCGGCAGCGAATGACTGAACCGGGCTGCAGCGGATAGTGTGTCGGGACCAGTACGTCAACCGGATCGCCATCCAGTGACAAGGTGTGATTAATATAACCATAATTACACGGGTAGAACATCGCGGTAGACATGAAACGGTCAACAAACAAGGCGCCAGACTGCTTATCCACTTCATATTTGATTGGATCGGCATTTGCCGGGATCTCAATAATGACATAGATATCTTCTGGCAGATCTTTACCTGCAGGAACCAGGTTTAAACTCATCTCGCATTCCTTCATTAATCTTAAGTTGAGTGACGGCTATTATAGCCAACTGATGGCGAAAGTATTCCCCCTTTTTGGTCTTTCGGAATGCTCCGCGCAGCACTATTTATTGAACACAAACAGCGACACAATGCCTGCGGCAATCAGTGGTCCCACCGGCACGCCGCGAAACAGAGAGATACCAATAATCGTACCCACCAATAAGCCGCCGACGATGGTGGGCTGACTGCTCATCAGCGACACGCCACGCCCGCCAAGCCAGGAAACCCCAATTCCCACCACGATGGCCAGCAGCGATTTCCAGTCAAGAAAGGATTTCAGCAGGGAGCTGGCCGGTAATGAACCGCTGGCCAGCGGTGCCATCACTGCGATAGTGAGAATGATGATACCTAGTGTAACCCCTTGTTTTTCTATATAAGGGAAGAACTGCGCCAGCGGGGTTATCTTGATAAACAGCAAGGCCAGAATTGAAACGCTAACTGCCGTGTTGTGAACAAAAAAACTCAACACGCCGAGCAGAACCAGAACGATCAGTGAAGAGTACGCTGCCATTAGCCGCTCCCGGCATACCAGATAAAAATAAAGTCGCACAAAGAGACAGGATGCGCCTGTTCAAACAGCCATCACCGCCCCGGCTGGTATAACCACGCTGGACGGGCGGTGATGGGCGATGGCAAGGACGACGTCTGTTTCATCCCGGTTTTATGCAGGCTATCCCTGAGATCAGGCGGACGGATTGTCCGGAAACTCGCGCATAAAGCGTTCTACATCATCGACCATGGCGTCGTTACCGACAAAGAATGGGCATCGCTGATGCAGTGCGGTGGGTTGCAGATCAAGAATACGGTTTTTACCGTCGCTTGCTTTACCGCCCGCTTGTTCCGCGAGGAATGCCATTGGGTTGCATTCGTACAGCAAACGTAACTTACCTTTCGGATGGCTTGCGGTGCTCGGATAGAGGTAGATCCCGCCTTTCAGCAGGTTACGATGAAAGTCCGCCACCAGTGAACCAATATAACGCGAGGTATAAGGACGACGGGTAAGCTCATCTTCTTCCTGGCAAAATTTGATGTATTTCTTTACGCCCTGAGGAAAACGAATATAGTTACCTTCGTTAATGGAATAGGTGTAGCCTTTTTCCGGGAAGGTCATCCGTTCCTGACTGAGGCAAAATACACCCAGCGAAGGATCGTAGGTAAAGGCGTGCACGCCATAACCGGTGGTATAAACCAACATGGTTGACGAACCATAAACCACATAACCTGCCGCCACCTGTTTGTTACCCGGTTGCATGAAATCTTCTTCGGTTACTGGCGTGCCTGGCGGGGTAACGCGGCGGTAGATGGAGAAAATCGTTCCTACGGAAACGTTAACATCAATATTTGATGAGCCGTCCAGTGGATCCATCAGCACCACATATTTGCCGTTTTCCACCCCTTCAAAGATAACAATTTCATCCTCTTCTTCTGACGCGATACCGGCCACAATCCCACGGGCTTTCAGCGCTGCTTTTAATTTTTCATTAGCGAAGAGGTCGAGCTTCATCTGTTGCTCACCCTGAATATTTTCAACGCCGCTGGTCCCAAGAATATCAACCAGGCCCGCTTTATTGATATCACGGTGGATGATTTTGGCACCCAGCTTAATCGCCGAAAGGAGTGCCGTCAGTTCGCCTGTGGCGTGAGAAAAGTCGTGTTGCTTCTCGACGATGAATTCGCCTAACGTTTTCATAACACAATCCCTGAATCTACGGTAGAAGGGCAGAATGATTTACACACTGCCAACGTATGCGTAGGCAGTTTAGCCGATTGGACCACAAAGGCCATAGTCCAAATTCGTTTATTCTGCAGCAAGTCGGCGTTACACTGTGCGGCGAATAGACTCAGTAATGGACCTTTTATGCGTATTCATATCCTTGGTATCTGCGGCACTTTCATGGGTGGTTTGGCGATGCTGGCACGTGCAATGGGGCATGAAGTAACAGGCTCTGATGCCAATGTTTACCCGCCAATGAGCACACTACTGGAAAAGCAAGGCATTGATCTTATTCAAGGTTATGATGCCAGCCAGCTTGATCCTGAACCTGACCTTGTGATAATCGGTAATGCGATGACGCGAGGTAATCCCTGCGTTGAAGCGATACTTGAACGTAGTATTCCGTATCTCTCCGGGCCGCAATGGTTACATGATTTTGTCTTACGTGACCGTTGGGTGATCGCGGTTGCCGGCACACACGGTAAAACCACGACTGCCGGTATGGCAGCATGGATTTTACAGGCATGCGGCCTTAATCCTGGTTTTGTTATCGGCGGAGTGCCCGGAAATTTTTCGGTTTCGGCAACTTTAGGAAAAAGCTCATTCTTCGTTATCGAGGCGGATGAGTATGACTGTGCATTTTTTGATAAGCGCTCAAAGTTTGTCCACTATTGTCCGCGCACACTGGTGCTGAATAACCTGGAATTTGACCATGCGGATATTTTTGACGATCTGCGGGCGATTCAAAAGCAGTTCCACCATCTGGTGCGCATTGTGCCTGGTCAGGGAAAAATTTTGTTACCGGAGCATGATACTAACCTTAAACAAGTGATGGCGATGGGGTGCTGGAGTGAGCAGGAAACGGTGGGAGAAAATGGTCACTGGCAGGCGAAAAAGCTTACGCCTGATGCCTCTCACTGGGAAGTGCTGCTGGACGGCGAACGCGTGGGTGAAGTGAGCTGGTCGCTGGTCGGCGAGCACAATATGCATAACGGTTTGATGGCCATCGCTGCGGCACGCCACGTTGGGGTAAAACCTGAAGATGCCAGCCGCGCACTGAACGATTTTATCAATGCACGTCGGCGACTTGAGTTACGTGGGGAAGTCAGAGGGATCAAAGTTTATGACGATTTTGCCCACCATCCCACAGCCATTCTGGCGACGCTGGCGGCGTTGCGTAGCAAAGTGGGCGGTACGGCCCGTATTCTCGCAGTGCTGGAGCCGCGTTCTAATACCATGAAGATGGGGGTCAGCAAAGATGATCTGGCCCCGTCGCTGGGACGTGCCGATGAAGTCTTTCTGTTCCAGCCACATCATATTCCATGGCAAGTGGCGGAAGTAGCCGATGCCTGTGTCCAGCCAGCGCACTGGAGCGCAGATGTCGACACGTTAGTCGAGATGATTGTGAAAACCGCCCAACCCGGCGATTCAATCCTGGTGATGAGCAATGGCGGGTTTGGCGGCATTCATCAAAAACTGCTGCAACGGTTGGGGCAGTCAGGACCTCATTGACGGAGGGGCTGTTCTTGTCACCTTGCCAGGACGTTGGCTGTTTGTTTGTCCGCGGCGTTGTCGTGTTTTTGCAAGGTGGCCTCTATCGGTAGTACGGCGCCGCAGGCGCGGAAGGGTGCACGCCTGTGGAGCACCGTATCAGCACGGTTTAATCCAGCGCCAGTTCGCGTAAGTACTGGAAAATCTGTCGATAGGCTTTCGGTGGTTTATTGCTTGCTTTCTCTTTTTGTGCGTTGCGGATCATACTGCGCAGTTGTTGACGATCAGCATCCGGATAAAGCGCCAGCACATCAGTCACCGCATCGTCGCCATGCTCCACCAGCCGGTCACGCAGCACTTCGAGTTTATGAAACAGGGCAATTTGCTGGTTATGGCGGTTATTCAGCTTATCCAGCGCCAGACGAATAGGTTCGGGATCACGTGAGCGGAGCATTTTACCAATTAACTGTAGCTGCCGACGGCGTCCCTCTTTTTTGATTTTTTGCGCCAGCTCGACCGCCACGCGGAGATCTTCATCCAGAGGGATTTTTTCCAGGGCGTTTTTACCAAGCTCAACCAGTTCCATACCAAGCTGTTTTAATGCCTCAGCATCACGTTTGATTTCACTTTTACTGACCCAGATAATCTCTTCATCTTCTTCTTCGCGCGTTTCGGGCACATCGTTGAGCCCGTCTTCGGGGTGTTTAGTCATGGTTAGGCTCCTGAAAAAGAGGCTAATGCTAACAGGTTACGCAGCGACTGCGAAATTGTTCTCTGAGTCTGTTAGACTCAACATCATTCTTGTCACCAGAGCGTTGTTTTTCGTCGGGGCTGAACTTATCCTGCCTGGAGGCACAGACGGGCAAGATTTCGCTCCCGCATAACACCGGCTCTCATCATAGTATGGTAGGTAAATGAAAGTACTCACTCAGGTTGTAGAACAACGTAAAATACTGGAAGACGCGGTGGCGCAAGCGCTTGAACTCGCCAAAGCCAGTACCGATGGTGCTGAAGTTGCTGTCAGTAAAACCACCGGTATTGGTGTGAGTACGCGCTATGGTGAAGTAGAAAATGTCGAATTTAATAGCGATGGGGCGCTGGGTATTACGGTTTATCATCAACATCGTAAAGGCAGCGCTTCATCGACCGATCTGAGCCCGGACGGTATCAAACGTACGGTGCAGGCGGCCGTTGATATTGCCCGTTACACTTCGGCGGATCCGTTTTCGGGCACGGCGGACCCTGATCTGCTGGCTTTTGACGCCCCTGATCTCGATCTGTTCCATCCCTGGGAGATCGATCCCGATCAGGCAATTGAACTGGCTGCTCGTGCTGAGCAGGCGGCGCTGAAAGCGGATAAACGCATCACCAATACCGAAGGCGGCAGTTTTAATAGCCATGCGAGCATCCGGGTGTTTGGCAACAGTCATGGCATGTTGCAGAGCTACCGTTCCAGCCGCCATTCGCTTTCCAGTTGTGTGATTGCACAAGTACAGGAAAAGATGGAGCGCGATTATGCTTACACCGTCGGGCGCGCCATTGATGATCTCAACACGCCGGAGTGGGTGGGTGAAGAGTGTGCGCGTCGCGCATTATCTCGTCTGTCGCCACGAAAACTGGCCACCATGAAAGTACCGGTTATCTTTGCCGCCGAGGTGGCGACCGGTCTGTTTGGTCACCTGGTCGGGGCGATCAGTGGCGGCAGTGTCTACCGCAAATCCACCTTTTTACTTGATTCGTTAGGCAAACAGATCTTGCCAGAATGGCTGACGATTAACGAGCAGCCCCATTTGCGTAAAGGGCTGGCTTCCTCGCCGTTTGACAGTGAAGGTGTGCGCACACAGTCGCGTGATATCGTCAGTACGGGCGTGCTGAAAACCTGGCTGCTTGGCAGCTATTCCGCCCGTAAGTTGGGCTTACAAAGCACCGGCCATGCCGGCGGCATCCATAACTGGCGCATCGCCGGACAGGGATTGGGTTTTGATGCCTTGTTAAAACAGATGGACACCGGGCTGGTGGTCACTGAATTGATGGGACAGGGCGTTAGCGCTATTACCGGTGATTACTCCCGTGGAGCGGCGGGGTTCTGGGTGGAAAAGGGTGAAATCCAGTACCCGGTCAGTGAAATCACCATTGCGGGTAATCTGAAAGAGATGTGGCGCAATATGGTGACGATTGGTGATGATATTGAAACGCGAAGTAATATCCAGTGTGGTTCCGTGTTGTTAGCGGAAATGAAAATCGCCGGACAATAACAGTTTTATTTTTTTATCCCTGAATATAACCAGACGGGCCTGTTGGCCCGTTTTTCTCCGCAGTTGACAGGTACGCGCTTTGCGCTAACACTTCATTATCAGGCATTGCGGCATAGTATCGCCGTTATTTCCTCTTCGCTTTTGCACATATCCAACACGCATTTCAGTCAATAACTCGAACAAGTTTAACGTGGTAACCGTGGTCAGTGAACGTCTCAAGGTGCGTTTATTGCGGCCGCTTATGCGGGCGAACTCGTCTACGGCAACCTGAGAAATAACAGGGTCAACACGCCACAATTTTTGTACTTACAGATGTTTTTGCGATGTGGCTCATGCGGGTCGCAATGATTTCCACTTCATAACGGAAAAAGTCGTTCTACAAACTTCAGGCGTCAGAGGTTAGTTTATCGTCAACACAAAGTATTGAACGTTGTCCGTAACGGTAACAGGAGTAGCAAGGTGAATAACGGAGCGGTAAAAGCGAATAACATGGCAGGTTCCGAAGAAGCTCAGGCATTAGCCGATCAGGTAATGGGGCAAATTGGTGATTTATTCGCCGTCAGTGCGATCAAACCCAATGCCGTGCAACAGCAGATGTTGGATTCTCATGTCCGCGCAATGGCATTACGTTCGCTGACGGGAGAGCCGCTGCCGGAGGTTGAAGCTGAGTTGTTTGAAGATATCTCAGCAGACTCAATGCAATTGGCGCAACAAGTGGTGGATTTGTTCGGTAATTTGCCGAAGGAAGAAGCCTGGCTACTGTCGGTGCATTTTGAAGTGGCGAAAGAAAATACCTGATTATCCGGTCGGGTATATCAACAGCAGGTTTCACAACAGTGTTGGTATGCCCTGGCAAATAGCTGAAAAATTCGTCGGGATCAGGGTAGTTCGGCTCCCGATAATTATCTCTGAAATGACAGATTAAGGAATGAATCATGATAACCGTAGTCATTGGCGATCGTTTAGGTAAGGGCCAGAAAGTTGCCGCAGGCGTGGAAAAGGCTGGAGGGCGCGCGGTAGTTGTCCCTGGTGTGGCAGCTGACATGAAACTGGGCGATGTGATGAAAGCCGAAAATGCCGATTTCGGTATCTCTTTTTGTGGTAGCGGCGGCGCCGGCGCCATCACGGCACAAAACAAATATGGTTACAAAGCCAAACATGGCATGCGTTCTATTGATGAAGGTGTTACTGCCATCAACGAAGGCGCCACTGTGCTGGGTTTTGGTTTTATGGATAAAGAAGAACTGGGTGAACGGTTAGTGCAGGCCTGGAATAAGAAATACGGTAGCTAACCACAATGAAAGAGCAATACACCACCACAGTGAAGGTCAGTGGCAAAGGTGATAGCAAAGCGAAAGCCTTTGCCGATGCGCTTAGCCATGTCCAGAACGCTGTGTTGAGTTCTACCAACAAAATTCTGCTACGTATTGAGCCACAGGATGTCACGGTCATTCGTGCGCAGGAACGCGTCAGGAAAGAGAAGTTTCTGTTCTTTTTTCTGCCGCGCGAACGACGGAGCTACAGCGTTGAGCTGGAGATTACCGTCAACGTGAGTGTGATTGATACCGGGCAGGTGCCATTCGACACGAACTAAAAACGTTGGGCGATAAGACGAAAGGAAAAACTGATGTTTTTAATTATTTTATTTAAGTCGTTAATCATCGGCGGGTTAGTCGGTGTGGGCGTTGGCGCGGGGGCGGCGCGTATGTTCCATGCCCCAACTACGCAGGGGATGGGCGCATTTCGTACTCTGGGTGAACTTAATTCCTGCGAAGGAGACCCCGCTTCTCACTTCTCCTTTGGCCTTGGGTTTTTCTTTAATGCCTGGGCTTCTTCTGTTGCAGCAGGTTCTTTCACACAAGATGTTGATCATCGCATTATTCCAAACTGGGGCGCGGCAGCGCTGATGATCAAAAATCGCAATGTCGCTGAAACATTGCACGACCCGAAAAAAATGGCCATTGCGTGCGGCATCATCGGCATGGTGGTGGTGGCGTTTCTTAACTCTACGGCTTCTGCGGTGCCAGCGGCATTGCAGGTGACGGCGGTAAAAGTATTAGTCCCGGCGGCCAATCTGTTGGTGAACACCATCATGCCTGTGATCTTCTGGTTGGCGGCGATTGATGCCGGTAAAAAATCGGGGTTCTGGGCCACTATTTTTGGTGGTTTAGCACAGTTGATTATGGGCAATGCGGTACCGGGCCTGGTGTTGGGCATTCTGATCGGTAAAGGTGTAGAAGAGAGCGGATGGAACAAAGTCACCCGGGTGATGATGTTCGCCATCGTGTTGCTGTTTGTTCTCAGCGGCTTCTTCCGTGGTTTTGATATGAAGATGTTGCAGTCTTTCCAGTTGGGTATTCCGGGCTGGCTCGAGATGATCCATAACGCCATTAGCGGCAAGTAACGAGGACCATAAAAATGGAAGAGTCTAAACGTGGTTTCTGGTATGCCGACTGGTCTTTCCCGATCTTTGTCGGGCTACTCTCTGCCGGCGTGTTTGCTGGTACTCACATGTACTACCTGTATGGCATTGGCGCATTTAACGAAGTGGCGTTCGTCTCTATGTTGCGTGCAGGTATGGAAACGGGCGTATATGGTGCGGTGGCCGCTTTCGGCGCCAGCTTCCTGTTTGCCCGCATTATCGAAGGTTCGCTGGTCGGGATCCTGGATATCGGCGGGGCGATTCAGACGGGGGTTGGTCTTGGTGTGCCTGCGTTGTTGCTGGGTGCCGGTTTTGTCTTTCCGGTGGCGAATTTTGCGGCCTCGCTGGTTACCGGGTTGGTACTTGGCGTTGCTATCGGTTATCTGATTATTCTGGCCCGTAAATTCACTATCAACCAGAGTGATTCTACTTATGGCGCTGATGTGATGATGGGCGCGGGTAACACCTCCGGACGTTTTCTTGGGCCATTGATCATTTTGTCCGCCATGGCGGCCTCTATTCCTATCGGTTTGGGTTCACTGGCGGGATCGCTGTTGTTCTACCTGTGGGGCAAACCTATCACCGGTGGCGCGATTCTCGGCGCCATGGCACTCGGCGCCATTTTTCCGGTTGCCATCAGTTAAGTTGTAGCCAGACTTGCCTGTTCGCAGGCAAGTTGTTCTTTAAGGAGTGATAGTCATGTTCGATCTCATTATTCGTCGTGCGCGCCTGACAGATGAACGCCAGGTCGATATTGCCCTGCGAGATGGAAAAATCGCTGCGTTGGGCAAGGTGGATGGCGAAGCGAAACGCGAACAGGATCTGGGCGGACGCTACTATCTCAGCGCTGGCTGGATTGATTCCCACGTACATTGCTACCCTAAATCACCGATTTATCACGATGAGGCGGATTGCATTGGCGTCAACACCGGTGTTACGACGGTGGTTGATGCGGGAAGCACCGGGGCCAACGATATAGATGATTTATATGCGCTAACCCGTAATGCGACAACGCAGGTCTACGCACTATTGAATATTGCCCGTACCGGCATTGTGACGCAGAACGAACTGGCGGATATGGCGCAGATAGATAAAGTCGGGGTATGCGATGCGGTTAAACGTTTGCCTGGTTTTATTCTCGGTATCAAGGCGCGGATGAGCAGTAGCGTAGTCGGTGAAAACGGCATTAAACCCCTGCAATGTGCGAAAGAGATACAACAGGAGATTGGCGGGCTGCCATTGATGGTGCATATCGGCAACAATCCGCCAGATCTGGATGACATCGCTGCATTGCTCACCTCTGGCGATATCATTACTCACTGTTATAACGGCAAACCCAATCGCATCCTGACGCCCGCGGGTGAATTACGCGCCTCGATCAAAAAAGCCCTTCAGCGCGGTGTCCGGCTGGATGTGGGGCATGGTAGTGCCAGTTTCAGCTTCGAGGTGGCGCGTATTGCCATTGCACAGGGCATTCTGCCCGACACCATCAGTTCTGATATCTATTGCCGCAACCGTATCAAGGGACCGGTGCATAGCCTTGCGCACGTAATGTCGAAATTCTTTAGTGTGGGTATGACGTTGCCACAGGTGATTGATTGCGTCACAACCAAAGCCGCAGAAGGCCTGCACCTGAAAAATAAAGGGCGCCTGGTGGTGGGTGGGGATGCTGACCTGACTATTTTTACCGTCAATGAGGAACCTTGCCTGTTTGTTGACTCCGAAGAGAAGCAGGTACGGGGTGAGAAACATCTGGTGCCACTGGCTGCGGTGGTGGCTGGTCAGTGGATTGTGACTGACGAAGGAAAAGCGAATCATGTCTTCGATTTATGAAAAATATGGCTTAAAACAGGTTATTAATGCATCCGGACGGATGACCATTCTTGGTGTCTCCACGCCGAGTGTCGATGTTGTCGATACCGTTAAATATGGTCTTAATCACTATTTCGAAATGAAGGATTTGGTGAATAAAACCGGTGCGTATATTGCCCGTTTGCTTGATGTGGAAAATGCAGTGGTGGTGTCCTGTGCCTCGGCAGGCATTGCTCAGTCGGTCGCAGCGGTGATTGTCAAAGATAATGACTGGCTGCTGGATAACCTGCATGCAGCGCCGCTGACGGTGGCGCATGACATCGTGGTGCCAAAAGGACATAACGTTAATTTTGGTGCGCCGGTAGGAAGCATGGTGGCGTTGGGCGGCGGACGTCTGGTTGAAGCTGGCTACGCTAACGAGTGCTCACCGGAGCAACTTTCTGCGGCGATTAGTACGCAAACGGCGGCAATCCTCTATATCAAGTCTCATCACTGCGTGCAGAAAAGCCATCTTAGCGTTGCGCAGGCTGCCGTGGTGGCACGTGAGCATGGTATCCCACTGATTGTTGACGCCGCAGCCGAAGAGGACCTGCAGTGTTACTACCAGTACGGTGCTGATCTGGTGATCTACAGTGGCGCGAAAGCTATCGAAGGACCAACCAGTGGCCTGGTTATCGGTAAACATCAATATGTTGAGTGGGTTAAACGCCAGTCAACAGGGATTGGTCGGGCGATGAAGGTGGGTAAAGAGGGCATCCTTGGCCTGACGCAGGCGATTGAGAACTACCTGACGCAAGAGAAAGTGAGCGGTGCGCAGATGGTAGAAAAAATGACGCCGTTTATCAATAACCTCAACAGTCTTACTGGTATTAAGGCGCGAGTGGTATGGGATGCGGCTGGCCGTGATATTGCCCGTGCTGAAATCCATTTCGACGAAGCGGTCATTGGACATACCACCAGTGAGGTTGTGCAGGCGTTGAAAACCGGTGATATTGCCATCTATTTCCGTGGCTACAAAGCCAATGAAGGCATTGTCGAAGTAGACGTGCGCAGCGTCACGGCGGAACAACTGAATACCATTTTTGTTTGTATTAACGCTTTGTTAGCAGGAGAAAAAAACGCATGATGCTCACACCTAAATTCTACCAGGATCGGGTTTGTCTCAATGTACTGGCGGGTTCAAAAGAGAACGCGCGCGAAATCTGGCAAGCGGCTGAAGGGCATGTTCTGGTGGGCGTGCTGTCGAAAAACTATAACAGCGTAGCGGCAGCCGTGGCGGATATGCGTGAGTATGCCGCATTGATCGATAATGCGCTTTCTGTCGGTCTGGGGGCGGGTGATCCGAACCAGTCAGCGATGGTCAGTGAAATTTCCCGTCAGATACAGCCGCAACATGTTAATCAGGTCTTTACTGGTGTGGCGACCAGCCGGGCATTATTAGGGCAGACGCAAACGGTGGTTAATGGTCTGGTTTCACCGACAGGCACTGTCGGGCAGGTTAAAATCTCAACCGGACCGCTAAGTTCAACGGCGCCGGAGGGTATTGTGCCAGTAGAAACCGCGATTGCGATGCTGAAAGACATGGGCGGCAGTTCAGTAAAATATTTCCCTATGGGCGGATTGAAAGCGATCGATGAATTCAAAGCGGTGGCAGAAGCCTGCGGCCGGCATGATTTCTGGCTCGAACCGACGGGTGGTATTGATCTCGATAACTATGAAGCGATCCTGAAGATTGCGCTGGATGCCGGTGTGAGCAAAATTATTCCGCATATCTACAGTTCAATCATCGAGAAAGCATCGGGCAACACTCGCCCGGATGACGTACGTACGTTGCTGGCGATGACCAAAAAATTGATGGCGTAACAACGGAACAGACCGGGTCGGCGGCACGTCTGGCGGAAGAAGACGGTATGCGGCCAGTTCGGTGACCGTGCGATGACGGCAACTGGCGCCACTGGCGTCAGTTGCCGTTCACTGTGAGGTGTTCGCCGTTTTTGGGTTGCTGGTGAAAAACAGTGCCTGATAAATTGTCGCTGATCACTTTTTAACCTGTCATCGGTGTGGCTTGGCTGCTACAGTTATTGTGTAGGGACAGCATTTATTTTGTTCACCCGGCGAGACGATGGATAACAAATGTGAGATTCCCCAACCAACGACTGGCTCAACTCTTTGATATTTTGCAAAACGAAACGTTGCCACAGAATGAACTGGCGCGGCGCTTTGCTGTATCGACGCGCACTGTGCGCACTGATATCACCGTGCTCAACGAAATGCTTGCGGATCATGGCGCCCGGTTGATCCTCAATCGCAGTGAAGGTTATCAGCTTAATATCCTTGATCCGGTGCGTTATGAGCAGTTGCTACAAACATCGCCTGGCCAACGACGTGTGCCGCGTACATCAGTGGAACGGGTACACTATCTGTTAACACGTTTTCTCACTTCAGCCTTTTCTCTTAAACTGGAAGACCTGGCAGACGAGTGGTTTATCAGTCGTGCCACGTTACAAAGCGATATGGCTGAAGTGAGGGAATGGCTCAATCGCTATAATCTGGCGATTGAAACTAAACCGCGTTATGGCATGAAGCTGTTTGGCTGTGAGGTGGCAATCCGCACTTGCCTGACTGATTTGTTGTATCAGATCGCCCAGGAATCCAGTGAAAGCCCGCTGCTGAACGTTGAAGCACTGAAAAGCGGCATGTTAATCACGCTGCAACCCTTGCTACATCAATGTTTTTCGCGCTTTAACATTCGCATGACGGATGAAGCTGAATTATATTTGCGTCTTTATTGCGCAGTAGCGGTACGACGCATCAGTGAAGGTTACCCGCTGTCGGACTTTAATGCAGAAGATGGCGATGATGATGTGCGCGATGCCGCACGCCATATCATTAACTTAATGCGTCCGATTACCGGCAAAGCTATCGCGCCCCCGGAAGAGGCGTGGTTGCGACTTAATATCGCTGCCCGGCGCATTCAGGACATCGCACCGAGCGCGATCAATGCGGATGATGCGGATTCACTGGTGGATTACATCCTCAGTTACATCAATACCCATTACAACTTCCATTTGCAGAATGACCCGCAATTGCGTGCTGACCTGTTAACACACATTAAAACCATGATTACCCGCGTGCGTTATCAGATCAATATCCCTAATCCGTTGCTCAGTAATATCAAACAACACTATCCGATGGCCTATGACGTAACGCTGGCGGCGGTATCCAGTTGGGGAAAATATACACCCTACGTCATTAGCGAAAACGAGATTGGCTTTCTGGTCCTGCATATCGGTGTTGGTCTTGAGCGGCATTATAATGTGGGTTATCAGCGTCATCCGAAGGCTTTGCTGGTCTGTGATACCGGTAATTCCACGGTACGGATGATTCAGGCGATGCTGTTGCGTAAATACCCGCAAATTGTGGTGAAAAACAATGTGTCGTTGCGTGAATATGAAGAGATGTCAGTGATTGATGAAGACTTTGTCATCTCCACCGCCCGGCTGAGCGAAAAAGATAAACCCGTGGTCGTGATGTCGCCATTTCCTACCGATTACCAACTGGAGCAAATTGGCAAACTGGTGCTGGTGGATCGCACCAAGCCCTATATGCTGGAGAAATTTTTCGACCAACATCATTTCCGCATCATTAATGAGCCAGTGAATCAGTCGCAATTGTTCCGGTTGTTATGCGATCAACTGGAGCAGGAAGGATTCGTTGATACTGAATTTTATCCTTCCGTTGAAGAGCGTGAAGCTATCGTCAGTACCATGTTGGGCGAGGGGATTGCGCTACCGCATGCCCTGGGATTGCTGGCGAAGAAAACCGTGGTGTTTACGGTGCTGGCGCCACAAGGTATTGCGTGGGGTGAAGAAACGGCTTACGTCATCTTCTTGCTGGCAATCAGCAAAACAGAGTATGAAGAGGCGATGGCGATTTACGATCTGTTTGTCACTTTTATGCGTGAACGTGCCATGACGCGTCTGCGCGAGAGCACCGATTTCGCCAGTTTCAAAACGGTGGCAATGGACTGTTTGAGTCGGTTATAACCGTTCAGGCGCTTCGCTTGCCCCGGGCCTCAGTACCCGGCTAATTTCACCGCCATACCCGCTTATCGTGAGCAGACCATCAACCAGTTCAGCGACAGCAAATGGCGTGCGATCTGCACTGTCGAGCATGCCTTTTAAGGTGATGAAATCCGTATTATCGATGCGTATATAGCCACCGCGATGATCATGACCGGCAAAGTAAGCCCGTACCTGATAACGGCACAATAACCCGGTCAGCGCTTCACCATTCCATAGCATGTGCTGTTGTAACGGCGCCAGCGGGTAATGCCCGAAAACGATTACCGTTTCGCGCTGTGCGCGTGCTTGCTGTAACTGGTGTTCAAGCCAGGCAAATTGCGCCTGGCCAACTGAACCATTCCAGTTTTGTGCCTGTGGTTGCTGGCGTGCGATAAGCTCATTGAGCCGTTCCCGCGCTTGCTGGTGATCGTCGCCATTTCCCGCATTGCAATACAGGCTGATATCGTTACCGTCGATAACGATAAAACGATAGCCCGCAAAGTGGAATTGATAATAGTTTTTCGGCAATCCCAGCGCTGGCTGGTGCGCGGCCAGTTGATCGGAAATGACTGCTGCATCATGGTTGCCAAGTATCGCCACATGCGGATGGCGCAACGCCTCATAGCGTGGCAACAGGGCATCGTAACTGGCCCAGTGGCGATCCACCAGGTCACCCAGCGACACCACAAAGTCGAGCGGCAGCGGGTTAAGCTGGCTAATTGCCGTGGAAAGCTTATGCAGGCTATGGCGGTAATAAAGGTCATGGGTCAAATCGGGTTCAGCATCAGCGTATTGCGGGTCGGCAATCAGGCCAAATCTAACGATGTCACCAGCGAGGGGCATCACGGGCAGCGACGGTGGCTGATAGAGCACGGCGACATGGCCCAACCGCTGGCGTTGTTGAGGTGAAAGCCGGGGGGATGCAGAAGGATAAGTCATCGGGTTACTCCCTTAGCGAATGCCGGCACGCATAAACGACTGAACAAACTGACGCTGAAAAATAAGAAACAGCACCAGCAAGGGCAGCGAGGTCATCAGGGTTGCCGCGCTGACCAGTGCCCACTGCACACCTTGTTCTGGTGCGGAAAACAACTGTAACCCGACGGTGACCGGACGCACATTTACTGAGTCGGTGATTACCAGCGGCCAGAGAAAATCGTTCCAGTGAAAGCTGATCGACACCAGCGCGAAGGCGACATAAATTGGTTTCGCCAGTGGGATATAAATTTTACGCAGGATGTAAAACCGGCTGGCGCCTTCGACAATCGCCGCCTCTTCCAGCACCAGCGGAATGCTTTTGAACGTCTGTCGCAACAGGAAAATAGCAAATGCTGAGGCAAAATAGGGCAGCGCAATTCCGGCCAGGCTGTCACGCAGACCTAATGCGCTGATGGTTTGGTAGTTATGCAGGATTAACACGTCCGGGCTTATCATTAATTGCAACAGAATTAACGAAAACAACAGCCCTGAGCCTTTAAGGCGAAAACGCACCAGCGCATAAGCCGCCATGGTCGCCAGCAGTAGTTGGCAGACCACAATCATCAGCACCAGCAAGGTGGTGTTGAGAAAATAGCGGCCAAAAGGCGCCGCCTGCCAGGCATTGATAAAGTTCTGCAAGGTGATCGGGGAAAACAATGAAAATGTACCTTGCGCGGAAGCATGATGGAGCGCAACCCATAGCGCGACCAGAAGCGGTAAAAACCACAACAGCGCTGCCAGCCAGATCGCCAGATTCAGCGCGATCTGACCAGGGAGAAGGGGGCGACCTGGGGTTGTTGTTAGTAATAAACTCATTGGTAGTGCGCTCTCTTATCCAGCAAATTAAATTTTATCAGCGCGATAAACGCCAGGATGACCAGTAATACGACGGTCATCGCTGAAGCATAAGATAAGTCCCAATAGCTGAATGCGGTGCGGTAAATGTAAAACAGTAACAGGCTGCTGCTATTATTCGGCCCGCCGTTAGTCATGGCGATCACCTGATCGACAATGCGGAAGGCATTCATTGAGGCATTAATCAAAATAAACAGCGTGGTCGGCATCAGTAATGGCCATTGCACATGACGGAAAAAATAGCGACGCGAAGCGCCTTCAATCTCGGCTGCTTCGGCTAATCGCGGATCAATTTGTTGCAGCGCCGCCAGATAAAAAATCATAAAGAAACCCGCTTCGCGCCATACCGATACCGCCATCAGGCAGTAAAGCGCGCTACCGGGTTCGCCCAGCCAGTTCACCGCAGGCAATGAGAAGATCGCCATCAGTTTATTTAACAGGCCCAGTTGCGGCGTATAGAAAAATAGCCACAGATTGGCAATGGCGATCATCGGTAATAATGACGGAATGAAAAAAGCGGCGCGGGTGATGGCATTACCGCGCAGGCGGCGGTTCACCGCCAGCGCCATCAGTAACGCCAGCGCCACGGAAAGTGGAATGGTGATCGCCGCGTAGAGCAGGTTATTACGTAACGACAGCATAAATGTGTCGTCATCAAGCAGTGCGCGGTAATTATCCAGCCCGATAAACTGGGCCGGGTGTCCATTGCGGGCTGTGCTGAACACACTTTCCCATACCGTGGCCAGCGCGGGGTAATGGGTAAACAGCAGCAGAAAACCCAGTGCCGGCAACAACAGCAGATAGCCATAAAGCGCTAATGATAAACTCCGCTTATGTGCAGCGGGCACTACAGTGTGAAGAACGCTCATGCCGCATCCGTTACTGGTAAGGTTTTAACAGGCGGTCGGCCTGTTTCTGTGCTGACTCCAGCGCCTGTTGCGCTGTTTGCGTCTGAGTGACAGCCGCTTCAATCGCGTGGTTTAGTATTTCCTGAATTTGTACGCTGTTGTAGGTGGACAGCTCCGGTTGTGAATATTTTAACTGTTCACGGGCGACCAGCGCTTGTGGCACCTGTTGCACATAGGCCTTCATCACGTTGGTTTCCCATGCCGCAGGGGAGGTGGCGACATAGCCCGTGGCAATACTCCAGCGGGCCGCCTGTTCGGGTTCGGACACCCAGCGGATAAATGCCATGGCGGCTTGCTGTTGTTCCGCCGACGAATTTTTGAATACATACAGGTTACCGCCGCCGGTTGGACTGCCTCGCTGGGTTTTTTCCGGCAGCATGGCGACGCCAAACGGGAATTTTGCATTTTCTCTTACCGTGGTCAGATTACCGGTGGTGGTGACCATCATGGCGGTTTTACCATCAATAAAGTCCTGTGGCGTAGTGCTCCAGGCAATCGCGCCCGACGGCGAAACATGGTATTTACGCGCCAGGTCAGTCAGCCATTGTAGCGTCTCTCTGTTTGCCGGGGTGTTAAAGGCGACCACCGTACCCTGGCCATTATCCAGACGGCTGCCATTGGTGGCGGCAATTCCCTGGAAAGTCCAGTAACCGGTTGGCGTAGAGGGGATCTCTATCCCCCACTGCGTGACCCCTTTCGTGTCATGTACCACCAGCTTTTTACCAAAGTCGACCACTTGCTGCCAGTTAGCGGGCGGTGTATTGCCATCGAGTCCCGCGTGGGTAAATGCCTGTTTATTCCAGTACAGCACCACGGTGGAACGCTGAAAAGGAATGTCCCATACCTTGTTTTGTATATGGCGGATAAATGCCGGATAAAATCCATCAATCCAGGTTTTACCCGCCGCATCACTGGCCAGATCGCTGATCGGGACAATCGCGCCAGCGTCGATCAGGGAATAGACTTCAATATCACCGATAACGGCCAGTTGTGGTGCATTGCCGCCACGAAATGCGGTCAATGCTTTCGTTACTGTGGTCGCGTAGTCCCCGGTGTAGACGGGCTGGATATCGATATCGGGATGAATTTTTTCGAAATCAGCGACCAGGGTGTCAACGGTATGGCTGATTTTGCCGCCAACGGCAATGGGGTAATACATTTGCAGTTTAATGGGATCTGCGGCAGAGGCGGCGGTGGCGCCACATAACAGCATGGCAGCGGCCAGACAGGATGCGCGAATAGCGAAAGACATAATGTTCCCCTGGGAAATAAATTTACGCGATTAATGGTCAATGGGTTAAACGGCAATACGTGTTTCTAACGGTAACGTTTTCTGTTCAGCCTGATAGCGGCGTTTACCGTTGCTGGTCGAGAAAAAGTATTGCACGCTGGTTGCCCAGCGCAGACCAACCACACTTCCTTCAGCAAAGCGTTTCATCCCGGCTAGTTTGACGGTAACGGGTTCCCGACAGGCGGTTAACTGGCAAAGCACCAGCGTGTCGGCCCCCATATATTCATAACTGATGACTTGCCCACTAAGGCTGGCGTTTTCTGGCGTGGTTAATTGAATATCTTCGGCGCGCAACCCAAGGGTCAGGTCCTCCTGGTTGGTGTTTTCTGACGCGGGCAGCGGTATCTCGCCAAGGTAATGATGCGAACCCTGACGCCGTAACGGGAGCATGTTCATGGGCGGGGCGCCAATAAACTGCGCGGCAAAAATACTGGTCGGGTTGTTATATAAGTTATCTGGCGTGTCATGCTGCTCAATACAGCCGTCATTCAGCAGAATGATTTTATCGGCCATGCTCATTGCTTCGGTTTGGTCATGGGTGACGTACAGCATCGTTAACCCCAGTTGCTTCTGGATAGCGCGAATTTCACGTCGCATGCTCTGACGCAGTTTAGCGTCCAGATTGGACAGCGGTTCATCCATCAAACAGAGTTGGTTATTGGCAATGACTGCGCGACCTAAGGCCACACGCTGTTGTTGACCGCCAGAAAGTTGCGCGGGCCGCCGATCCAATAGCGATTCAAGCTCCATCAGTTTGCTGACCGCCGTCAGGCGAGGAGCAAACTGGCGCTTATCTTCACCACGCGCGCGCAGGCCAAATAACAAGTTCTCACGTACGCTGAGATGCGGGAACAAGGCATAAGACTGAAATACCATTGATAGTTTGCGCTGTGCAGGCGGCAAGTGAGTGACATCTGATTGCTGAAAATAAATAGCCCCATTGTCGGCATATTCCAGCCCGGCAATGGTGCGCAACAAGGTGGATTTTCCACAACCGGATGGGCCGAGCAGGGCGATGAAATCACCCTTGGCAATGGTGAAGTTTATGTTATTTAACGCAACCTTTGTGCCCCAGGCTTTATGGATGTTGTGCAGTGACAGGTAACTCATGGCGGTGCATCTTCGCAATAAGGACAAGAAGGAATGGACCTATCCTGTCAATATTCAGTGACGGTTTTATTAATGGCTGATGACGTTTAAAAGACACTTCATGTTGGTGTTGCGTGGAGCTGGCGTTCTCTGGGCGGGTCCCGGCAGGATTCACCCCGGGTCGACATACTGGGTGAATCCTGCCGGGACCCCGTAAGGTCAGTCGTACGGTGTGTTTTACCCGACGAAACACTTACATGTGCCAGCTACTAACGATTTTGTTGCTATTGAATCTGATAAAGAGTGTATCGGCGTGATATTCAGTACTGCCGGACATTTTAGCGGAGGCTTTCGTTGCCGCATCTGACGCCGTTGATGCCGAGCTGGCCATACCCAGCGCGCTGGAAATAGCGTTTGCTCCCGGGATGTAGTTGGCTACCGATGATGCGGTACTGAGATTGCCATTTTTGCGGTATATCCAGGATACGTCGCCATCGGAATCGACACTTTGATTATCTGGTACGCCGTAAATTGACTGCACTTCTGCCTGTGTAGTCTTATTAGGTACGATATGTGCCTTCAGATACGATGCGCTAAACTTATCCTCACCAGTACCCGAGGTACTGCACCCTGCCACAGAGAGAATAGCAAGCAAAAAAAAGATACATCTTCCCATACTGTCCCCTATTAACTATTTGTTTTATAAAATTAAATAATGAATTCCGGCATTGACGTGATTAATTAATCATCGTTAGCTATCGGGTTACATCGTTTTTGACAGAGTATTTTTATCATATTTATTTACATTAGTTACTTTTTTTTTACCTTCCACGTGAACCCGGCTGCAAAATACAGAGGGTATGTCGCAGTAACTATTCCTGGCAGAGCGACAACATTTTTTACGTAACACAGTAGAATTATTTACTATTAAAAATATTTTTCCGCAGAAGAAGGACACCACTGGTCGCTGAGGTAAGACTACCGCCCTGTTATTAATACATACACATAGAGAGAGAATGGATTCATGACACGTAACATCGCTCAGGGATATTGCGTTGTGGAACAATCAGGCGGGCTTGATTTTCAGGCGCGAGAGCTGTTCAGCGATACGCGTTCCCCGGCGACCCGCCTGTTTATGAAACTTAATGCCGATACCCAGTGGGTGAAGCCCGGACAGATACGGATTGTTGCCGATCCGGATGTGCCGTTAACCACACAGATGTTAACCACGCTGAGGCAGGCAAAGCAGAAAACAAATAATGCCATGACAGGTGTCAGCCGGCTTTGTTGAATAAATCGAACTTTTGGCAGCACTCAGGATCAGATCACCACATTCCTGATCCTGTCGCGGTATCTCGTGGCAAAGCAAAAGTTCAAAATCACCCACTGGAACGCCTACAACAAAGCTCTCGTCAATCGGGGCTCACTGATATTCTGGTTGGATTAACAGGCCATCCAAAACGGGTACGACGAACCTAAAGTGTCTTCGCGTGGCCGCCCGCAACGTTATTCTGAACTGGCCATTTCCACCGTTCTGATGCCCAAACGCGTCTTGCGCCTCACGCTGCGCGCCGTGCAGGGGTTCACTGACTCCATTTTTACCTTTTTAAGCATTCTGTACGGGTAATCCCCCCGAAAACCCGGTGTTGTGGATTCAGACGGTCACTGCAACATAGCGTCCAGCGCTTCAGCAGGGATAGATTCGACATCGTCGAGAACTTCAGCATTCAGATCAGCAACAAACGCAACAGTGTCCTGCGTGGTCAGTTTCTTCATTGTTCTTATGATTTCCGCAAATTGTTGTCGCGTTATCTTATCAAGGCTTAACAGGGAGATATAAGGCGTGAGACGAGAAATCATTAGCTGACAGCGCCGAGGGCTATCAGTCCCCAAAGAGCAGTGGAAAAACTGGCGATCAGGAAGACCAAAGTAGACAGAGTAAATGCCGTTTCGGCGGAGTGTATGGGGGATGTAACAACCGTTGGTGTATCCCATTCTGCTTCTGGGCCGCTGAGACACACCAACGTATTGTTTTTAAATAAGTTGAAACTGACCGATAAGCCGGGTTCTGTCGTGGACAGTCATTCATCTAGGCCAGCAATCGCTCACTGGCTCAAGCAGCCTACCCGGGTTCAGTACGGGCCGTACCATGTGAACCCCTATTTGGCCTTGCTCCGGGTGGAGTTTACCGTGCCATGAACTGTTGCCAGCCATGCGGTGCGCTCTTACCGCACCCTTTCACCCTTACCTGATCCCAGTGATGGGCCATCGGCGGTTTGCTCTCTGTTGCACTGGTCGTGGGTTTTCACCCCCCAGGCGTTACCTGGCACCCTGCCCTGTGGAGCCCGGACTTTCCTCCCCTTTGCCTGTCTCCCCCGGAGGAGGACAACGACAAAGCGGCGACTGTCTGGTCAGCTTCGGCGCGGAGTGTAAAGCGTTTTACTTTATTTGTCACTCTTCTTGCTGTGCCAGCGCGTACTTATACAGTGCATTTTTCTTCACGCCGTGTATTTCGGCGGTCAGTGCGGCGGCTTTTTTCAACGGTAATTCGTTTTTTAATAGCGCCAGCGTACGCAGCGCGGCAGTCGGCAGTGTGTCTTCTTGTTTTTGGCATCCTTCGACAATGAGCACCATCTCACCTTTATGACGATGTTCATCTTCTTTAACCCAGGCGAGCAGTTCCGCTATCGGTGCGCCATGAATCGATTCCCAGGTTTTGGTTATCTCACGCGCCAGAACGACATAGCGCTCGTTACCCCATTCACGCACCATATCTTGCAGGCTATCGAGCAGGCGATGGGTGGACTCATAGAAAATCAGGGTTCGCGGCTCCTGTGCCAGCGCTCGCAAGGTATCGCAGCGCCCCTTGCTTTTGGCGGGCAAGAAACCCTCATAGCAGAAACGGTCTGAGGGTAGTCCGGCAGCGCTTAATGCGGTTATCGCCGCACAGGCGCCGGGTAATGGCACAACGCGAATGGCCGATTCGCGGCAACAGCGTACCAGGTGATAACCGGGATCATTGATCAGTGGCGTACCGGCGTCAGAAACCAGCGCGATGCTCTGACCTTGTTGTAACTTTGTCAGTAATTGTGCGGTTTTTTGCTGTTCATTATGATCATGTAATGCGAACATGCGCGCATTGATGGCGAAATGTTGTAGCAACAGCCCGGTATGACGTGTATCTTCCGCAGCGACCAGATCAACGCTCTGGAGTACTGTCAGTGCCCGCTGAGTAATATCACCCAGGTTACCAATCGGTGTGGGAACGATGTAGAGCGTGCCAGCAGAAATCTCTGCCTGATCGAGTTGTTTCATTGTTTCATCCGCATTGCCGATTTAATATTGAGCATCTTGAAAAAAACATCACTGGATACAGTATGCTTCCTTCAACAGTCGTTCGTAATAAAGCAGGACGTTTCGCGCCTGTTCTGCTGGCTGGGCTGATTTTAGCCGCATGTACCGGGCAGGGGCCAGAAACACCGTCGGTTAACGTTCAGGGGCCGGCGACAGGTACTTCCGACTATTATTTACAGCAAGAGCAACAGAGCCCGAATGATAGCAAGGCTGACTGGCAATTACTTGCTATACGTGCATTGTTAAATGAAGGTAAATACCCGCAGGCGAATCAACAGATCAACCGGGTATCACCGTCGCTCAGTGATACGCAACAACAGGAACTGCAACTGCTTACGGCGCAGTTGCGTGTTGCGATGCAGGATAAAGTCGCTGCACAAGCCATCCTTAATAAGATCGACCCCACTGCGCTGTCTCACGATCAGCAAGGACGCTATTACAGCGCGCTGATTGCCGCCAGCCAGGGCCAACCATCACTGTCGCTCCTGCGTGCGTATATCGCTCAAGAGCCCTTGCTGCAGGGAGATGCGCAGCAAAAAAATATTGATGCCACCTGGCAAACACTGGTGCAGATGTCGCCAGAGCAGGTGAATAATCTGGTGATTAACGCTGACGAGAACACATTGCAGGGCTGGATTGATCTGCTCAATGTTTATCAGGCGCACCGTAATGACGCGGATATGCTGAAAGCCGGCATCAGTGACTGGCAAACTCGCTATCCGCAAAACCCGGCAGCGCAACACCTGCCGACAGCGCTTACTCAGGGACAGAATGTTCAACATGTCTCAGTCGGTAAAATCGCGCTTCTGTTACCGCTTAATGGCCAGGCACAAATTTTTGCCAATGCCATTCAGAAAGGGTTCGATGATGCGCGTAATGGCGTGTTAACGGCAACTGCTCAGCCAGCGGCGCAAGCCACGAACGCAGAGAATGTTGCGCCAGCGTCAGCCAGTAATAATGACGAGGCGAATGTGGTTATTAGTCCCTCAGCCGCCGATACGGGTACCACCGCGCAAACGCCTTCGCCTGAACCGTCCGACCCGGCGCCATCGCAGAATGCCGTATTGCCGGGTATCGTGCCCGTCAGTCATGCGGAAGTGAAAGTGTATGATACCAGCGCGCAACCGCTGCAGCAGATCCTGGCTCAGGTCCAGCAGGATGGGACGACGTTGGTGGTCGGCCCGTTGTTGAAAAATGACGTTGAACAACTGGCCAACAGCACTATCGCGTTGAATGTGCTGGCGCTGAATGAGCCCGAGCAGATTCAGAACCATCCGAATATTTGTTATTTTGCGCTTTCTCCTGAAGACGAAGCCCGTGATGCTGCGCATCATATCTGGGAACAGGGTAAGCGAGCTCCGTTATTGCTGTTGCCGCGCAGTTCACTGGGTGAGCGTGTCAGTAAAGCCTTCTCTCAGGAGTGGCAACAGTTAGGCGGAAGCGCGGTGCTGCAACAGTCATTTGGTTCCAGCGCTGAGTTGAAGCAGGGGATCAATAGCGGGGCGGGTATTCGTCTGAGCGGGACGCCGGTGAATGCGCAACCAGCGCAATCACAAGGGGTGACCATCGGCGGGCTGACTATTCCGCCGCCGAGCGATGCGCAAGTTCAGTCTGAGGGAGGCGCGATCGATGCAGTGTACATTGTTGCTACCCAAAATGAATTACAGTTGATTAAACCGATGATTGCGATGCGTATCAGCAGCCGTGATAGCATTGCGCTGTATGCCAGTTCGCGCAGTTTTCAGGCGGGGGCGGGGCCTGATTTCCGTCTGGAGATGGAAGGATTGCAATTCAGTGATATTCCTTTGTTGTCTGGCACTAATGCAAGATTGATGCAACAGGCTGCGCATAACTTTGGCAATGATTATTCGCTGATGCGCCTGTACGCGATGGGCATTGATGCCTGGACACTGGCTAATCACTTCAGTGAAATGCGTCAGGTAGCCGGTTTTCAACTTGATGGCAACACCGGCAAACTGAACGCGACGCCAGATTGCGTTATCAACAGGACGTTGACATGGATCCAGTATCATCAGGGAAAAACCGTTCCGGTATACTGAGCCGACAACAGAAGGGCGCGCGCGGTGAGTTGCAGGCGCGTCGCCATCTGGAGCAGGCCGGGCTAAACTTTGTTGCGGCGAATGTGCGTTGTCGTGTTGGTGAAATCGATCTGATTATGCGTGACAAACAGTGTTGGGTGTTTGTCGAAGTGCGCTACCGGTGCAACGGACGTTTTGGTGGCGCCATTGCTACTATTACACGCCAAAAACAGCAAAAGTTGTTGCGCGCCGCCGCCCACTGGCTTGCGTTGCGCGGTGCCAGTTTTGAGACGGTGGATTGTCGTTTTGATGTGGTCGCCATTACTGGTAGCCAGCTTGAATGGTTGCCCGATGCATTTAATGCCGAAGTATAGAACCAGGTGATATTGTGCTGGAAAGAATTAAAGCGTGTTTTACTGAGAGTATCCAGATCCAGATTGCCGCCGCTGAGGCGCTACCTGACGCCATTTCAAGAGCGGCGCTGGCGATGGTGCAGTCATTGCTGAATGGCAACAAAATTCTGAGTTGTGGTAACGGTACCTCCGCGGCTAATGCGCAGCATTTTGTCGCCAATATGATCAATCGCTTTGAAACCGAACGGCCAGGTTTGCCGGCGTTAGCGCTGTGCGCGGATAATGTGTTGTTGACCGCCATTGGCAACGATCGCTTGCATGATGAAATTTACGTCAAGCAAGTACGTGCCCTGGGTCAGGCCGGTGATATTTTGCTGGCGATTTCCACCCGAGGTAACAGCCGCGATATCATTAAAGCGGTTGAAGCAGCGGTAACGCGTGATATGAATATTATTGCACTCACTGGTTATGATGGCGGTGAGCTTGCGGGCTTGCTGGGACCCCAGGATGTTGAAATTCGCATCCCCTCACACAGAAGCTCAAGAATACAGGAAATGCACATGTTAACGGTGAATTGCCTGTGTGATTTGATAGATAACACCTTATTTCCCCACCAGGAATAATTGAAGGAGCATAAATGAAGGCATTATCTGCGTTGGCAGTCATATTAACCACACTGATGTTACAGGGTTGTGCAGCAGTCGTGGTAGGCAGTGCGGCGGTTGCCACTAAAGGGGCTACCGATCCGCGTACCGTGGGTACTCAGGTGGATGATGGTACGCTCGAATTGCGCGTCAGCAATGCGCTGGCAAAAGATCAACAGATTAAAAATGACGCTCATATTGTCGCCACCGCCTATCAGGGCAAGGTGTTGTTAACCGGACAGGCCCCTGATTCTGAGGTTGCCAGCCGGGCGAAACAAATTACGGCGGGCGTTGAAGGGACTACCGAGGTGTATAATGAGATTCGCCAGGGGGCAAAAGCCAGTCTGGGTACGGCCTCGTCCGATACCTGGATCACCACCAAAGTGCGTTCACAACTTTTGTCCAGTGATCAGGTGAAATCCTCTAATGTAAAAGTGACGACTGAAAGCGGTGAAGTATTCTTGCTCGGGCTGGTAACTGACAAAGAAGCGCAGGCCGCAGCGGATATCGCCAGTCGCGTGAGTGGGGTGAAACACGTCACTACAGCATTTACCTTGTTGAAGTAACCATTTGAAATGTCAAAAAATAGTGGCAAAAGGTATTCCAGGGCGGAATGAGCTCCGCCCATTCTTTTTATCCTGCCGTTTTACACCGGCAAATCAACCACCAACGCCCGTAATGACGTTCTTGCCTGTAATGTCACACTCTTTTCATCGCGAATGAACGCGCCATCCCCGCAGGCTAATGTTTCCTGTTGACAGGAATGGGTTTCAGCCTGTACTGCGCCGTGTATTGATTGCAGGTAAGCGCGTGGGCCATGAAGCGCCAGTGTCCAGTGTTCTCCTGGCGCCAGAGTCACATGATGCACCCACACTTGCTGGCGTAATTGCAAACTGCCTTGCTCACCATCAGGCGAAGCCAGCAGCGTATGGATTTGCCCGGGATTAATTTTAACTTTCTGAATCAGCGGATTTTCCCGTTCAGGGCAAGCGTCGAGCCACAGTTGTAGACGCGTTAACGGGGTGTCTTTCGCAAGGTTATGTTCGCTATAACTGACGCCTGAGCGGGTGGAGAGCAATACCGCTTCATTGACGCCCGCATGGATATGCTGGCCGTCGCTGTCCCGGTATTCTGCGCTGCCTTGCAGGACCAGGTTAAGGATGTCCACTTTGGGGTACGTCCGTGGCTGGAAGCAGGCGCCAGGAGCCATAACTTCCTGGTTCAGCACACGCAGTGATGCATAACCGAGCAATTGCGGATCAAAGTAGTGTCCAAAGGAAAACGTATAGCGCGCCTGCAGCCAGCCATAATCGGCCTGGCCGCACTCCTGCGCAGTGCGCGATGTGATCATAATTGCTGTGCCTCCAACTGTTGCCCGACGAAAGCAGGCCGGGCGCTCGCTATGTTTCCATAGTAAATATCTGGACGGCGGATTGTTAGCCAGTTAATCTGCCAGGCATATTCAAATTTCCTGACAGAGAATTACAATGGCAAAAGATCGAGCCTTAACGCTGGAAGCTTTACGGGTAATGGATGCCATTGATCGACGCGGGAGTTTCGCTGCGGCGGCCGATGAACTGGGGCGGGTGCCCTCGGCCCTCAGTTATACCATGCAGAAGCTGGAGGATGAGCTGGATGTGGTACTGTTTGATCGATCCGGGCACCGTACCCGTTTTACTAATGTAGGACGGATGTTACTGGAGCGGGGACGGGTATTATTGGAAGCCGCAGATAAACTGACCACCGATGCTGAAGCACTGGCACGCGGCTGGGAAACACATTTGACGATTGCTATTGAAGCCCTGATCCCAACCCAGTCATTGTTTCCGCTGGTGCTCAAACTGGCGGAGAAAGCCAATACACAAATCACCCTGATGACCGAAGTTCTGGCGGGTGCCTGGGAACGGCTGGAACAAGGTCGGGCTGATATCGTTATCGCGCCCGCGATGCATTTTCGTGCATCGGCGGAAGTGAACACCCGCAAACTGTACAGCATACTGAGTGTTTATGTTGCCAGCCCGGAGCATCCCATCCATCATGAGCCGGAGCCATTGTCGGAAACTACCCGTGTGAAATATCGCGGTATCGCCATTGCGGACACCGCACACGAGCGCCCGGTGTTAACCGTGCAATTGCTGGATAAACAGCAGCGTTTAACGGTTAGTTCTATGGATGACAAGCGGCGTGCCTTACTGGCGGGGTTGGGCGTGGCGACCATGCCTTACCCGATGGTGGAAAACGATATTGCCCAGGGGCGCTTGCGCGTTGTCAGCCCGGAAGATACGCATGAAATCGACATTATCATGGCATGGCGGCGAGACAGCATGGGGGAAGCTAAAGCCTGGTGCCTGCGAGAGATCCCCCGATTGCTGGCAAAGAAAGGCTGAGTGGGCGCAAATGGTTGGTGGTATCGGTATCAACCGTACACCTGGTGAAAGGCGGGTGCCGGCTTTTCACACAGCACATTAACCAAACTGTACATCACGACCATGGGGTTCATCCCAGTTTAATAACGGGCCGATGGCGACCACGCCATGCGGGTTAATGTTTTTATGGCTGCGGTAATAATGATGGCGAATATGTGTCAGGTTCACCGTTTCTGCTATGCCTGGCAGTTGATAAATCTCGCGTAAGAAGCCGCTCAGATGATGGAAGTCGCTAATACGTCGCCGATCGCATTTGAAGTGGGTTGTATACACTGGATCAAAACGCACGAGCGTCGTCCACAGCCGTAGATCGGCTTCCGTCAGGCGGTTACCGGTCAGATAGCGCTGTTGTGACAGCCTGTTTTCCAGGCGCTCCAGGGATTCAAACAGCGGGATCACCGCGTCATCATACGCTGACTGTGAGGTTGCGAAGCCAGCTTTGTAGACCCCGTTATTCACGCTGTCATACACCCAGCGGTTAATCTCATCAATGTTATCGCGCAAATCAATGGGGTAATAATCACCATCTTGGGCGCCAATGGCATCAAAGGCCATGTTAAACATGCGGATAATATCGGCGGATTCATTGCTTACCAGGGTGTTTTGTTGCGTATCCCACAATACCGGCACCGTGACATGCCCGGTGTAATGGGTATCAGCCTGTAAATAGAGTTGATAAAGGAAGGCATTGTGATATACGCGGTCCCCTGTCGTCGCCGGGAAGTCATTAGCGAAAGTCCAGCCATTTTCCAGCATCAGTGGATGCACCACCGACACGGGGATGATATTTTCCAGCCCTTTAAGTTTGCGCATCAGCAGAGTGCGGTGCGCCCATGGACAGGCAAGGGACACGTACAGATGGTAACGGTCACGCTCAGCAAGAAAGCCACCATTGCCGGTGGGTCCGGCGCTGCCATCGGCAGTTACCCAATGGCGAAAAGCGGATACCGAACGCTTAAAGTGTCCGCCGGTTGATTTAGTATCATACCAGCGGTCATGCCAGACACCATCAATCAGTTGTCCCATATTACCTCCAAAATAAACAGGGGGAGAGCATGTTACCATTCATGTGCGATGCGCTGTGTCAGTATCCCTGTCATTTGGCACATTGCAGCAATATCGACGGATGGTCGTGAAAGGCGGCTTTTGGAAATGATGGCGCAGTGGTGACGCCATCATGGACGTCGCTTAGCGGAAGAAGCGGCTTCTGCGCAGTAATCGCCAGGTGCTCCAGATACCGATTCCCCGCTTGGCCCAGCGGATAAAAATGTTAGGATTTCGAACCGACCAGATGGCCAAAGCACTGCTGCCAATAAGCAGATAACGGCGCACACTCATGATGGTTAACCAGACATGATCATAGTGGGTCGTACTCAGTAACCAGTCACGGCGTGCGGCGTTCAAATCAAGGCGTTGTTGCTGAATCAGACCCAGCAATTCGGCTTTGCGTTGCTCACGTTGCGCGCGGTTCATGTGTTGTGATCCTCCAACAGCTTACGATCAGTCTCAAGCTCCTTACGGGTATGGCGCAGAAGTGTCGATTGACGTGATTTGTGTAAACTCCACAGGCCGAAAATCAGCGCCAGCAAGAAGAACACACCCGTGGTGATGACGAGCGCCAGCAGGCGGTATTGCGCATCCACGCCCCAGATCAGCAACACCATCAGGCTCATCAGTCCAAAAGCGGTAAACAGCATCGTCAGGCCAACCATCATCAGCATCTGAATCAGGTTGGCCTTTTCTTCTTCCAGCTCGACCACCACCAGACGCACACGGGTTTCAACCATGCTGACCAGCGTGGTAATGATGCGTTGTCCAATATTTATGACCCCGTTGCCCGGGCCGTGGCTTTGCTGTGACTCTGCCATAATTAGCGACGCGTTAACAGAATGCCCAGAACGATACCGACGGCCGCGCCGATACCGACACCATGCCAGGGTTTTTCATGCACATAGTCGTCGGCACGAATTGCCGCTTCACGCGTGGTTTGCGCGATACGTTCCCCCGATTCACCCAGGCGCTGGCGCGATTCTTCCAGCGCAGTACGTGCTTTATTGCGCAGCTTATCCAGTTCAGATTTTGATTTGTCTGCGGAAGTGCTCAGCACTTCTTCCAGCGTATCAGCCAGGCTTTTCAACTCAGCGCGCAAATGCTCAGATGTGGTATCTTTTGACATATCATACTCCTTAAAATCAATGTGTTGAGTTAAACTGACTGTGAATACAGCCTAGTAAGGTGCTGCCTGTAAGTTTTTCAGTTCGTCACGTTCTTCCTGCAATTTTCTTTCCCGTTTCGCTATTTTTTCTTGATCACCCTTTTCGTGGGCTTCTTTGAGATCCCGCTCGCGTTCGGCGACTTCTTGCTGCTTTGCCTTGATCCTCTCCTGATGAGCGGTCTTAAGTTTGCCATCTGTGCAATTGGCCTGCACTTCGGTCATCGCACGTTCCAGTCCATTGATCCGGCGTTGATTGTTGTGCTGTTTGGCTATGTCTATTTCACGCTGAATGTCTTGTTCTTTCTGGATACAGAGCGATTCTGCAGCATGCACCGTACTGGTGAGAGAGAACAGCGCAAAACAAAATAGACGATGAAGTTTCATGGAATGTTTAGCTTCCTGAGTTAAATTGTCAGCCGTTCCTTGTGAGCGGCTGGGAATGACGCTGCTTATCCTGCAAAAATCCATCACCGGCAGAGGTAACGTTTTGTAAGAATAGTCAATAATGGCTTAAAGCTCAAAGTGGATAGCAGGATAAGAATTGGGGCAGGGGTACCAGCCATGGCTGGCCTCATAAAAATTCAGCCGACAGACTGAGGACGGAAGCTAATTTCATTAAGCCAGAGGTTACCCGATCTCGACCTCATCTGTGCAATGACAAAACCATCAGGCAGAATATCCCGCAACACTTTCTGTGCTGCCAGGCTCTGTTCCTGGGACTCAAAACGAATCACCAGTGAATCATGGGCGGGTGTAATGCTTTTGATTTGAATACCTTGTGCATTCAGGTGTTGGTAAACATAAAAGCCGTCAGGTAACGATCCCCCCTGATGTGATGCGTGGATCTGCAAGGCTGCTTCATGACGAAAGCGTGAGGGAATGAAGACAATAGTCAGTAATGCCATTATGCTAAACATCAGCCATGGCCATAACCGCAGACAGATTTTACGCGATGTCATCATCATGGCTTTCCCTGTTCATCACTGACACTGTGTTTTTTTCGCCACAGAACAATGAGGGAACCGAACAAACCACACACCAGCAGTACCAGCGGTAACAACATCAGACAAAGCATCAATATATCTTCATAGCGACGGAAAATGGGTGTTTTGCCAAGAGCGAAGCCCATAATTGTCAGGATAAAGACCCATAAAAAACCACTTATCCAGTTAAAAATCTGGAAGCGAGTGTTATCTAAACCAGACAAGCCGGCGATGGTGGGCAGCAAAGTGCGCACAAAAGCAATAAAGCGCCCAATCAGCAGTGCTGACAGACCATGGCGATGAAAAAGCTGGTGTGCGCGCTGGTGATATTGCGCCGGCAAATGTGCTAACCATTTTTGCACGGTATTGGTATTGCCCAGCCACTTTCCTTGTAAGTAACTCACCCAGCACCCAAGACTGGCGGCGGCGGTGAGGATACCTAATGTCAGAGGGAAATTCATGGTTCCCTTGGCGATCAATACACCCACAAGGATCAACAAACTGTCACCAGGAAGAAATGCGGCGGGCAGTAAACCGTTTTCCAGAAACAGGATCGTAAACAGTACGCCATAAATCGCCCAAACCAATGTGGGATCGGCGAGAGTCTCAAAATCTTGTTGCCACAAGGCATGCAACAATGCTTTCAAAATATCCATTAAGTGTTCCTGAACATCATTGTTTGTGCTTGTCTGACGGTAAGCCAGAGGCTGATATTATTTTTTATCGTTGTCATCGACACAGCCAGCAACCGGGAGCAGGAGAAACAGCTCATGGTGGGCGTAAATTCAGCACAAAATACGAATCCTGCGGCAATAAGGTAATAAAAGACAGATAACTGTAACAAAATTCATCGGATTGAGACAGGGGAAACTTACTGTCGCTGATGAGTTTTACCGTAGCAAAACGTGAACGGAAAGACGTTTTACACAGACTGACACTATTGCAAGTTTACTGACTGAGCGGTCCGGGCAAGAGAGCAGAGTACTTTTGGCTGTTTGAGGGCTATTCAGCCGGAACCACTGCGTTTTTGATAAACATGTCGCGACCGCGTTCAGGCTGGAATAATCAGCAACGGTACCAGGTCATACCCTCTCTTTTTGGTTGCCGATAAGTACGCGGGGCAACCAGAATGTCAGGGATTATTTTGATCTAATGGTGCCGGGGTTTTTTGCGTTGCGCGCCGTTCCCCGGCCTGACACACAGCGGCGGTAAACAACATATCGGTTGACGAGTTGAGTGCGGTTTCGGCGGAGTCCTGTAAGACGCCAATGATAAAACCGACCGCGACCACCTGCATAGCGATGTCATTGGGGATACCGAACATATCGCAAGCCACGGGGATCAACAACAGCGAGCCGCCAGCTACGCCAGAGGCGCCGCAGGCGCACAGTGAAGCGACGAGGCTCAACAAGAGGGCGGTTGGGATATCCACACTAATACCCAGTGTATTGACCGCCGCCAATGTTAGCACGGTAATGGTAATTGATGCCCCTGCCATACTGAGGGTGGCGCCGAGAGGAATCGAAATGGAATAAGTGTCTTCATCCAGATTAAGGCGTTTTGCCAGCGCCATATTCACTGGAATGTTGGCGGCGGAGCTGCGGGTAAAAAAGGCGGTGATCCCGCTTTCATACAGACAGGTAAAGACCAATGGATAAGGGTTGCGGCGCGTTGTCCAGAATACCAGTATAGGATTAAACACCAGCGCCATCAGGAGCATACAACCAATCAACAGTAACAGCAGCTGCGCATAGCCCCACAGTGCCGAGAAACCCGTGGTGGCGAGTACCGAGGCCACCAGACCGAAAATACCGATCGGGGCGCAGCGAATCACACAGCGAACCACGTAAGTGACGGCCTGTGAGGCATCGTTCAGTACTTGTCGAGTCGTATCGCTACTGTGTCGAAAGGCGAAACCCAGCGCCACCGCCCAGACCAGAATACCGATATAGTTAGCATGCATCAGAGCATCAATCGGGTTAGCCACCATACTCATCAACAAGCTATTCATGACGTCGGCAATGCCTGCGGGCGGGGTGATATCGATGTCAGTGACATTAAGCGCCAGCGTCTGCGGGGCCAGATTGCTGCACACCACAGCGACCAGTGCGGCAAAAAAGGTGCTGAACAGATAGAGGGCGATGATTGGCCGGATACGGGTTTTTTGTCCTTGTTTATGACTGGCGATTGAGGCCATCACCAGCACTAAAACAAGCAGCGGCGCGACCGCTTTTAGCCCGTTGACAAACAACGATCCCAGCAGTCCAACCGTCAGAGCGCCCTCTTTGGAGAACCAGGCCAACGCGATTCCTGCGACCAGTCCTGTGATGATTTGTTTTACCAGACGATTATCAGACGAGTAGTCCGTTGGTCTGGATGGCTTTTTTTCCATAATTTGTTATCAAACCATTGATTGTGATAAAAATTTACCAAATATACGCACAGTGCCGTTATGATGGCGCGTGGGTTTTTTCGGGAAGTATAAGGAAATGTGCGCCCAGAGGAAGAGAAAATTCTGTCAGGGTTGGAAGAATTCCCCATGATCCGGTGGAGATCACGGGGAAACGGGTTAGGCCATGATGGTTATCTACGGGCGCGATATGTGATTGCGGCGATTAACCCAGCGATTAATTAACAAGGTCAGCCCCAGAATGCCGCCGATCACGCTAAGTGAAATCGCCACCGGAATATGCCACCAGTCAGCAATCAACATTTTAACGCCGACAAAAATCAACACAATGGCGAGACCGTATTTCAACATCGAGAAACGGGCGGCTACATTCGCCAGCAAGAAGTACATGGCGCGCAAACCGAGGATGGCGAACAGGTTCGAGGTCAGCACAATAAAGGGATCAGTGGTGACGGCAAAGATCGCCGGAATACTGTCGACAGCAAAAATCACGTCGCTCAGTTCCACCAAGATCAGCACCAGCAGCAGTGGCGTGGCAAACAGTACCCCATTTTTCCGGATGAAGAAACGCTCGCCAGCCAGATTTTCTGTCATACGCAGGTGGCCGCGCAGCCAGCGCACCAACGGTTTATCGCCTACCGCAGTATTGTCATCTTGTTTAGTGCATGCCATTTTCACCCCCGTGAATACCAGGAACGCCCCGAAAAGGTAGAGGATGTCGCTAAACTGTGATACCAGCCAACTTCCGCCGAAAATCATCACCGTACGCAGCACAATCGCACCTAATACGCCATAGATCAGTACTCGCCGTTGCAGGGCGGCCGGGACGGAGAAATAACTGAACAGCATCATCCAGACAAAGACGTTATCAACGGCGAGGGATTTTTCCAGCAGATAGCCGGTAAGGAAAGACAGCGTTTGGGTATTGGCCATGGTACGGCCGGCAGTATTATCGAGGTACCACCAGAATACGGCACTGAACAGTAATGAAAGCGCAACCCAGACCAGGCTCCAGAAAGCCGCTTGTTTGAGAGACATGCTTTGCGCCCCACGACGTCCCTGCAAAAAGAGGTCAAGCGCCAGCATAATGAGCACCACGACAGCGAAACTGCCCCAAAGAAGGGGGGTAGCAACGGTATGCATAATTTTATCCTGTCAATCAACAAAATAACCAGGTTGTGCCCCAGCAGTGGCGCACCGCCTGACAGCGAAAGGCATTGGTTATGTTGTGATATGCAAACAAAACCTCGCCTTTCGGCAAGGTCTCACTTACAACACAGGATATTTTCTGGGTTGCCCGATGACCGGATGCTGACGCATCGTAATGACGATCACTCGGTTGACAAGTTACTCCCCTTAGCTAAGGCGTAACATACGGTGAGATCGGGCGCTAAGCAACTGAACAGCGACATATTTAGACATATTTACACAACGGGCGGATTTTGTGGCGTATCGGCGGGGAAAATCACCCCGGTCTGGCGACGGATCTCTGTCAATGCACGGGCAACACTGCGTGAAATGGACAGACCGGCATGCTTCAGGTCATGCTCTTCAATCAGACGGGCAAAAAGCGTCGCTTCATAGAGCATGGTATTAATGTGTTGCGGCTGGCTAAGGTCTTGAGGTTTTCCTCCGCGGGCGGTAAAAGTGACGCGCTGGCAGGTGGAAATATGTTCAATCACCAGGGCGCCGTCTTCGCCCTGAATTTCACTCGGAAGTGATGAATCGCTCACTTTTGAGTGCCACAGCGTGACATCGAAATCACCATAATCCATCAATACCGTACCATGCGCATCCACGCCGCTGGGTAGCAGAGATGCCTGCGCTTTAATGCCAACAGGCTCACCCCACAGACTAATGGCGGATGCCAGGCAGTAATAGCCAATGTCCATGATCGATCCATTTGACCAGGCGGGATTAAACGTATTGGGATTTTCGCCCGCAAGATAGCGTTGATAACGCGAGGAATACTGGCAATAATTGAACAAGACCTTACGCAACTTACCCACTTTAGGCAGTGCTTGTTGCATGGACAGAAAGTTGGGCAAGGTTGCTGTTTTAAACGCTTCGAAAAGGATGACCTGATTATCGTGCGCGCAACTGATCATCTGCTCGACTTCATGAAGGTTTGATGCCAGCGGTTTTTCACAGATTACATGTTTTTTGTGCTGTAAAAATAACCGTGCCTGTTGGCAGTGCAGCGCGTTCGGACTGGCGATATAAACTGCATCAATGGCAGCGGAGGCCGCCATTTGTTCGAGTGAGACAAATAAATGCTCAACCGGGTAGTCGTTGCTGAAGGTTTGCGCCTGCTCAAGGCTACGCGAATAGATGGCAGTGAGTTTCATTTTGCCGGTTTCATGCGCGGCATCAACAAACTGGCGAGTGATCCAGTTGGTCCCTACAATAGCGAAACGAATCATCGGTATTCTCTGGCTCCACAAACCGGAATGACACAGGAAGAGTAACATGCGCGCGCATGAGCGCAATGCGTAAAGTGTGGCAAATTTGATCCTGTGATCCGCATTCCAATATGATGTTCACTGGCGGCCTGACAGGCAGTCACTATTCCGCGCAAAGGACACAATGTGAACGACAGTAAACATGCACTGAGCTGGAACAGCATTCTGGTGGCCATTCCGGTCGGCTGCGCCGCCGCGCTGGTGACGCTGGGGTTTCGCGCGATTATTGCCGTGATTAACCGTTTGCTATTCCATAGCCAGCAAGACATTACTCAGGCGATGATGGTGTGGCCGTGGTTCCTCTGGCCCGTGATTGTCGGGCTTGGCGGGGTGGTTGCCGGCTATTTTCTTCGCTGTGCTACCATCCTTGAACGTAACACCCGGGTAAAAACGGATTATCTTGAAGTGATCAACGCTCGGCTGGACGCGGTGCCGACCAAAACGTCGTTATTTCGCGCATTATCGTCGATCGCCAGTATTGGTAGCGGCGCTTCCATTGGTAAAGAGGGACCGATGGTACAGCTTGCCGCATTGTGCGGCAGCATAATGGGGCGCTATGGTTTTAAATCGCTGGCGCTGAAAAACAGTGATGTTGTGGCGATGGCCGCCGCCGCTGGTTTGTCTTCGGTCTATCATGCCCCGCTCGCCGCCGCCATTTTTGTGGCGGAAATTGCGTTCGGTATTTCTGCATTACAAAGGCTGATCCCGCTGGTCATTGCGTCCGCGGTAGCCGTGATGACCATGTGGGCGCTGGGTTTTCGCTCACCGATTTACCCTTTTGCTACGGTACAATTCCAACTGAGCCCGACCACGCTGGGCATCACCATTATCGTCGGTTTATTGTCCGGGTTGACGGGATGGCTGATGATTTATCTGATCGGCCGGAGCCGGCAACTGTTTGCTCGCATTAACAACCTGCCTTTACGTTTGGGCCTCGGCGGGGTGGCGGTTGGCATGCTGGCTATCATCTCGACAGACATTCTGGGCAACGGTTATGACGTGATTGTTGCGGTCATGGCGGGCGGGCTGGCGCTCAAGGCGTTGTTGCTATTGTTGCTGTTGAAGATGGTCGCCACCGCGCTTTCCGTGGGGTCCAATGCCGTTGGCGGCTTATTTACTCCGGCGTTACTGGTGGGCGCATTGCTGGGTGTGGCGATCGCCACGCTTGCCAGTCTGGCAGGCGTGGCGCCAGACAACACGTTATTGTTTGCTGCGGTAGGGATGGCCGCAGTGCTGGCGGCGGTGAGCCAGGCGCCGTTAATGGCGATGTTGATGGTGCTGGAAATGACCCTCAACAGTAGCTTGTTGTTTCCGCTAATGATCGCGGCGGTGCTGGCGTCAATGGTGGTCTATCGCCTGCAATCCAGCAGTACCTATCCGGTTATCACCCAACATTTTAGTCGTTCTGACGCTAAATTTGATTTTGATAACGGTATCATTGCGCAATTTATTGTCGCTGGGGTGGCATTACTGCCACATGAATCCGTTGGAAAGGCACTGGCGATGAGTACTCTGAAACGTGAGCGTTTTGTCTATATTGTCGATGAGCACGGGCAGTTTCTTGGGGTGGTTTCTATTCATGATATTGCGCATAAAATAGTTGAACACGAACTAACCCTTGATTCGCCGGTGAGCGCGGTGATGGATACTCATTTCCCTTGTGTATACCAACACCAAACTATTCGAGAAGGGTGGGAGGCGTTTACTCAGGTCACTCTCGAACGTTTACCCGTGCTGAATAATGCCCACGAACGAAAATTTCTAGGCGCGTTAACCAAAACCAGTCTGATTCAGCAAGCCAGTGCGTTTATTTAAGCGGCATTGCCGTGTAGCGCCTGGTCGGTTAGCCAGAGTCGCGTATCAAACTCCAGTTGGTGGTAATGCGGCTCCATATGGCAGCAAAGCTGATAAAACGCTTTGTTATGATCTTTTTCTTTGCTGTGCGCCAGCTCATGCACCACGATCATGCGCAGGAAGGCGTTGGGCGCCTGCCTGAAAATTGCGGCTACCCGGATTTCGGTTTTTGCTTTGAGTTTCCCCCCCTGCACGCGGGAAATAGCGGTATGCAGTCCCAATGCGTGTTTCATCACCTTGATTTTGTTGTCATAGGTCACTTTATTGAGCACTGGCGTATGACGCAAATAACGGTTTTTCAGAGCAAGTACATAGCTATACAGCGCGCTATCGCTCGTGATGTTGTGGTTCTCCGGATAACGTTGTTGCAATACCTCGCCCAGCCGTTGTTGATCAATCAACGTTTGTGCCTGCCGGATCAGGATTTCCGGGTATCCCTGCAGATAAATAAGTGCTGACATGGTGCGGCCATAGGTAAAAGTAACGTGTCCCCGCTATTTTGCACGTTGCCGGGCATGGGCGGTGCGTGTGCGGCTCAAATCCCTCGGCAGGATAAACTCCCTCCGGGACATGCTTACCGCCTTTCTGCAATGCGAATGATTTAGCGTATACTGCGTCCTTTCAGGGACAAGCAATGCATAGAAGTATACCACGCCGGAGATCCGATGAGCCAACTTGAACTGAGCAATGGCACGCTGATGCTACACCGTTTTCCGCCCGTGAATGACGATAGTCCGTTGCAGGCCTGGGACGCAGCCGATGAATACCTGTTGCAGCAAGATCTGCCGCCAGAGGAGAACGGCCCATTACTGATTTTTAACGACAGTTTTGGCGCGCTGGCCTGTGCGCTGAGTGCTCGCACGTTGGTGAGTATTAGCGATTCCTGGCTCAGCCAGCAGGCGACGCGTTATAACCTGAATGCCAACCACCTTGAGGTGGATAATGTTATGTTACTGGATAGCCTCGCGGCCTTGCCGTCAGCGCCCGGCTGTGTGCTGATAAAAATACCGAAAACTCTGGCGTTGCTGGAACAGCAATTGCACGCGATACGCGCGGTGGCGACAGCGGAAACGGTGATCATTGCAGCGGCGAAAGCGAAGGCGATTCACCACTCCACATTGCAATTGTTTACACGCATTTTGGGAGAAACCAACACGTCTCTGGCCTGGAAAAAAGCGCGGTTGGTTTACAGCACCGTGAGCCAGCCGGCGCAGGAAACAGTGGCGGAAACGCAGGTATGGCCGCTGGAGGGCACCGACTATCTGATTCACCATTATGCGGAGGTGTTTTCCCGCAGTAGCCTGGATATCGGCACGCGCTTTTTTATGCAGTATCTGCCGGAAAATATTACTGGCGACATTGTCGATCTCGGTTGTGGTAATGGCGTGATTGGCTTGCTGGCACTGGAGAAAAACCCGCAGGCGACAGTCCATTTTGTGGATGAATCGTGGATGGCGGTGGCATCAAGCCGGTTAAATGTGGTCAGCAATCGTCCGCAGGACATGGACCGCAGTGATTTTAGCGTGAACCATGTGTTGAGCGGTTTCCCGGCTGATCATTTGCATACGGTATTGTGCAACCCGCCGTTTCATCAACAAAACACCATGACGGATCAGATAGCCTGGCAAATGATGCGCGATGCGCGTCGTTGTCTGCAATACGGCGGTGAGTTACATCTTGTGGGTAATCGCCATCTGGATTATTACCACAAAATGAAAACGCTATTTGGCAATTGCACTACGGTGGCATCGAATCAGAAGTTTGTTATTTTGCGTTCAGTGAAATTGCACTGATCCGCGGTTAGATTTTCAGCGCCAGTGCCGTGCCTTGCGCAATGGCCCGACGGGCATCCAGTTCCAGCGCCTGGTCGGCGCCACCGATAACATGCACGGTTTTTCCCATAGCCTGCAGGGGGGCGGCCAGCGTGCGATTGGCTTCCTGACCCACGCAAATGATGACGTGAGCCACGTTTAGCGTTAATGGTGCGCCAGCATGCATGATATGCAGGCCGTGATCGTCAATCGCCTGATACTGAACATCTCCCCACATGTGCACGCCACGCGCCTGCAGGCTGGCGCGGTGGATCCAGCCGGTGGTTTTCCCGAGTGCCGCGCCGGGTTTGCCGGCTTTGCGTTGCAGCAGCCAGATTTGTCGCGAGCTGGCGGGAGGCAAGGCGCGTGTTAGCCCGCCGCGGTTTTGCAAGGTGCGGTCGATGCCCCACTCAGCACAGAATGCGGCACTATCCGCTGCATGGGCGTGTGGCGGCTGAGAAAGATAAAGCGCCATATCAAAACCAATTCCGCCTGCGCCGATGATGGCCACCGTCTGGCCGACGTTTTTTTTATCCCGCAGTACATCCAGATAACTGAATACCCGTGGGTGGTGAATACCGGGAATGGCGGGTACGCGTGGTAAAATGCCACTGGCAAGAATGATCTCGTCGAAATCTTCCAGCATGGTGCTATCCACCCAGTGTTCCAGGCATAAACGTACGCCAGTTATGGCCATCTGGCGCCGGAAATAGCGCAGTGTTTCATTGAACTCTTCTTTACCGGGAATTTGCCGTGCGAGGTTGAATTGTCCGCCGATATCGCGGGCGGCATCAAACAATGTCACCTGATGCCCGCGTACCGCAGCATTAATCGCGAACGCCATACCGGCCGGGCCTGCGCCGACCACCGCCAGCGATTTTGCCTGGCGTGTGGTGCGGACTGGCATCAATGTTTCATGGCAGGCCCGTGGGTTAACCAGACATGAAGCGACCTTGCCGACAAAAACCTGATCAAGACAGGCCTGGTTACAGCCAATGCAAGTATTAATTTCATCGGCGCGTTGCGTCTGGGCTTTACGCACAAATTCGGCGTCGGCAAGAAAGGGACGCGCCATCGAAACCATATCGGCACAGCCATCATCCAGCAGTTGTTGCGCTACCTCCGGACGATTGATGCGATTGGTCGTGATGACGGGCACGATGAGGTGTTGGCGCAGTTGTCGGCTTACCCAGCCGAAGGCGGCCCGAGGCACACTGGTCGCAATGGTGGGAATGCGTGCTTCATGCCAGCCGATGCCGGTATTGATCAGGGTGGCACCCGCCGCTTCAATTGCCCGCGCCAGCATCAGGGTTTCTGCCAGCGTGTTGCCTTCTTCCACCAGGTCGAGCATCGACAGGCGATAAATAATAATGAATTTATTCCCCGTAGCCGCCCGCACTGCGCGGACGATCTCGACGGCAAAACGCATACGACGCGAAAAATTGCCTCCCCATGCATCCTGACGCTGATTAGTGCGTGCGACAAGAAACTGATTAATGAGATAGCCTTCCGAGCCCATGATTTCCACGCCATCATAACCCGCCTGTTGGGCCAGCACGGCGCAACGGGCAAAATCACTGATTAATGTCACAATTGCCTGGTGCGTCAGCGGATGTGGCTGAAAGGGGATAATCGGCGCTTGTAATGGCGAAGGCGCCACCAGGTCAGGTTGAGCGCTGTAGCGCCCGGCATGCAAAATCTGTAAGGCGATTTTCCCTCCGGCCAGATGGACTGCCGCAGTGACCGGACGATGGTGGACGAGTTGATCAGGATGGTTCAGCACAGAACTGCCTGCCGCTACCACGCCTTCCGGCGTCGGCGATGTTCCCCCGGTGACGATCAAGGCAACACCTGCGTGGGCCCGTTCAGCATAGAAGGCGGCAAGACGCGAGGCGCCCTGAGAATGCGCTTCCAGGCCGGTATGCATTGAACCCATCAACAGCCGATTTTTCAGCCGGGTAAAGCCCAAATCAAGCGGATCAAACAACGAAGGGGTTGCAGGCATGGCGCGGGTCACCGTAAATGTAATGAAAATGTTATGTGGTCCGATGAGTTGACTTTAGCCATTAACCACAGGAAGTAAAAGGGTGTGCGTGCAAGCTGTGAAGTGAGTCAAAAAAAGTCATGTAAAGCACAGTGGTTGAAAGCGCTATGTCATTCACGTTATCGGTAACATCTATTTGTAACAATGGATTTCAGTGATCTGTTTCACATTTTCATCGTGGTGAACACGGTTTCATGTGCCTCTGAAGGTAAAGCAACGAGGCATCTATGAACATTGAAACCCAATCCTGCATGATAAAAGGCAGGGAAGATGTTGAAGTTATCACTCAGCACCTGAACTATCAGGGGGAAGGCACCCTGGTACGTATTACCCGTGGCGGGATCTGCGGTTCTGATCTGCATTACTACCAGGAAGGGAAAGTCGGCAGTTATGCAGTGAAAATGCCGATGATCCTCGGCCATGAGGTGATCGGTCACGTAGTGGCCAGCGATGATCCGGCACTGAAGCCTGATCAGAAGGTCGCCATCAACCCTTCAAAACCCTGTGGTGACTGCAAATATTGTCATAATCATGAAGAAAATCAGTGCGTGCAGATGCGCTTTTTTGGTAGCGCCATGTACTTTCCCCATGTTGATGGCGGTTTTACCCAATATAAAATTGTTGATAGTGCGCAGTGCGTTCCTTTTCCTCATGAGGCCGATGACACCGTGATGGTCTTTGCCGAGCCGCTGGCAGTGTGCATTCATGCGGCAAACCAGGCGGGCGATCTAGACGGGAAAACAGTGTTCATTTCAGGGGTCGGCCCGATTGGCTGTCTGATTGCGGCGGCGGTAAAAGCCAAAGGCGCGCGTGAAATTGTTTGTACTGATATCAGTGAACGTTCACTGTCATTGGCCCGACAAATGGGAGCTACCACTACGGTGCATGCCGCCAGCGGTGATTTCACCCCTTATCTGGCGGAAAAAGGCTATTTTGATGTGGCGTTCGAAGCCTCTGGCCATCCGGCTTCCTTGCTGCGTTGTCTGGATGTGACACGCGCCCGGGGAACGTTGGTACAGGTTGGCATGGGCGGCGCAGTCCCCGCTTTTCCCATCATGACGTTGATTGCTAAAGAGATAAAGCTTGTGGGTTCATTCCGTTTCACCACCGAGTTCAATACCGCAGTGGACTGGCTCAGCAATGGCATCCTTGATCCGTTGCCATTGTTCAGCGGGGAATATGCCTGGACGGATGTTGCGGCCGCGCTGGTGTTTGCCGGCGATAAACAGCAAGCCGCCAAAGTGCAATTGACGTTTTGAATAGGGGAAAAACCGTGAGTACACTTTTTTCATTAGCGAATAAACGGGCATTGATCACCGGATCTGCGCGTGGCATCGGTTTTCTGCTGGCCACCGGGCTGGCGGAAGCTGGAGCGGAAGTGATTATTAACGCCACCACGCAGGCTGGCGCAGAAAAAGCGGCGCATCAGTTGCGCGAGCAGGGGCATCGTGCGCATGCCATCGCCTTTGATGTGACGCAGTCTGGCGCGGTGAATGCGGCAATCGAGCAGATTGAGCATGAAATAGGCAACATTGATGTGTTGGTTAATAACGCCGGAATTCAACGTCGGCGGCCATTTCTCGAATTTCCGGAGCAGGACTGGAATGCGGTGATTGCGGTTAACCAGACCGCGGTCTTTTTGGTGTCACAAGCGGTTGCACGCAAAATGGTTACGCGCAAGTACGGCAAAATCATCAATATTGGCTCGATGCAAAGCGAGCTGGGCCGCGACACCATTACACCTTATGCCGCTTCTAAAGGGGCGGTGACGATGCTGACGCGTGGAATGTGCGTTGAACTGGCCCGTTACAATATTCAGGTTAACGGTATTGCCCCCGGCTATTTTAAAACGGAAATGACCCAGGCGCTGGCTGATGATGAAGCATTCACCGCCTGGCTGGTTAAACGCACGCCAGCGGCGCGCTGGGGCAATCCGCAAGAGCTTATCGGCGCGGCAGTATTTTTGGCCTCGCAGGCATCCGATTTTGTGAACGGCCACTTGCTTTTTGTCGATGGTGGCATGCGCGTTGCCGTATAAGCAACTAAACCTGGCGTCACCTGTACCCGTTGAGAAGGAAATACAAATGCCGATTACAATAATAGCGATGGGCGTAGTTTTATTACTGGTGTTAATGATTGTCTTTAAGGTGAATGGATTTATCGCGCTGGTGTTTGTCTCCGCGGTGGTTGGGATCGCCGAAGGGATGACGCCACTGGAAGCGGTGGCGTCAATCCAGAAAGGCATTGGCAGCACGCTGGGTGGTTTGGCGATGATCCTCGGATTTGGCGCCATACTGGGGCGGCTGGTGTCGGACACGGGGGCGGCGCAACGCGTGGCAACCACGCTGATTGCCGCTTTCGGTAGACAGCGTGTGCAGTGGGCGCTGGTGGTGACCGGGCTGATTGTCGGTCTGGCTATGTTCTACGAAGTGGGTTTTGTCTTACTGTTGCCGCTGGTGTTTACCGTGGTGGCCGCCGCGCAAATGCCGCTGTTGTATGTCGGGGTGCCGATGGTGGCGGCATTGTCCGTGACGCACTGTTTCCTGCCGCCACACCCAGGTCCGACCGCCATTGCCATCATTTTTAACGCTAATCTTGGCACCACCTTGCTGTACGGCATCATTATTACTCTGCCGACAGTGATCATTGCCGGTCCGGTTTTTTCCCGCTTTCTGAAAGGGTTTGAGAAATCACCACCCGAAGGATTGTTTAATCCGAAGATCTTTACCGAAGATGAGATGCCAGGGTTCTGGATCAGCATTTTCGCGGCGGTGATCCCGGTGATCCTGATGGCCATCGCGGCGGTCTGTGAGTTGACGATGCCAAAAGGGGATGCGGTGCGCCAGTTTTTTGAATTCATTGGCAATCCGGCGGTAGCCTTGTTTATTGCCGTGGTGATTGCGGTGTTTACTCTCGGCCTGCGCAATGGTCGTGATATGGCCGGAGTGATGGATATCTGTGGCGACTCCATTGGGGCGATTGCGATGATTATTTTCATCATTGCCGGTGGCGGCGCGTTTAAACAGGTGCTGGTGGACAGCGGTGTCGGTCATTATATTGCCGACCTGATGAAAGGCTCGTCGCTGTCGCCATTGTTAATGTGCTGGACGGTAGCGGCCATGCTGCGTATCGCGCTTGGATCGGCGACGGTGGCGGCAATCACCACTGCCGGGATTGTGACGCCGATCATTGCCGCCACCCATGCAGATCCGGCACTGATGGTGCTGGCTGTTGGTTCGGGGAGTGTGATTGCGTCACATGTTAATGATCCGGGGTTTTGGCTGTTTAAGGGCTATTTCAACCTGAGTGTGGTGGAAACCCTGAAAACCTGGACCGTCATGGAAACGCTGATCTCCTTCCTGGGTCTGGCGGGCGTATTGATGTTGAATATGATAATACATTGAGTTGCTGAGCGGGGCGGATGTTGCCCCGCTCTCCCGCTGTAAACGTTGTGCAATGGTTATTACCGCGTGAGTCGTTGTACTGCAATAGATTGAATCTTCCGTTATGTCGTCAAACCCATGCTCTGCACCAAATAAGTGCTATTGATCCGTTTTGGTGCATTTATTGCACGCCGGGTGTGCCCATCTGCTGTACTTATCTGATCGCTACCGTTTTTCCACACATCTAATGACAATGAAATTAATATATTTAGTTAATAATCAGTACATTAACTGGATGCCTTAATTAAGGCATAGTTTATGCATTTCTCATTTTAAGGAACCTGGTTCCATTTTTTGAGATTAGACATGAGCATACTCAATACCACTGCCGACATTCTGATGCTGATAAGCCAGCTTAAACGCGGTATCACCGCCGCTGATGTCATCACCCATCTGCAGTTACCGAAAAGCACAACATCACGGGTGTTGAAACAACTGTGTGATACCGGGTTCCTGCAGCGCGATACGCGTACCAGCAGCTATCAACCCGGATTGATGATCCTCGAGATGGCCTGGGTGGCGCACCAGACCTCTTCACTGACGGATGATGTTGAATATGCACTGCACACGCTGTGTCAGAGTACCGGACATACCGGTTATCTTTCTGTGCTTGATGGCGGCGATGTTTTAGTTTTGCGGGTGGTGCCGGGTCGTCATGCATTACGAGTGATAACACACCCCGGAAGCCGTTCGTCCGCCTGGCAAACATCAACCGGTCGCGCATTGCTGGCGCGTTTTAGCGATGAGCAACTGACTTGCGGTAGTCATGCTTTGACGGCAACAGCAGCGAATGACCCTGTGCGGCTGATGGCGCTGATTCATCACATTCGTGAGCAGCGCTGGTCCTCAGCGATTGAAGAAGCGGTTCCAGGGGTGGCCTCAGTCAGTTGCGCGGTCAGTAACCCACAAAATAAAGAGAGTATTGCCTTCTGCCTGACATTTCCCGCTTCGATGGCCAGTGACGCCGAAATCAATGCACTGGCGCAACAACTTTGTCAGGCGGCAAACCTGATTGGCCGCAAATATGGTGATCCTTACTGGTTGGGCTGATGAAGAGTATGACGCCGACCTTTTGACTCGTGGTTGATTTTCAGGAGTGGTATCTCATGTCACATCATTCATCTTTACACCAGGAAAATGCGTTATCCGGCAGGCATCCGCGTACCTTCACCCCGGCGATACTGCTTTTCTTATCCATACTTAGCGTCTTCGGGGCGATTATTGGTATTCAGTTGTTGACCACGCTCGGCGTCACGCCCAATACCTCGATTGTTGGGGCGCTGGTTGCGATGCTGGTCGCCCGTATCCCGCTACAAATGATGATGCGTTTCCGCTCAGTGCATGTGCAAAATCTGGCGCAGACTGCTATCTCGTCAGCCACATTTGGCGCCGCCAATAGCCTGTTGCTCCCGCTCGGTATTCCCTGGTTATTCGGTCGTCCCGACCTGGTGCTGCCGATATTTATTGGCGTAGCGCTGGCGATGTTGCTGGATGGTTATCTGCTTTATCGGATGTTCAATACCCGCATCTTTCCAGCCAGCGGTACCTGGCCGCCCGGTGTTGCCGCCGCAGAATCCATTAAAGCGGGAGATCAGGGCGGGCAGCAAGCGGTGGTGCTGAGTGCCGGTCTGGCCATTGGCATTATCGGTTCCTGGTTTAAATTGCCGATGTCGGCAATGGGGACCGCGTTTATCGGCAATATCTGGGCGCTCGCTATGTTTGGTATCGGCCTGCTATTGCGCGGTTATAGCCAGCCAATGTTGGGCATTGATATTAATCAACACTACATTCCTCATGGCATGATGATCGGCGCCGGTATCGTGGCATTGTGCCAGGTGGTTGCCCAATTGCGGGGGAACCCGAAGACGCGTACAGCATTGAGCGCCGCCTCAATGCAACTGGCCAACGATGATCGTCGTCACATCCTGTCAGCGCTGCGTGCCGGTGCGATTGGTTATATTGCCATTGCCGCCTTGTTGGCCATTGGGACTGGGTTGTATCAGGAAATGTCGCCCGGTATGTGGCTGGCATTCGTGTTTTATGCTGCGTTTGCCGCTTTTATTCATGAAATGATTGTGGGCCTGGCCGCCATGCATTCCGGCTGGTTTCCGGCTTTTGCTGTGGCATTAATTACCTTGTTGATCGGTATGATGCTGGGGTTTCCGTTGCATGCGCTGGTGATCCTCTGCGCCTTCTCCGTGGCTACGGGCCCGGCCTTTGCTGATATGGGATATGATCTGAAAGCCGGCTTTATTCTGCGTGATAACGGCACGGATGCCGCTTTCGAACTGGAAGGGCGGCGGCAACAGTTGTTTGCCGCCATGCTGGCTTTTCTGATTGCCATTCCGGTGGTCTGGTTTTCGTGGAAAAGTTATTTCAGTCAGGGTTTGGTCCCGCCCGTAGCGAAAGTCTATGTCGCCACCTTGCAGGCCGGCGTCTCGATGGATATTGCAAAATCGCTGTTGATTTGGGCCATTCCCGGCGCATTGATTCAGTGGCTGGGAGGCAGTAAGCGTCAACTTGGGGTGCTACTGGCCACCGGGTTATTGATTGCTAACCCTCTCGCGGGCTGGGCGGTAATGGCGGGTATTATCCTCAGGCTGCTGATCCTCCAATGGGGGGGTGAAAAAATGCGGCATCAAATGGAGGTGTTTGCCGCCGGCCTTATTGCGGGTGACGCTACCTTTAATTTTTTCAATTCCCTGTTATCCAGCAAGGTCAGTGGTAAATAACCGGTGGTGCTGGTGACATCTGCCAGTGCGTGTATTATCAATTATTATCAGAGAGTCTGTTATGAGTCTTTTGCACACCTTGCATGTTTTAGAGGCCCTCGACAGTGCCCATGCCAGCGGCAACACTGTGGTTGAGCTGTTATCTGCTTTTCCCCCTATCCCGGTTACTGTCACGGTTATTCAGGGGCCGAAAGGAAAAACCGACTTTGTCAAAGTGGTTATTCCCGGGCGTGAAGGTCGCCATTCCGGTGGCCACGCGCCAACGCTGGGTATTGTTGGTCGGCTGGGCGGGATCGGCGCCCGTCCAGGCCGCATCGGTCTGGTTTCTGATGGCGACGGTGCGGTTGCGGCGATTGCCGCTGCGCTGAAACTGGCCAGCATGCAAAGTCAGGGAGACAGCCTGGCGGGGGATGTCATTATTACCACGCATATCTGCCCCGATGCGCCAACCCGCCCTCATGAGCCGGTGGACTTTATGGATTCCCCGGTAGAAACCGAAGAGATGAATGCGCAAGAAGTGGTGCCGGCAATGGACGCGGTGCTGTCGATTGATACCACCAAAGGTAATCGCATTATCAACCACAAGGGATTTGCCCTCTCGCCGACAGTGAAACAAGGGTACATCTTGCGCGTAGCGGAGGATTTATTACGGGTAATGGAGATGACCACCGGGCGTTTGCCAGTGACGTTTCCCATCACTACGCAGGATATTACCCCGTATGGCAATGGTGTTTACCACCTCAACAGTATTCTGCAACCGTCCATTGCTACCACGGCTCCGGTTGTTGGTGTGGCGATTACCACCGAAAGCGCTGTGCCAGGATGTGGTACCGGCGCCAGTCATGAAGTGGATATTGCCGACGTTGTCCGCTTTGTTGTTGAAGTTGCTAAAGAATTTACTCGCGGAAGCTGTTCGTTTTTCTGTGAGGATGAATATCAGCGTTTGTTGACGCTGTACGGTTCGCTGGCCCATCTGCAACAACGTCAGTAAGGAGAATCGCCAATGTCTGTGACGCAACTTGGCACACTGACGATTGGTCAGGCGCCGCGCAGTGATATTACGCCGATTCTTGACGCGTATCTGCCAGATGGGACGCGCTGTATTCATGCTGGCGTCCTTGACGGGCTGAGTAAAGAACAGATTGCACAGCGCTTCACCCCGCAGTCGGATGAGTCGGTGTTAACCTCACGGTTACTCGATGGTAGCGCGGTGGTGCTCAGTAAACAGCGGGTACAAACCGAGGTTCAGCATAAACTCAAGCTGTTGGAACAGCAGGGGTGTGAGGTGATCCTGTTGCTGTGTACCGGTGAATTTCAGTCACTTTCTTGCCAGCACGCATGGCTGATTGAGCCGGACCGCGTGGTTCCGGCAACCGCCGCGCGCCTGGCGGGATCGCATCAATGCGGGATCCTGGTACCGCTGGCCAGCCAGATGGAAACGGAAGGGGAAAAATGGTCGGATATGCAGAAACCGCCGCTTTATGCCGCAGTTTCACCGTATAGCGGCAGTGAAAACGATCTGATTGCGGCGGCGCAATCACTGCAAGCCCGACAGGCCAGGATGATTATTATGGATTGTATGGGCTATACCGACTGGCACCGGGAACGGGTTCGCGCTGCAACCGGGCTGCCGGTCTTGCTCTCCAATGCGGTTATCGCGCGGTTAACCGCGAGCCTGCTTTAAGATAAGCGGAGGTCATAATGCAATTATTACTGCTCAGTAACGGGACGCTACCGGGTAAACAGTACCTGGAACACGCCATTGAACCAATTAAACGGGTGATTGAGCACCGAAAGCAGGCGGTTTTTGTTCCTTTCGCTGGCGTGACCAGCGACTGGGACGCCTACACCCACAAAGTACAGCAGGCGCTGGCGGCCACCAATATAACCATCACCGCGCTACATAGGGTGGCGGACCCTCAACATGCGATCCGCCATGCCGAGATCATTATTGTCGGTGGCGGGAATACCTTTAATTTACTGAAGTGTTGCCGGGAACGGGGATTGCTGACAGCGCTTCGTGCACGGGTGATGCAGGGGGCGATTTATATTGGCTGGAGCGCCGGAGCTAACCTGGCTTGCCCGAGCATTTGCACCACTAACGACATGCCGATTGTTGATCCCGAGGGCTTGAATGCGCTGGGGTTGATTGATTTTCAAATCAACCCGCATTACACCAATAAGTTGCCTGAAGGGCATCAGGGGGAAACTCGCGATCAACGGCTGGCTGAGTTGCAGTGTGTTCAACCACAGTTATCGATTGTGGGATTACCGGAAGGGGACTGGATTGAGGTGAACAACCGGGTCGCCACACTGGCAGGACCTCACGATGCACTGCTCTTTCGTGCTCAGCAGCCCCCGGTGACCCTGCTACAGGGCCATCCGCTGCCTTTTCCCGTTATTATTGCGGAGGATTAACGGATGACACTGGGTATTATTCGCGTCCTGACCACGCAGGATAAAACGTTGCTGGAAGAACATGGACGGTTATTAGCACAGGAGTATGGATTGTCTTCGGTTAGCCGCTGTATTGCGGACCAGCCTCAGGGGATCTTTGATAGCGAAAGTGAATATCGGGCGGTACCCAAGATCGTGCAACTGGGACACGCATTGCAACGCGAAGGTTGCCAGGCGCTGTTTCTTAGTTGCGCCGCTGATCCGGGACTGGCGGTGTTACGTCAGTCCGTCTCCATTCCGGTGGTCAGTGCCGGCAGCGCGTGCGCCCGTATCGCGGCTAACCTGAAACTCCCGGTGGGTGTGATTGGCATTGGCGCCGACGCCCCGGCACCGTTTCGGCGTTTGCTGGGTGAGGAGGTGCCTTATGCGCGCCCGCAGGGCGTAACAAAAACCACTGATTTATTGACGGCGGAGGGGCGACGCAGTGCGCTGGCCTGTGCCGAACAATTACATCAGGCAGGCGCACGCGTGATTGCGTTTTCCTGTACCGGGCTCTCGACCATTGGCCTGGCGCCGCAGATCCGTGAACATCTCGGGTGTGTTGCGATTGATGCCGTTAGCGCGGCGGGGATGTTTGCCATCGAGTGGTTGGGCATAAGCCACGCATAGCGCGTTTTATCACCGGAAGAACGGCAAACGTGGCGCAACCATCGTCGCGTTTGCATGAATATCACCCGCTAAGCGTTATCTGTCTGTTGGCTAATACGTCGACGGCAGTGATCCATCATTTTAATCAGTTTCTTCGGATTCCTCTGCCTGTCCCCCGCCAGCTACAGGCGATAATTCCACGTCTGAACATTATTAATCGCATCTATACGTAAATGGAAATCACCACTTTATTGATTGAAAAACAGGGTGACTCATGACAGCATAACAACGTTTTCATGCGAATTATTTTCTCTTACGGATGCCAATGATGGCTTAATTCCGGTACAAGGACCTCGGTGTATGTTTCTCCCGCTTATTGCTGTTTCGCCCCGCCGTGCAATGTTATTTTGTGTGCTTCTGGCGATATTTGAATTATTAACCTATGCCGGATCGGATGTGGTAATGCCGGGCATGTTGCAGGTAACCAGCGAACTGGGCGTTGATCCTCACTATGTTCCTTTAACACTCAATATTTATCTGATGGGTGGCGTCGCACTGCAATGGATGATTGGACCATTATCTGATCATTATGGTCGTCGTCCCCTGTTATTGCTGGGATGTTGTTGTTTTGCAATGGCTTTTGCCGCCACGATCTGGGCGGATAATATCACCCAGTTTATTTTCCTGCGTTTCGTCCAGGGATTCGGTTTAGGTTTTGTCGTGGTGGTCAGCTACCCTGCCATGCAGGAAATCTATCCGGAAAAAGACGCGGTGCGGATGTTGGCCATTCTGGCGAATATTGCCCTAATTTCGCCATTGCTGGGGCCGCTGTTTGGCGGCTTGTTGCTCTCCGTACTCAGTTGGCGTGAATTGTTCGCCGCTATCGCCGTCATCAGCGCGCTGGTCTGGATTGGTTTATGGCGATTCATGCCGGAAACGGTGGGCGTTGTCCGCCAGGATGGTAGCCGAATCGCGCCTCAGCCGTTGAGTTGCCGCAGTATTGCCGCTGGATACGGGGCATTGTTGCGTAACCGGATTTTTATCGTCGGCTGCCTGGCTCTGGGGCTGGTTGGCTTACCGCTCATCGCCTGGATTGCCCTGTCGCCACTGTTGTTAATGCACAATCTTGACCATGACGCGATGAGTTATGGGTTGTGGCAACTCCCCATTTTTGGCGGGCTGATCAGCGGTAATGTTTTGCTGGGCCGCTATGTCGAACGCTTCACGCTGTTTTCGCTCACTCGTCTGGCGATGATACCGTTATTTGGCGGGTTATTATTTGCTCTCATCGCCACATTCATTACGGGAGAACTCTGGGCACTGGCTGCCGGGCTAAGTCTTTTTGCCCTGGGGCTTGGCATTTGTAATGCCACGCTGTATCGGCAAACGCTTTATGCCACGGAGGGTGGGAAAGGAGGGGCTTCCGCGCTCATCGGTATGATTTCCGTCGCTATTTATGGGCTGGGTAGTTCGGTGTTGGCGCAGGCGGGTGCGGGTGCGAGTCTGTTTCATTTTATCGCTTTCATGTCACTGCCGGCGTTACTGGCGGTTATTCCACTCTACTGGTTGTTCAGGTGTAGCAGACAACCCATTTCTCCGGTCACCACAGACTGATTTCCGACACCCTCAGCAGATAAATACATCAGGGAGATAGATGTGTTAAAACCAGATAATGTAGACACGCTGTGTAACTTGCCTTCGCCCTATCATTATCCTGATGATTATGAAGGTATTTTTAATGCAGCAATGCAGGAAATCGTTCAATATCATTGCGAATATACGCCGCACTATGCCCGCTGGCTGGCGCGGCATGGCCTGGCGCATCAGCAGCTTGACACCCTGCATGACTGGGCTGATTTACCGCCGCTGTTTGCTAATTATTTCAAACGAAATCTGGTGATCAGCGCAAGTGGTCAGGATGCGCTTGAACTGACGTCATCCGGGACCAGCGGGCAGAAAAGCCGTATGCGCTATGATGCGCGCAGTATTGGCGCAGCGCAGCGCATGGTCGATCGTATTTTCGATTACTACGGCTGGCATCAGCCGCAGGCACCCTGCAACTATCTGTTACTGAGCTATGAGCCCGCAGGTATTACTGCGCTGGGAACGGCATATACCGACCAGTTTCTTTGTAAATATGCCCCAGTTAATCGCGTGTGTTACGCCCTACGCCATACGGGTCAAACACATGAATTTGACCCTTTTGGCGTCATTCAGGCGTTGACAGAATTTGCTGCCGAAGGCTTGCCGGTGAGAATTCTCGGTTTCCCGGCTTTTATGTGGTTTGTGTTGGAACGCATGCGTGAAATGACATTGCCCGAGTTGCAGTTGCATCCGGACTCGCTGGTTTTTTTTGGCGGCGGGTGGAAAACCCATGCGAATAAAGAAGTACCTAAACAGCAACTCTATCAACGCCTGAACCAGCAATTGGGCATTGCGCCGTTGCGTTGTCGCGATGGTTATGGTTCGGTGGAACACCCGGTTCCTTATGTTGAATGCGCGAATCACCATTTTCACGTTCCGGTTTATGCGCGTGCGGTTATCCGCGATACCGGCACCTTTGAGCGCATGCCTTATGGCAAAAGCGGCTTCCTGCATTTTATCTCCCCCTATATTACCTCGGCCCCGGCCCACAGCGTGGTAATGAGCGATCTTGCGCGCTTGTATCCCGGGGCGGATTGTGGTTGTGGTATTGCCACCGACTGGTTTGATTTAATGGGACGGGCCAGTAAAACCGCGTCGCGGAGCTGTGCGCTTGCTGCATCTGAATTTATGATAAGGGATTGATATGTATCTGGTAAATGGAGTTTTAACGCCAGCGATGCGTCCTGAAACGGCACTTGAGCAGCTTAAGGAGACGCTGGCGATCACACTGTCAAACCCGGTGCCTCTCGCTGCGCTGCTGGATTGCGCCGAACATTTTATTGCCCACCTTAATGAGTTTCGTCATCAACTGAATTTGACGGATGACGATTGTGCTGAATTACGCGCCTTTTGCCAGCGCGATGTGCTGCATGCCAAACTGCATCATGAACTGGGGGAAACGCCATTCTCATTGCGTCGCACTGATTATGGTCAGGACAGCTTCGAGCGCTGGTGTCCGCTGGGCGTGGTGGTCCACATTACGCCGGGAAATGCGCCACTGCTTCCTTTTTTCGCGGTACTGGAAAGTCTGCTGGTCGGCAATATTAACTGGTTACGCCCTGGTCACAACGATAGCGGCTTCACCGCACGGCTACTGAGCACATTTCTTCGTTATGACGACAGTCGCCAATTGTCAGATTATATGGCTGTTTTGCCGGTGAGCACATCTGAGTTGCCGTTGTTGCTGTCTTATGCGGATGGGGTTTCGGCCTGGGGAAGCGATGCGGCATTACAGGCTATCCGTCAGCAAATTCCACCGGGATGCCGCTGGATTGACTGGGGCCACCGCATCAGTTTCGCCTGGATGACGCCTGCGGCGATCAACGATACGCAACTGGATGCGTTGGTGGATGATGTGTGTTGTTACGATCAACAAGCCTGCTCCAGCCCGCAGATAGTGTTTATTGATAGCGATGATCGCACGTTATTGCAACAAACGGGTGAGCGTCTGGCCAGCGCTTTTTCCCGGCGGGCATCGCGCTGGCCAGCATTGACCCCGGACGCACAGGAAGCAGCGGATATCACCACCCGTAGCGCGTTTGTTGCACTTGATGATTGTTTCAGCGAGGTAACCGGGCAGGTTTGGCAGGGTGAGGGCTGGCGTATTCTGTGGTCACATCAGAGCGCTATCGATCCCTCGCCATTATTTCGTACATTATTGTTGCGCCCATTGCCGGCTGAACGGCTGGTGGCGACATTACGTCCCTGGCGGCGTTATCTGCAAAGCTGTGGTCTGGCGGCGACAGAAGCGGAGTTACCCACATACCTTCGCTTGTTACTGGCGGCGGGCGTCAGTCGTATCGTGCCGCTTTCCGCCATGCACCACGGATACAGCGGTGAACCTCATGATGGCGTCTATGCGCTGTCCCGCCTCGCTCGTCGCAGTTCGGTAGTGCTGGCCACCGGGCGTTTGCGCGGGCACGCGACGTTGGATGTCCCGCCATCGGCGCCTGCTCATCTCGCGGGCGCTGGCGTAATGGATAAAGCAGCATTTTTGTCCGGCACCCTGCGGGAAAGCGCTCAAGTATTCTTTCGTAGCGGTGGTAGCAGCGGCACCCCCAAACTGGCGGGTTTCTCTTATCGCGATTACCATCGCCAGATGCAGGCAGCCGCAGATGGACTGTATGCGGCGGGCCTTGATCCGCAGCAGGACCGTATTATGAACCTTTTTTTCGCCGGTCATATGTATGGCGGAATGCTGTCATTTTTCACTGTGCTTGATAAGCTCGGCGCGACCCATTTCCCCATGGGCGCGCCGAATGATGACGATTACAGTGAAATTGCGCAGGTTATAGCTGCAGAGCGCATTGATGCGCTGACAGGGATGTCCAGCACCCTTTATCAGCTTTTCTGGCGTGAAGAGGCCACTCTGCGCCGTTATGGTGGTATTCGCAAAGTATTTTATGCCGGTGAACACATGGCGGCCAGCCAGCGCAGGTTTATTGAATCGTTTGGGGTGACGATAATCTGCTCAGCCCTGTACGGGTCGGTTGATGCCGGTCCGCTGGGGCATGCCTGCCATGCCAGCCCTGATGGCGTTTTTCATCTGTTATCTGATATTCAATGGCTGGAAATTCTCGCGGTCAATGCCGATAAGCCGGTGCGCGCCAGTGAACATGGCCGGTTGATCTTCACTTCGCGTGCGCGTGAGGGGCAACATGTGGTGCGTTATGAGATTGGTGATCTCGGGCGCTGGGTCGCTGGTCCTTGTCCTTGTGGTTTGCCCTCGCCGCGCTTTACCCTGGAAGGGCGCCATGGTCACCTGGTACGGATTGGCACCATGTTTCTCCAGCCAGCGGAACTGGCGCAGCGGGTTAACGCGCCGGTGCAATTCATTTTTGACCATGATGACACCGGTTGCGAACGGATCGTGGTGTATAGCGAGGAACAGCGTGAAATCGTCGAAACTCGCCTGCGGCAAGACAGTGAACTGGCAACCGCGTTGCGTGATGGGTTACTCAGCCTCGAAGTGAATAGCTGTGCGGCGGCATATTTTGAACGCAGCACACAGAGCGGGAAAACCCCTCTGGTGATCGATCGCCGGCGGGAAGATTGTGAATAACGTAACGATTGAGGGAAAGGATACCCCATGTTGACACTGGATGAACTGGTTGCCTGGACGCGGAAACGCTCGCCTTTTTATGCCCGACATTACCAGGCGTTGCCTGAGCATGGCTGGCAGTTAACTGACTTGCCACTGATTGATCCTGCGGCGTACTGGCGCATGGAACATGGCCTGGATGGTTGGGATGTGTTGTCGGGTCCGCTGGATGATGGCCTCATTTTTAAAACCGGCGGGACGACCGGGAGCGGTAAAATATCTGTTTACACACGGGAAGAATGGCGGAATTTTGTTAGCGCTTTTGGCCGCGGGCTGAGTACGTTACTTAAGCCTGGCGATCGTATCGCCAATCTGTTTTTCTGCGGCGATCTTTACGCCAGTCTGTTATTTATCCATGGCGCTATTGCGCATATCAATATTCCGGTGTGCGAGTTTCCTTTTTCCGGCCAGTGCGCTTTCCCCGGGGTTCTGGCCGGACTGCGCGCCTATGGCATAAACGTTATTGTCGGGGTGCCGGGCAGGCTGCTGCAGTTCGCCGCATGGCTTGCTGAGCATGGCGAGTGTTTGCCGCAAATCGACAGGTTGTTATACGGCAGCGAAAGCCTGTTTGACGACCAACTGGCGCTGCTTTACTCGGTTTTTCCCAATGTGCGGTGTGCGTCAATTGGTTGTGCCAGTGTTGATGCTGGCCTGATCGGCGCCAGTACCCCGGATTGTCAGGCTGGTGAGCATCGTTGCTTTGAACGCGAAACGCGGGTTGAGATCGTTGACGAAAGCACGGGAGAATCCATTACGCAGTGTAATCGCCCAGGTATGCTGGTGGTGACGAATCTGCAACGAAAGTTGATGCCGTTAATTCGTTATCCCGTCGGTGACCAGGCGGCCTGGGTTGAAGATGAGGGTTGTCCACAACGTAAATTTACCCTGCTGGGACGCAGTAGTCTGGGACACCGGATTCGTCTTGGTTATGCATCGTTATTTCCGGACGACATTGATCGCACCATTGTTGCGACGTTTGGCGCCTGTCGCTGGCAGATGGTGATTGATTATCTGAATGCGACCAACATACTGACCATCAGACTGGCGCGTCCGCGGGCAGCGGATCTTGAACTGGTGCTCATCGAAAATCTGGTGCAACAATGTCCGGCGCTGGGCGAATTACAGGATTCGGGACAATTGATTATCGATTGTCACTGGTGTGATCCTGGTGAGCTGGCGTTGAATCCGCGTACCGGAAAACTGCTACGGGTGGTCGACCTGCGGCAATATCAGCCGGGAGAAAAAGCGTCATGAAATTATCCTCCCAGATAGAGGTAAGGCGCTTTCAGCCTGATGACGCACAAGGGATCAGCGATTTGTTTATGGCGGTCTACGGTGAACACTACACGTATGCGGAAATTTATCTCCCCTCACAGATTTGCGGCCAAAATCTCTCCGGGCACTGGCATTCTGTCGTGGCGATACACAATGGCAACATTGTCGGCCATGCGTTGTTGCGTTGTGACTCTCCACAGGCTGATGTGGCTGAGTTAGCCATGGTTGCGGTGCATCCGGCGGCGCGTAACCAGGGCGTGGCTACCCGGCTGGGCGGTTATCTGTGCGATTATGCTCGCCGCCTTAATCTGCGGGGATTGTTGATCAAACAAGTCTCCTCACACCCGATAAGCCAAAGGCTGGCGCAGATTATGGGGTTTTATACTACCGGATTGTTACTGGATTACGTCAGTTCTCCTTTTGGTTACGCGGAACCGGAAAGTATTGTTCTCGGTTGCTTGCCTCTGCGCTCTTGTGCGCTGCCGATATATCACTGGCCGGACGACCAACCCATATGGTTAAGGATGTTACGGCGGCAGTTTGGCCATCAGACTCGTCACCTTGATGTGCCGATGGCGTCATTTGTGAATCTTCGTGGTCATTGTCTGACCGTAGACAATATTGATGAAGTGATCGCATTACCCGATAGGCAGATTGGCTGGCTGGGACTGGCGCTGGACGATCAATTGTATCACCGTGTCGCGCGCTTGCGTGCCTGCGGTTATTTAAACACCGGACTGATGCTGACATCAGACGGAAACTGGCACTGGCTTATGCAACGAAATATTTCCTGTCATTGTCACTCGCGGCTGACGTTATCCAGCCCGCTGGCAGAGAATATTTATGCAGACGTGCTTGCTGACCTTGCCATGATGAACAGTTCAGCCTCCATAGCGGAAGGAAAGCAGGACGATGAGAGGGGGAAGTAAACCACGAAACATAACGTGCAGATAATAAAACGATTTTAATTTTACCTTTTGATAAAAAACAATATAAAACAACATGTTGTTTTTTTATCGCTCGAATAATTAATTCACTTTTGCGGGTTGTACCCACCGCTAAAAAGTGACATTATTGCGCAGATTTTACTGCCATATGATGGTTTATTCACTGAGGTCGCCGCCATGCCTGGTTCAATGCTGCACAAGCGCACTTGTTCCCGCCATCTTTGTATGGTGCTTTGCGCGCGATCATGCTCCAACACTTCCTGTTTGCCGCCGTTTCTCACCATGCGGTGAGGCCATCTGAAGCTTGCTGTTGGGCATGAGTAAAAACAGACATTCTCTGGTTTTACTGATGTCTATCGGTCGAAGCTGGAATTTATTCTGTTACGTTCCATCCTGACACCCTTTCGCCGGGAAGTTGCTTCCTATTGTTGTGCCTTTGGCACTCACTCATCCTTGACCGCTGGGGATTTGTGTTATGACACGATTAAAAATTGCTGCCAGTGTCGCTATTGCGACACACCTGAACACCACGCGTGATGTTGTGACGCTGGATAATACTGATTTTACTGATGTGGCGGCGGTTGTCGTCTCCGTGGCGGATTCGCGTAGTGGTGTGCTGGCGTTATTGCGCCATACTGGTTTTAACTTGCCCGTATTCATCGTGCTGGATCCAGACAGTGATCGCGCGGAATTACCGTCAGTGACCGGGGTTTTGGCGGATAGTGCCGCCGACACGGCTCAACTGGAAACTGCGGCCGCCGCGTATGAAGCTGATTTGTTACCGCCGTTTTTTGATACGCTGACTAAATATGTTGCGATGAATAACAGTACCTTCGCCTGTCCCGGGCACCAGGGTGGCGCGTTTTTTAAAAAGCATCCGGCAGGTCGGCAATTTTATGATTTTTATGGCGAAAATGTTTTTCGCTCAGATATGTGCAATGCTGATGTTAAGCTTGGTGACCTGTTGATTCATGAAGGTTCGGCAAAACATGCGCAGAAATTTGCGGCAAAAGTGTTCAATGCCGATAAGACCTATTTTGTGTTAAATGGCACCTCCGGCGCCAATAAAGTGGTCACTAATGCGTTGCTGACGCGGGGCGACCTGGTGTTGTTTGACCGTAACAACCATAAGTCCAACCATCATGGTGCGCTGATTCAGGCTGGCGCCACCCCGGTTTATCTGGAAACCGCGCGTAACCCGTTTGGCTTTATTGGCGGTATTGATGCGCTTTGTTTTGATGAGCGTTATCTGCGCAAGCAGATCAAAGCGGTGGCGCCGGAGCGTATGCATGAAGCACGACCGTTTCGCCTGGCGGTGATCCAGCTTGGCACCTATGACGGTACGGTTTACAACGCGCGTCAGGTGATTGACCGCATCGGTCACCTCTGTGATTACATCTTATTTGATTCCGCCTGGGTGGGCTATGAGCAGTTTATTCCGGTCATGCAGGCTTGTTCACCGCTGTTGCTGGATCTCAACGAAAACGATCCCGGCATTTTTGTTACCCAGTCGGTACATAAACAGCAAGCCGGTTTTTCCCAAACCTCGCAAATTCATAAAAAAGATAACCATATTCGTGGTCAGAAGCGCTTTTGTAGCCATAAACGGCTCAATAATGCCTTTATGTTACATGCGTCGACCAGTCCGTTTTATCCTTTGTTTGCGGCGCTGGATGTCAATGCGAAAATGCACCAGGGTGAGGCCGGGCGTCGGTTGTGGCATGAGTGTGTGTTACTGGGGATTGAGGCGCGCAAAGCGATTCTGGCGCAGTGTAATATGATCAAACCGTTTTTACCGGATACGGTGGACGGCAAACCCTGGCAGGATGCGCCATCTGCCGTGATCGCGGATGATGCCCGTTATTTTAGTTTCGCCCCTGGCGCGCAATGGCATGGCTTTGCCGGTTATGCGCAGGATCAGTATCTGATCGATCCCTGCAAATTATTGCTCACCACGCCGGGTATCAATGCCGCCAATGGCGAATATGCCGCGTTCGGTATTCCGGCCACGATTCTGGCCAATTACCTGCGTGAACAGGGGATCGTGCCAGAGAAGTGTGATCTTAATTCGATTTTGTTTCTGCTGACACCCGCGGAAAGTGCGGAAAAAATGGCGCATTTGGTGGCGATGCTCAGGCAGTTTGAACAGCATATGCAGGAAAATGCCTTATTGTGTGATGTATTGCCGACCATTTACCGCAAAAATGCGCAGCGCTATGAAGGCTACACGTTACACCGGTTATGCCAGGAGATGCATGACTTGTATGTCAGTTATGGCGTCAAAGATTTGCAAAAGGCGATGTTCCGACAGGAAAGTTTGCCGCAGGTGGCAATGAATCCACAGGATGCCAACATTGCGTTTATTCGCGGGGAGGTTGAACTGGTGCCAATCGCTAAAGCGGAAGGGCGTATCGCCGCGGAAGGGGCGCTGCCGTACCCGCCCGGCGTGCTTTGTGTGGTTCCCGGCGAGGTCTGGGGAGGCGCGGCACAGCGCTATTTTCTCGCGCTGGAAGAAGGCCTAAATTTACTGCCTGGCTTCTCACCGGAATTGCAGGGAGTATACACTGAAACTGATGAGCATGGCGTGAAACGCTTATCTGGCTACGTCATCAGTGCATAGGAGCCGACGCGCTGGAGGATCAGCGCGATGACTCTTCATCATGCTCAGTTTTGGCGTCTTCCCGCGCCTGGCGCACAATCGCCCTGGCCATCCACCTGGCGACATCTTGCAATGTTTGGTTGTCGCATCCCCAGATATCCTTCATCACCAGAAAGATTTCTGAGCCATACACCAGCGAGAGCGCGTAAATGACGCGCTGTAGTAGCGCGGGCGGTAGCTCATTGGCCAACGGCGCAACTACAGTCTGTAGCAACTGCTTACGGTTCCCCCGCACCAATTTTTCTTTCTCGGGTATCGTCTCTTCTGATTGCGATTGCGCCCATTGCGTCAACGATAAGTGCAAGGCTGCCCGTAAGGTGCCTTCGTGTTGCAGCATGCGAGGAAAGGCGAAGGTAAACAGTTCTTCAATCCGTGCGCTGGCTTCTTGTTGTTCTGGATGAAAATTTTTCATTGGGCTCAATGTCTCCGTGACGATTGCGGAAACCAATGCGCTCTGGGTGGGAAAATAGCGATAAGCGGTTGCCCGGGATAATTGCGCTGCCTGGGCAATTTCGGTGATGGAAGGGAATGAGCCTTCATCAAACATTTTCATTGCTATTTCAATTAACCGCCGGCGTGTGCGGGCGCGTGTTGATGTCAGTGACATGCTTTCCTGAGTGTCCCTTTGAACCACAATAACCCCATGTAGTATCCGTTAGCTCGATTGCTCAGCAATCATCTGTATCGGGCACTATAACAAAAGTCACCGTCTGGCTGGCTATTAAACTTTTTTTGTTGCAAATCACGTCCCTGCAAAATAATAATGAGACTATCGTTTCATTTGCTTGCATTATGAATATTTCGAGTGATACTGTTGTCTCAATCAGAGGGTATCGATTCCCGTTATCATGGATGAAAACTTTTTATTTCAGGTTTATCAAGTCCTTATTAGTTAAAATAACAGGATTGAGTGATGAAAATGAAAGAGATAACAGGTTTCATCTATGCTGTTGCTACGGCAGATACTAAAGGAATTGAACTATATTATGTGCGTGATTTGATTGCCAACACCGGGGTACCTGTTAAGACAGTTGACCTGTCAACACAGAAACTTAATGGCGATTCTTGCGCAGATATTTCCCCAGATGACGTGGCGGCTTTTCATCCGCAAGGTGCCAGCGCGGTATTTTGTGGCGACCGTGGTAAATCGATTGATGCCATGGCCATGGCATTTAAAATTTTTCTCAGTAGCCGTGATGATGTTGCGGCGATTATCGGATTGGGCGGATCGGGTGGAACGGCGCTGATTACGCCCGCGATGCAGGCTTTACCTGTGGGCTTACCGAAGTTGGTGGTATCGACCATGGCGTCTGGCGACATTTCCGGTTATATCGGCGCCAGCGATATTGCCATGCTTTATTCCGTTACCGATGTGGCGGGGCTGAACCGTATTTCCCGGCGGGTGCTGGGTAATGCGGCGCACCAGATTGCCGGGGCGGTATTGTTTCAGTCAGAAGACCATGTGGTTGATAAACCTGCCCTTGGTTTGACCATGTTCGGCGTTACTACACCGTGTATTCATGCGATAAGCCAGCTACTGGAAACGGATTATGACTGTCTGGTATTTCATGCCACCGGCAGTGGTGGCCGGGCGATGGAGAAGCTGGTGGATAGCGGTATGCTGTCAGGGGTACTTGATATCACCACCACCGAAGTCTGTGATTTACTGGCGGGCGGGATTCTTGCCTGTGGTGAAGATCGCTTTGATGCCATTGCCCGGGCGCAACTCCCTTATGTCGTCTCTTGCGGCGCACTGGATATGGTCAATTTTGGTCATCCTGCCACGATACCGGTGAAATACGCCAGCCGGTTATTTTACCACCACAATGCACAAATAACCTTGATGCGCACCACGCCAGAGGAAAATGTGGCAATGGCAAAATGGATTGCCGATAAACTTAATCGCTGTAATGGCGAGGTACGTTTTTTGATCCCGCAAGGTGGGTTCTCCGCGCTTGATGCGCCAGGCCAACCGTTCTGGTCTCCTGAAGCTGATCAGGCGTTTATCACTACGCTGGAAAGCGCACTATTACAAAATGATCAACGCAAAATTATCTACTTACCCTATAACATTAATGATCCTTTATTTGCTGAGGCAGCCGTGGCTGCTTTTCGTCGTATCAACACCAGGGAGTACTAATCATGTCTGCATTTAGCCGACAAGCGATATTAAGCCGATTTCGCGCCATGATTGCGCGCCGTGAACCGATCATCGGGGGCGGCGCCGGCACCGGACTTTCCGCAAAATGTGAAGAGGCCGGGGGAATTGATCTGATTGTGATTTATAACTCAGGGCGCTACCGTATGGCGGGACGCGGTTCCCTTGCGGGCTTACTGGCTTATGGCAATGCCAATGAAATCGTGGTTGACATGGCGAAAGAGGTGTTGCCAGTCGTGAAAAAGACACCGGTTCTGGCTGGTGTTAATGGTACCGATCCCTTCTGCCAGTTTGATAAATTTCTTGATGACCTGAAAGCGCTGGGATTTTCCGGTGTGCAGAATTTCCCCACGGTTGGGTTAATTGATGGCAATTTCCGCGCCAACCTCGAAGAGACGGGCATGGGTTTCGCTCTGGAGGTGGAGATGATTGCTCTGGCCCATCAGAAAGACATGCTCACCACGCCATATGTCTTCAGTGCGGCGGATGCGATAGCCATGACTGAGGCTGGCGCGGATATCATTGTGCCACACATGGGGTTAACCACTGGCGGCAATATTGGTGCGGAAACCGCATTGACGTTAGCTGATTGTGTGCCACTGATTAATGAATGGGCGCAGTCTGCGAAAAAGGTACGTGATGATGTGATCGTCCTTTGTCATGGCGGGCCTATTTCATCACCGGAAGATGCGCAATATATTTTGGATCACTGCCCGCTGTGCGATGGATTCTATGGCGCCAGTTCAATGGAACGTTTGCCGACCGAAGTCGCCCTGACCAAAACAACGGCACAATTCAAAAATATCCATCGTTAAAATTATGGCGTCAGCAATGACGCCGGCGGCCATGGTTGTCCGGTTATCTCCCACATCTGAGGGACGCATCAGCCGAATTATTGCCCGCTATTCAGGCCCCGCATGTGTCACATGTGGGGCCGGCGTGCATCAGGCTTAATAACGGTGATAGCCACGCTGAGCATTGCTTACTTTGTAGAGATAGCGACGGGACTCAGCGGACGGATGATCGTGAGTCAGGGTGTCGTAGACCTGATCAGGCGACATGGCATTGATCAAGGAAAAAGCCTTGTTCTTATCGCTGGAGAAAGTACGCAACACACTGCCTGCCCCGCCGTTATAAGCGGTAATCACCGCATAGCGGCGTGAGTTTGGGTTAGCAATCCCAACCAGATAGTTATCCTGCAAAAGCGACAGGTAAGCGGTACCGGTATCGATATTGTTTTCCGGATCGAACAGGTAGCTGCGGCTGGGTTTCCCCCATTTCCCTTTCATGCGGAATACATCAACCCCCGCGCTATGTTGTACTACTTGCATCAGTCCCAGCGCATCGGCATTGCTCACTGCATACGGGTTAAAGCTCGATTCGATCTGCATGATGGCAAGAATTAGTGATTGATCAACGCCATATTTCTCTGCGGCTTTGCGGACGATGGGCAGATATTTATGCGCACGTTTATCGAGGTGATTTGGCACCATGGGAATGCTTACCGACCAAATGACATGCAAACCGGAAACCCGTCTTTGCAGCCGGTTCTGGATCAGGTAATCAGCAAAGTTAGCCGCCCGACCTTGCCAGCGAATGGGCTGCCCGGTGTTATCCAGCACCTGGCCATACAGCAATGGCTCTTTACTGATTTGAATATCATTGACATCGGAATAGAGGTCGGCATTGCCGGGATCATCGCCGATCAACAGGGTTGTCACAATCGCCTGGCGCAGGCTGGCCATTGGATCGGTCCCTGAAATGGTTTCGATGGTAATGGTCCCGGCATCAAAGTTAATGTGGCTACGGGTATAGTATTGATCACTGTATTTTACATAGTCTTTCGGACCGGCAATCAATACTTCATTGATACCCCAGGTCGTTTCAATATTATGGGCGAACTGGCCCATCAGAATATCAAAACCGTTGGTATCTTTTACCCACTCTTCGTGAAACTGATCTTCTTTTTTATTGCTTGAGCAGGAAACCAATAGTGGTGCTATCACTAGCAAGGCAATAACTTTTTTCATCGTGATCTGTGCTTAACCCAAAATGGGGTCTCGAAAGAGACCTAAAGCGTTATTTTTCTGGTGGGGTATAGCCGGCAATATGCACATCCTGACCGTCGAAAAGGAAGTTCACCATTTCTTGCTCAAGCTGTTTACGGTCTCCAGGATTCATCATGTTGAGTTTTTTCTCATTAATCAACATGGTTTGTTTCGTCATCCACTGCGACCAGGCTTCTTTAGATATGTCATTGTAGATACGTTTACCCAGTTCGCCCGGGTATAACTGAAAGTCCTGGCCTTCAGCATCACGTTGCAGAAAGGTACAAAAAATCATACGACTCATTACTCTTCCTCTTCAGTCATAGGGGGCAACGTCATTTGCCGGGGGGGCCGTAATTCATGCAGCAGACGCTCAACCGGAGCGGCCAGCCCCACAGCGGGTGGCTGCGCTAAGTTATACCAGAGACCAGCGCCATCATCCATCGCCGCGCTGGCTGCAGATAATTCCAGCCATACTGGCACAATATCCAAATGAAAATGGCTAAATGTATGACGAAATGCGGTCATTTGTTGTAATCGCTTGCTGCTAAGCGCGCGAGTTCGTAGCCATTCGTGCAACATCTCTTCCGTCGTGAACTGCGGAAAACAGAACAATCCGCCCCATAACCCCACTGGCGGACGCTGTTCCAGCCAGATTTTACTGCCGCGTTGCGCCAGTAAGAACCAGGCGGTACGTACTGGTAAGGCCTGTTTGGGTTTCTTGCCCGGATAATTTGCCCAACTGCCATTGGCGCTGGCGATACACTCATTACTGAGCGGACAAATGCCACATTTGGGTTTTGTCCGCGTGCAGACCAGTGCGCCTAAATCCATCATCGCCTGGTTAAATTGACTGATGCCCACAGCGGGCGTCACCTCAGTACTGATCTGCCATAAGCGATTTTCAACATCCTTTTTCCCTGGCCAGCCGGCAACAGCATAGCAGCGCGCCAGCACGCGTTTGACATTGCCGTCAAGAATCGGGAAATGCTGACCGAGAGCGAGTGACAGAATCGCCCCGGCGGTCGAGCGGCCAACTCCGGGCAGGGCGGCGACATCAGTGAAGTTTTGCGGAAATTCACCGTGATGTTTTTCCATCACCGTTTTGGCGGCCTGATGCAAGTTACGCGCCCGTGCATAGTAACCAAGCCCGGTCCACAAATGAAGGACCTCATCCAGCGGAGCGGCGGCTAACTCCTTTACCGTGGGAAACCGGGCCATAAAGCGCCGAAAATAAGGGATAACAGTCGCCACCTGGGTCTGTTGCAGCATCACTTCAGACAACCAGACGGTGTAAGGTGTTTTCTGTTGCTGCCAGGGCAAGGTTTTGCGCCCGAAGCCGTGATACCAGTCCAGCACGTGTTGCGCGAACGGTTGCGCTTGCATCATTTGAAGGAAATTTTCCGTTATTGCTCTACACTCAGGCAGGAATTCCAGCACAGTCGCGTAATGGTGTAAACCGGAACTTTGCAAAGGCTTGCTTCCCGGCCATAACTTTGCATAATGCCCGTTTCCTGAACATGTACACAGGCAGAGATATGATAAATGACGTCATCACCCCGAAATTTGATGAAGATGGCCGTCCGTTGCGGCGTATCCGCAGTTTTGTCCGCCGTCAGGGGCGGTTGACCAAAGGCCAGGAAGTCGCGCTGGCGTCATACTGGTCGGTGCTGGGGGTGGAATATCAATCCGCGCCGCTTGATCTGGTGACGTTGTTCGGCCGTGATATGCCCGTGGTGCTGGAGATCGGTTTTGGTATGGGCGCCTCGCTGGTGACCATGGCAAGCCTTAATCCACAGAAAAACTTCCTTGGGATTGAAGTGCATGCGCCAGGGGTGGGCGCGTGCCTGAGCACGGCCAATGAAGTCGGAGTGGAAAACCTGCGCGTGATGCGCCATGACGCGCTCGAAGTGCTGGAAAATATGATCCCGGATAATACGCTGTCAATGGTACAGCTATTTTTCCCCGATCCGTGGCATAAAGCACGGCATAATAAGCGCCGTATCGTACAGGTGCCATTCGTTGAGCTGGTTCAGCGTAAACTGAAGCCGGGCGGTGTATTCCATATGGCAACTGACTGGGAAGCGTATGCGGAACACATGCTGACGGTGATGAACAGCGTGGACGGTTACAAAAATTTGTCACCTGGCGTTGATTATGTGGCGCGTCCGGCATCGCGCCCGGTAACCAAATTTGAACAACGCGGCCAGCGTTTGGGCCACGGGGTTTGGGATCTGATGTTTGAGAGGGTGAAATAAGCTATGGCAACACAACGCAGTCGTCGTCTTCGTAAAAAAATGCATATTGATGAATTTCAGGAATTGGGCTTTTCCATTAGCTGGAACTTCCCTCAGGGGACCGGGGAACAGCAGATCGACGCGACCGTAGATGCGTTGATCAATGAGGTGATCGAGCCTAATGGGCTGGCATTTGATGGCAGCGGTTATCTGCAATGGGAAGGGTTGGTTTGCCTGCAACAAAACGGTAAATGTACAGATGAACACCGTGAGCAGGTACGCAAATGGCTGGAAGATCGACAGCTTCACCCCGTCGCAGTGACTGAACTCTTCGACGTTTGGTGGGACTAAGCAGCAACAGGCACGGGTATGTCTGATGTCGGCAATGTATCGCCGTCGCGGCGCTACCGGTATTATCCCGGTCGTCACAGGATGTTCGAACTTTTCCAGGAGATGCCATGATGCGTAAAACACTGGCTGCAGTGTTAATACTGGCTGCAACCCAGGTACAGGCAGCCTATGAATGCAATGTGAAACCACAGGACGATGTGGTGATTGCGCCACAAACGGTGCAGGTGGTAGGTACCAACGGTGATCTGATTATTTCTCCACAGGGTGAGGTGAAATACAACGGTAAACAGCGGCAGGTTGACAGCGCGACGCGTCAGCAAGCGATTGATTATCAAAACGCGCTGCGGCGTGATTTACCCTGGATTGATCAAGGTGCGTCACAACGGCTGGAAACCGGGCGTCAGGCGCTCGATAAGGTGATTGTGCAAAAGCTGGGTGCGAACAGCCGGGTACGCAATCGTCTTACCACATTGAATCAGCAGCTTAAACAACAGATGAACCGTATTATTGAACATCGCAGTGATGGCCTGACATTCCATTATAAGGCCATTGATGCAGTGCGTCAGGAGGGTGAACGCCTGGTGCAAAATAGCCTTGGTGGGGTGGTTCAGGATAGCCTGAATGAGATGGGCAGCAATGTGAGTGGTAATAGCGATAATCCGTTACAGGCGATTATGGGCAATCTCGGCGGCTTACAGCAATCGCTTCAGAGCGAATGGAGCAATCAGGAACACGATTTCCAGCGCTTCGGTAAAGAGGTTTGCCAGCGAGTGACCTCACTGGAAGAACAGCGTCAGGGATTGCTGGCGGCGTTGCCATAGTCGATCACTTTCATAAGATCCGCCAGGGCGACGCTTGCGTCGCCTTGATCGGTAACCAATAGCCTGATTACTCAGCTAAAAACAGTTCCAGTAATGAATTCAGAAACAGGGTGCCTTTTTCTGTCGTTTGCCAGTGGGTGGGCGTTTCGCTGAGGTAACCTTGTTTTAGCGCGTCGTCAATCTGTGGGCGGATCACGGCTTCGCTAAGCCCGGTATAGCGGTTGAACTCCTCGCGTGGTGCGGCTTCCAGCAAACGCAAACGGTTCATAAAAAACTCAAATGGCTTATCGGCATCGATAACATCATATTGTTTATCAAGGTAGTTTCCGCTCATGAATCCACGCGGATGGCGTGTTTTTACTGTACGAATGATGCGCCCGTCATGCTGTGTTAACTTACCGTGGGCCCCGCAGCCGATGCCCAGATAATCGCCAAAACGCCAGTAGTTCAAATTATGTTGGCAGCGATAACCTGGTTTCGCATAGGCTGAGGTTTCATAGCGTTGGTAGCCTGCCGAGGACAACAACTGGTGACCTTGTTCAAAAATATCCCACAGGGCATCATCATCAGGCAAACGTGGCGGGCGTGAAGCGAACAACGTGTTCGGTTCGATAGTCAGTTGATACCATGACAGATGGGGTGGATCGAGTGCGATGGCCTGACGTAAATCGTCCAGCGCCTCGTCCAGCGACTGATCCGGCAGACCATGCATTAGATCAAGATTAAAGCTGCGTAAGTGTAACTCCGTCGCCAGCATGGCTGCGCGTTTTGCCTCTTCATCATCATGAATGCGCCCCAGTCGTGCCAGTTTCTGTGGGCTGAAGCTTTGTACGCCGATAGAAATGCGATTGATTCCCGCCCGCTGATAACCACTAAAACGCTCTGCTTCCACCGCGCCAGGATTTGCTTCCATGGTTATCTCCGCGGTGGGTGACAATGGCAGGCGCGCTCGTACACCATCCAGCAAATGAGCCATGGCCTCACTGCTAAGCAGGCTTGGCGTCCCGCCACCAATAAACAGCGTGCTCACCTCACGGCCGCTGGTGAGTGGTAAATCTTTTTCCAGATCGGCCAGCAGGTGTTGCACATATTCTTCATGCGGCACCTCGCCTTTCAACGCATGTGAGTTGAAATCACAATAAGGGCACTTCTGTATACACCATGGAATATGAATATAAAGGCTCAACGGCGGCAGATTAGCCATTACGCATGGCTTCCAGCAGCAGAGTTAATGCTTTTCCGCGATGGGAAAACGCCTGTTTTTCCTCTTTGCTCAGCTCTGCCGCTGTTTTACCCAGCGCGGGAACGTAGAATATCGGATCATAGCCAAATCCCCCGGCACCGGAGGCAACACGGGTGATCTCGCCGTCCCAACGACCGTGAAACACCCAAGGTGTCGGATCAGCGGCATGGCGCAGATACACCAGGACACAGTGGAATTGCGCCTGACGCTGATCGTCCGGTACATCTTCCAGCGCATGAAGTAACTTTTCCAGATTATGCTGGTCACTGGCCTCAATACCCGCGTAGCGGGCCGAGTAAATTCCGGGAGCGCCATGCAGGGCACGCACCGCCAGCCCGGAATCATCGGCAATCGCCGGCAAGCCGGTAGTTTGAGCAGCATGGCGCGCTTTGAGGATGGCGTTTTCGATAAAAGTGAGTCCGGTTTCTTCCACCGACGCTACGCCAAGCTCGGTTTGAGCCACGATATCGAGACCAAAGTCCGCCAGCAAATCGGCCAGCTCGCGGACTTTCCCGGGATTGCTGGTGGCAAGTACCACTTTTTGCATAACAGTTCCTGAATTTTTCAAAGGATTACAGCAAGTACCAGAGGCCAGGAAACAGGTCCATACCGAGGTAATTCAACACATAAAGGATCAAAATCACCACCATGGCGGAGAAATCAATGCCGCCCATGGCCGGAATGATGCGGCGTATTGGCGCCATTAATGGCTCGGTCAGTTGGATCAATACATAATCCACCGGGCCACGTCCCTGGCTGATCCAACTCATGAGCGAACGAATAATGATGACCCAGAACACAAGAGAACCTGCGGATTTCAGCAATGCCAGCAGACCTACCAGCAGATTCATTGGATCCAGGGACAGCGTACTGACCTGAATTAACAACAAAATTGGATATTTCAGCGTGGTCAATACAAAGGCCAACAGCAACGAGGCCGTATCAATCGGCCCAATGGCCGGGATGACCCGGCGTAATGGTTTCACCACAAATTGGGTGATTTTGACAATAAACTGCGACAAAGGATTGTAGAAGTCACAGCGTGACCATTGCATCCAGATACGCAGTAATAGCACCATTACGTAGAGATCGATCAGGGTTTTGACCAAAAAAGTCAACGTCAGCATGAGGTTCCTCAGTTATTGTTGTGTGTATGTGGTGGTGTTCCGCGCGCCAAAAATGGCGGTGCCGATACGTACCATGGTGCTGCCAGCCGCAATGGCGGCGGTCATGTCATCGCTCATTCCCAGAGAAAGGGTATCGACGTCGGGGTATTGGTGTTTCAGTTCAGCCAGGGCATCCGCCATTTTCTGATAAACAGCGCATTGGCGCGAGTAGTCGCTTTCTGGTGCCGGAATCGCCATCAAACCACGCAATCTCAGGTTGGGCAGTGTCGCAATGGCGTTTGCCAACTCTGACAATGCATCCAGCATAATGCCCGATTTACTTTTCTCATCACTGATGTTTATCTGAATCAGGACGTTAAGCGGCGGTAAATGCACCGGGCGCTGTTCACTGAGGCGCAGCGCAATACGCAGGCGATCAACGGTATGACACCAGGCGAAATGTTCCGCGACTTGTCGACTTTTATTGGATTGCAACGGGCCAATAAAGTGCCATTCGATCTGTGAATACCGGGCCAGTGCCTGAATCTTCTCTACACCTTCCTGCACGTAGTTCTCACCGAATGCAGTTTGCCCGGCGGCGATCGCTTCTTCGATAGCGCTCACAGGTTTTGTTTTACTCACTGCAATCAAGGTAATTTCCTGTGGATTGCGGCCGCAATGTTCTGCCGCCGCAGAGATTCGTTGGCGAACTTCTTGTAGGTTATGTTCAATTGAAGTCATAGTCAGGAGAATCGTATGGATATAGAAGAAATCGTGGCCCTTAGTGTAAAGCATAATGCGGCCGATCTGCACCTTTGCAGCGGACATTTGCCACGATGGCGGTGTGAAGGGCGATTAACGACGATTCCGGGTTATCAACCGCTGGAAAGCACCGCACTGGAAGCCATGGTGCATGGCTGGCTGGAACCCGCCCAACAAGTCAGTCTGGATATGACCGGACATGCCGATTTTGCGCTGACGATCCGCGATGGCACGCGTTTGCGCGCTAACCTTTTCCGACAAAAATACGGGTTGTCGCTGGCATTACGGTTGATAGCCAGTCACTGCCCGGCGCTGGAGACATTGCACATGCCGGCGGTCGTTCCTGGGTTGTTACAGCAGTCAGATGGCTTGATTCTGGTCACCGGCGCTACGGGAAGCGGTAAATCAACCACTCTGGCCTCGATGATTGATGCGTTAAATCGGCAGCGTGATCTGCATATTCTGACCCTTGAAGATCCGATCGAATTTATGCACTGCAGCCAACAATCTTTGATTCAACAACGGGAGATCGGGCAACATTGTCGTTCTTTCAGTGACGGCTTGCGGGCGGCGCTGCGCGAAGATCCCGATGTGATCTTACTGGGCGAGTTACGTGATGGCGAAACTATTCGTTTAGCATTGACGGCGGCGGAAACCGGGCATCTGGTGATGGCGACATTGCACACTCGCAGCGCCACGCAGGCAGTTGATCGGCTGGTGGATGTATTTCCAGCGGAAGAGAAAAATCTGGTTCGCAGCCAACTGGCGAGTAGCCTGAAAGCTGTTATTGCTCAGCGACTGGTGGCGGCGAAAGAGGGGGGGCGGGTCGCACTGTTTGAAGTGCTGGTGAGCACGCCAGCGGTGGCAAATTTAATTCGTGAAGGTAAAACCCATCAACTCCCCGGATTATTACAGACCGGTATGCAGTCAGGAATGCAAACCTTCGAGCAGAGTTTATCTGAACGAGAAAAGGCCGGACTTGTGGCATGCTGAGCCGCCAGGCGGTACGGATACCTGACAGTTGATGTCGGCGTATTGCTAGATGGCGGGATTATTTTCAAACCAGCTTTCAAGAATGATAACAGCGGACAGCGAATCCACCCGTCCTTTGGTTAGTGCTTTGAAACCACCATGGGCAAAGAGGTCGGCACGTGCTTCCACGGTACTAAGCCGTTCGTCATGTAAGTCAGTCTGTACACCAAAACGGCCGTGCAGACGGTTGGCGAATTTGCGCGCCCGAGCTGTTAACGGTTGTTCGGTGCCGTCCATATTCAAAGGGAGCCCAATGATTACGCGTTCCGGTTGCCACTCTTGCAGCAGTAGCTCTATTTTGCTCCAGTCAGGAATACCATCCTGAGCTTTTAACGCCTCGAGTGATCTTGCGGTGCCGGTTAGTCGCTGACCAACAGCAACTCCAATACTTTTAGTACCAAAATCGAAGGCCAGCAATGTCATGTTTACCATCAGGCATGGCCTGCTTCATTGGTAATATTATGAATATCCACGCCAATGCTTTTGGCGGCTTCGCGCCAGCGTTCGGCAATGGGGGTGTGGAACAGAATCTGACTATTGGCCGGGGTGGTAAGCCAGGCATTTTCCAGCAATTCGCCTTCTAACTGGTCTTTTTCCCAGGAACAGTATCCGAGTGCAACCAGCACATGATGCGGCTGTTCCGGCGTTCCCATCGCTTCCAGTACATCGCGGGACGTGGTGATTACGGTGTTATCAGAAACACGAATGCTTGAGGCATAGGTTCGTTGCGCAGAGTGTAAAATAAAGCCGCGGTCTTCCGCCAGCGGGCCGCCAGAGAACACGGGTTTATCGAGCTTTTGTGCCGGATCGCGCGGTGTCGGCGCAATCTTTAGTTTTTTGAGAATGCCGTCAACCGTCAGATTTTCCAGAGGTTTATTGACAATCAGTCCCATGGCGCCATCTTCATTATGCTCGCAGATGTAAACCACTGAGCGTTTGAAGAATGGGTCTTGTAGCATGGGCATGGCAATTAAAAAATGGTGCTGTAAATTCATTATCACTCGTTTTGTCTACGGGTTAAACGCGAATAGCATGATACAGGCTGTTCAGTTAATGGGTGAACAACGGGGCCAGTGACCCCGTTGATCGTCAATGCAGGCGTTTCTCAATCGCATCCATCAACATACCCGTGATGGAGATGGGGAAAACAGCTTCGATTTCACGTACACAGGTGGGGCTGGTGACGTTAATCTCGGTCAGTTTATCACCGATGATATCCAGGCCGACGAAGATCAACCCCTTTGCTTTCAGCGTTGGGCCGACGCGGCGGGCGATTTCCCAGTCACTGTCGGTCAATGGACGCGCTTCGCCACGTCCGCCCGCCGCCAGATTACCACGGGTTTCACCCGATTGCGGGATGCGGGCCAGGCAATATGGCACGGGTTCGCCATCAATAACCAGCACGCGCTTATCACCCTCTTTGATCGCCGGTATATAATTCTGTGACATGCAGTAAGTACGGCCATCGTTAGTCAGTGTTTCAATAATTACCGCAACATTGGGATCATCTTGTTTAATACGGAAAATTGATGAACCGCCCATGCCATCCAGTGGCTTCAGAATGATATCACCATGCTGTTGCCAGAATGTACGGATGTGCTGTGCATTACGTGTGACCAGCGTATCGGGCGTGAGTTCAGCAAACCAGGCGGTGAACAATTTTTCGTTACAGTCGCGCAGGCTCTGGGGTTTGTTCACGATCAAGGCCCCTTTCTCTTCCGCACGCTCAAGAATATATGTCGCGTAAATAAATTCGGTATCGAAAGGGGGGTCCTTGCGCATCAGAATGACGTTTAAATCGGCAAGTGCAATATCGTGTTCATCATTAAACGCAAACCATTTGTCGTAGTTCTGCTCCACACTGAGCCTGCGAGTACGTGCCCGCGCTTCTCCCGCCCGCAGATAGAGATCGCCCATCTCCATATAATGTATTTCATAACCACGACGCTGGGCTTCCAGCAACATGGCAAAGCTGGTGTCTTTTTTAATGTTAATTGTCGTAATGGGATCCATTACGATGCCAAGCTTGATCATCTTATTCTCCTCGTGGGGTGACATGGATACCCTCTTAATACAGATTTTCACAACATCAGGGTTGCGGTTTAACGCAACGGGTTGAACTAACATCGCCCCCGCTTGCTAGCCTAAATCGCCGAATCGTACCTGTAAGGCGGTAATGGCGGTTAATGCCGTGGTCTCCGTGCGCAACACGCGTGGCCCCAGCAAGATATCGGTAAAGCCGTGGCGCGCCGTCATGGTTATTTCATCGGACGACAACCCGCCTTCGGGGCCGATCAATAAGCGAACACGCTCAACCGGGCGGGGTAATGAATTAATGCTGTGCTGCGCGCGTGGATGCAGATTGAGTTTTAGCCCGTCATCCTGTTCAGCACACCAGGATTCCAGCGTCATCGCTGCGCGCACCACCGGAACACGATTGCGTTCGCACTGTTCGCAGGCCGAGACCACAATCTTCTGCCATTGCTGGATTTTTTTCGCCAGCCGCTCTGCTTCCAGCTTTACGCCACAGCGTTCAGAAAACAAGGGGGTAATGACATTAACCCCCAGCTCAATTGATTTCTGGATGGTGAATTCCATTTTCTCGCCGCGGGACATGACCTGACCAAGATGCAAATGAAGTGGCGATTCACGATCATCGGCATGGCTTTCGGTCACGTTAACAATGACATTTTTCTTCCCGGCTTGCAGAATCTCGGCGGAAAAAACCAGATTACTGCCATCAAATAATTCCAATACCTGGCCCTGGCCCATACGAAGTACGCGAGCAATGTGGTTTGCCGCCTCATCACTGAGCATAATTTCACTGCCTGCCTGCAATGGTTGGGGATGGTAAATGCGGGGTATACGCATGGGGTTCCTGATGATAAAACGCTGTACGAAACAGCGTATACGACAAAAATGAATGATGTAGTTTAGGGCAGTGATTTTAGCGCTGGCAAGCACGCTGTACATAGGGGTTGTGGTTGCCCTGAATAGACGCAATGCGCTTATCACGCTCACACTCCCATACGCTCACTGGATATAACGTGTTCCAGGCCGTCATTAACTGTGTCTGTTGTTTCGATAAACGCAATTGATAGCGATCGCGCATATAGAAATAAGTCCGCGCGATGGCGCCTCGCGCCCGCGCAGGCGGCTCGGCCAGCTTGTTTTTAAAATCGATTTTCATCGCGCACTGACCATATTGCGATTCCCCGCCACGCCATTGGCTGTACATGAAGTTTCCGCGATCGCCATTGATTTCGCCGATAGCGGGTTGCAGGTTATGCAGGTCGGACTCAATATGACGATAGCCCGCATCATTACGACAGTTTTTTCGCCCCCCTTTTTGCCAGCACTGGCGTAAATGGCCAAACTGCCAGGCGGGTACCACGTGCTCCCATTCGATGCGTTTAGCGCGATTGGCGTCTTTGCGTACCTGATAGCCACAGGAGGCAAGGTCTGGCAGGCCTTTTTTCCCTTTCCAGCTAATTTTACAGCCGCAATAAAAAGATCCGGGGGCGGTCGCGTTAATTTTCATGGCATAGGCTTTGGCTTGCTGGAAATTATTTTGATGATAGTTATTCTGGCTGAGAGTCTGTGCGGTAAAGGGAACGCTCCATAACGTGACAATAAATAGCATTAAATATTTGCGAGACATATTCCAACTTGATGATTTTGCTGCAACAGGGCGCAGAATAGCAGATCAAAAAAGCCAGGACGACGGTTTATTCTGCGATGTTGTCAATCATCGCCTGCGCTATCTGGCGAATGGGCAAGCGAGACAAATTCCCCTGGTTGCAGAATCTCGCCGCAATGCATGCAGCGATACTCGGTTTCACCACGTAATATCCGATTATGGCGGCGAAGGGTGAGATGATGCTGTTGACAACGGCAGCGATAGGGAAAAGTCTGGCTGCGTACCGAGGTCACCGCAAACTGGTGGGTGCGTCGTGCAGGAATTTCCAGCACGGTTTCCATCATCCATTTCCACTCTTTGCCATGCGGCGCCACGCGCCCAAAATATTTCCACACCAGGAGATGGGCCAGTTCATGCGGCACCACTTCGTCGATGAATGCCAGTTGATTTTCCATCAACAGAACGGGGTTCAGGCGAATTTCCCAACGTTCCAGCCATGCGGTCCCGGCAGTGGTACCGCGTTGCAGGTACACCAGGTTAGGCTCGGGATAATGGCGTTCAAGGCGCTGATTCGCCAGTTGCAATTTCTCCCGCAGGACGCGCATTACCGCTTGTTGCAGTGCGATGGGAAGTCGAAGTGATTTCATGGCCGGGAGAATACGACTGACGGTGAAAGAAAACAACAATGCCTGAAAAATGCGGCGGCGTAAAAAGTGATACAGAACATGTCTGCATTGATGACGACATCTTGGTGCTGGCGGCGGCGGTTAAGTTCACCCCATGGCGCCAAAACAGGGAATTTCATCAAGTTTGCATGGTCTTCGCGGAGCAAAAAGAGCCGAATCATATTCGGCCTGGGGATGTTCTGCGAGGGCGGAAAGGGGTTCCGCCCTCGGTCATGTCCGGCTGGGGAAATTACAGGCCAGCGGCATCACGCAGTTGTTCTGCTTTGTCCGTTTTTTCCCATGGGAAATGCTCGCGGCCAAAGTGACCATAAGCCGCGGTTTCACGGTAAATGGGCTGTAACAGATCCAGCATTTGAATCAGGCCGTAAGGACGCAGATCAAAATACTCACGCACCAACAGCGTCAATTTTTCTGTCGGCACTTTTTCTGTACCAAAAGTTTCTACCATGATTGAAGTCGGTTCTGCGACGCCGATCGCGTAAGAAACCTGAATTTCACAGCGTTCAGCCAGGCCCGCCGCAACGATATTTTTGGCCACATAACGCGCTGCATAGGCAGCGGAGCGGTCAACTTTAGACGGGTCTTTGCCAGAAAATGCACCACCACCATGACGAGCCATGCCGCCGTAGGTGTCAACGATGATTTTACGGCCGGTCAAACCACAGTCCCCCATGGGTCCACCGATAACAAAGCGACCAGTCGGGTTAATAAAGAACTTGGTGCTGGCGTTCAGCCATTCAGCGGGCAAAACGGGTTTGATAATCTCGTCCATTACCGCGTCATGCAGATCTTTTTGTGATATCTCTGCCGCATGCTGAGTTGACAGCACCACCGCATCAATACCAACAATTTTTCCGCCATCATACTGGAAAGTCACCTGGCTTTTCGCATCCGGGCGCAGCCAGGGCAGTGTGCCATTTTTACGCACTTCAGACTGACGTTGCACCAGACGGTGAGCATAGGTTATTGGCGCTGGCATGAATACGTCGGTTTCATTGGTGGCATAACCAAACATCAGTCCCTGGTCGCCAGCGCCCTGTTCATACGGGTCACTACGGTCAACGCCCTGGTTAATATCCGGTGATTGCTTACCAATTGCACTCAGAACGGCACAAGAGTTGGCATCAAAGCCCATTTCGGAGCCCACATAACCGATCTCACGCACAGTATTACGGGTGATCTCTTCGATATCCACCCATGCGCTGGTGGTTATTTCACCGCCAACCAAAACCATCCCGGTTTTCACATAAGTTTCGCAGGCAACGCGCGCTTTGGGATCCTGTTTGAGGATGGCATCAAGAACGGCGTCGGAAATCTGGTCAGCAATTTTATCAGGGTGTCCTTCTGCTACGGACTCGGACGTAAAAAGGTGTTTAGCCATTTTATTCTTTACCTTTACCTTACTGAAACGGTTTGAAAACGACTGCATAGCATATGAGAAAGGTTCACCCTGTCTCAACGACCTTTCAGCCAACGCTGTGAGCCGTGTAGCAGTTAACCAGTTTGGATGGATTAACTTCTGGATGGCTATTTTAGGTCACTCAATGTGCGAATTACCAGGCATTTTTCTTAATCCGCATTTTTGGCAACCCATAAAATGTCCTTTTTCTCCGACAGGCTCCGCAATTACACAATTTATTTTTGCTTTTCGCGCCAGGGGTTGTATAAAATGCCGGCCGCTTGTCGCACAATGAGAGATCTGTGCGGAGGTATCAGATTTTCACCCGCTGATGTGTATTTCTGCGTGCCACAAGCATGCGTGGAGGTGATACGAGTAATGAACCAGGCTTTCCTCTCTTCTTACCTGGTGCGCTGCGCTGGCATGTTTCAGTTCTTTTCTGCGCTCTTCCAACCGCTTTTCTTTGTTCCTGTCATCGCTACGACATGTGTACAGACTAACCTTTGTGACAATTTTGAAGGGGATCTCTCGGTTTTTTTGAGAGATAACGTAAGCTTTTTCTGACCCGTTACATGGAGTTCGGTGACGTGTTTTACACTGCATACTTACGAAAACGTGCTTGCGCAGGATGTCAGCACGCGTTATTGGTTTCATCGGTGGATGCCGGATTATTGTGTTCGCAGTATGGGTTTGCGACAGTGGTTAACAAGTTCATTTTATTACTGAAAATTGAGGTTCGCGATGTCTGACGGCATGAAGACTATTAAGGGTTCGTCAGCAGGCGAACTGGGTGCGCTCCGTTCCATGCAGGAGGTGGCCATGAGTGATCAAGACGCCAGTAAAATGTTACGTACATATAATATTGCCTGGTGGGGCAATAACTATTATGACGTGAATGAACTGGGTCATATCAGCGTTTGTCCGGATCCCGATGTGCCGCAGGCGCGCGTTGACCTGGCGAAACTGGTCAAGGAACGCGAAGCCGATGGACAGCGTTTGCCGGCACTGTTTTGTTTTCCACAAATTTTGCAGCACCGTTTGCGTTCAATTAACGCGGCCTTTAAACGTGCGCGTGAATCCTATGGTTATAAAGGCGACTATTTTCTGGTCTATCCGATCAAGGTCAACCAACATAAACGGGTGATTGAATCGTTGATCAACTCCGGAGAGCCGCTGGGGCTGGAAGCCGGGTCTAAAGCAGAGCTAATGGCGGTACTGGCGCATGCGGGCATGACACGTTCCGTGATTGTCTGTAATGGCTATAAAGACCGTGAGTACATTCGTCTGGCGCTGATTGGCGAAAAACTCGGCCATAAAGTGTATTTGGTTATCGAAAAGATGACGGAAGTTAAGCTGGTACTCGAAGAAGCCGGACGGCTTAATGTGGTGCCGCGTCTCGGTATTCGGGCGCGCCTTGCTTCACAAGGCTCCGGCAAGTGGCAATCGAGCGGGGGTGAGAAGTCCAAATTTGGCTTGTCGGCTTCCCAGGTGTTGCAACTGGTGGATATCATGCGCAACGCCGGGCGGCTCGATAGCCTGCAATTACTGCACTTCCACCTTGGATCGCAGATGGCGAACATCCGCGATATTGCAACCGGAGTGCGTGAATCGGCTCGTTTTTATGTGGAACTGGCGAAACTGGGTGTCAACATTCAGTGTTTCGATGTTGGCGGCGGGTTGGGCGTTGATTATGAAGGCACACGCTCCCAGTCGGATTGTTCTGTGAACTATGGTCTGAACGAATACGCCAATAATGTGATTTGGGCGATTGGTGATGCGTGTGAAGAGCATGGTTTGTCACATCCCACGGTGATCACTGAATCGGGGCGTGCGGTAACCGCCCATCACACGGTATTGGTGTCCAATATTATTGGTGTTGAACGTAACGAATTTAGCACGCCGGTAGCGCCAGGTGATGATGCGCCGCGCGCCATTATCAGTATGTGGGATACCTGGCAAGAGATGCATGAGCCAAATAATCGTCGTTCTCTGCGTGAATGGTTACACGATAGCAAGATGGATCTGTTCGATATCCATACCGGTTATTCTCAGGGCACCTATGACCTGACACAGCGTGCCTGGGCTGAACAGCTCTACCTCAGTATTTGTCATGATATTCAGCAACATCTTGATCCGAGTAACCGGGCGCATCGACCCATTATTGATGAGCTTCAGGAACGGATGGCGGACAAAATTTACGTCAATTTCTCGTTATTCCAGTCTATGCCGGATGCCTGGGGAATTGACCAATTGTTTCCGGTCATGCCGCTGGAAGGGTTAAATAAATCACCGGAACGTCGTGCGGTACTGCTGGATATTACCTGTGACTCCGATGGCACTATTGATCATTATGTCGATGGCGATGGTATTACCACCACCATGCCGATGCCGGAGTACGATGTGGAAAACCCGCCTATGCTGGGTTTTTTTATGGTCGGCGCCTATCAGGAAATTCTTGGCAATATGCACAACCTGTTTGGCGACACTGAGGCGGTGGATGTATTTGTTTTCCCGGATGGTCGCGTAGATGTTCAGTTGTCAGATGAAGGCGATACTGTGGCGGACATGTTGCAGTATGTTCAGCTCGATCCGAAAGAATTGTTGACGCATTTCCGTAATCAGGTGAAGCAAACTGATCTTGATGAAGGGTTACGCGCGCAATTTCTGGCGGAATTCGAAAATGGGTTATATGGCTATACCTATCTGGAAGACGAGTGATTTAATGCTGGCGAACTGAATGCGTAAAGCAAACTAAAATCCGGTGAAAGTGGTGAGCAATCAACTGGCGCTATGCCGAACGATGTTCATTACCGACAAATGGCGCAGCGGGTTGACGACACAGGATGCAGGGACATGCGCGAGTTGCAGCCGGTCTGGGCGGTTATCACTGGCGCCGCAAAAACTGGAATTAATTTTATCCCTTTCTCATTGGCCTTCGTGATGTGGAAGGGATTTTTTTCATCGTTATCATCGCCGACCCGGACGGTCAGGCGGTGTGAGATAAAGAGGACAGATTATGAATAATACCTTAGGCCATCAGTACGATAATTCCCTGGTTTCCAACGCCTTTGGTTTTATGCGTTTCCCGGTGAATTTCGAGCCTTACGACAGTGATGCGGAGTGGGTGATCACTGGCATTCCCTTTGATGCCGCGACATCGGGGCGCCCGGGGAGTCGTTTGGGACCTGGCGCTATTCGTCAGATTTCTACTCACCTTGCGTGGGAAGGGTGTCGCTGGCCGTGGGATTTTGATTTGCGTCAACGGTTGAAGGTGGTGGACTGCGGTGATCTGGTCTATGCCTTTGGCGATTCGCAAGCATTAAGCGATAACTTGCAGGCACATGCCGAGAAACTGCTGGAAAACGGTAAACGCATGCTGACTTTTGGCGGCGACCATTACATCACGCTGCCGTTATTGCGCGCGCACGCGAAATACTTTGGCAAAATGGCGTTGGTGCATTTTGATGCCCATACCGATACCTATTCCAATGGGGCGACATTTGACCATGGTACGATGTTCCATCATGCGCCGCACGAAGGATTAATTGATCCGCATCACTCAGTGCAAATCGGTATTCGCACTGAGTTCGATAAGCATCTCGGTTTCCAGGTGCTGGATGCTGCGCAGGTTAACGACCGTAGTGTGGCGGATATTCTGGCGCAAGTGAAACAGACGGTGGGTGATTTACCGGTGTACCTGACGTTTGATATCGATTGTCTGGACCCGGCACATGCCCCGGGTACGGGTACGCCGGTGACTGGCGGTCTGACCACCGATAAAGCACAAAAGCTGGTTCGTGGCCTGCAAGGGATGAATATTGTCGGGATGGACCTGGTGGAAGTGGCGCCGGGTTATGATCATGCTGATTTGACGGCGCTGGCCGCAGCGACAATCGCCCTGGACATGTTGCATGTTCAGGCGGTGAACAAAGGGTAAGCGGGCCACAGGCGCACTATACTGTTATTGCACCATTCACCATTCACTATTCGGCAGGAGTTCAGTCATGGGTTTACTTGATGAGTTAGCGGGGGCTCTGGGAGAGGGGCATTCCCAGGAACCGGGCTCAGCCCCCGGTCAGTTACAGGCTGTCTGGGCATGGGTTCAGGAACAGGGTGGGGTTGGTGTGCTGTTACAAAAATTTCAGCAAGGCGATCTGACCTCCATCCTGTCATCCTGGATTGGCACTGGTGAAAATCAATCCATTGGCCACAATGAAATACAATCCGTATTCAGCCAGGACGAATTGCAATCGCTGGCCAGTAAGCTGGGGACCGATCAACACGGCGCCTCAAGCGCGTTGACACAGTTGCTGCCTCAACTGATCGATGGCGTTTCACCACAGGGACAAATTGATAAGCAGGTTGATCAGAATTCGTCTCTGGATTTGAGCCACATGGTGGATGCCTTGTTTAAGCGATAATCAGGTCATTGCCCTTTGACGGACCGTCCTTTTCGCACCTGGACGGTTCCGGCCGCAGTCAATCTGTTCGGCGTGGTTTTTATCATATCGATCCCTATCTGATCTTTTTTGCATCATATGGCATGTGCTTTTCAGCGATTTTTCATGTACATTGGTGGGCGTATTTCCTTTAGCTTTGCCTGGTAACTAATTGATTGCAATAGGTTATGGATGGTGAAGCATTAAAATCCGACCTGGAGTAGAACATGTCTTCTCGTAAAGAGCTTGCCAACGCTATTCGCGCATTAAGTATGGATGCGGTGCAAAAAGCCAAATCCGGTCATCCGGGTGCCCCAATGGGGATGGCCGATATCGCTGAAGTTTTATGGCGTGACTATCTGAACCACAATCCAACCAATCCACTGTGGGCTGATCGTGATCGCTTCGTGCTATCCAATGGCCACGGTTCCATGCTGATCTACAGCCTGTTGCACCTCACCGGCTATGACTTGCCGATGAAAGAACTGGAAAATTTTCGTCAGTTACACTCCAAAACACCAGGCCATCCGGAATACGGTTATACCCCAGGCGTAGAAACGACCACCGGGCCTTTAGGTCAGGGCATCGCGAATGGTGTTGGTTTTGCCATTGCTGAGCGTACGCTGGCCGCACAGTTCAACCGTCCGGGGCATGACATCGTTGATCACCACACCTATGTATTCATGGGTGATGGCTGCATGATGGAAGGTATTTCACATGAAGTTTGCTCTCTGGCGGGAACGCTAAAACTGGGCAAATTAATGGCCTTCTATGATAACAATGGCATCTCAATTGATGGTAACGTTGATGGCTGGTTCACTGATGATACGGCCAAACGCTTTGAAGCCTATGGCTGGCATGTGGTCCGTGATGTGGATGGTCATGATGCTAATGCTATCAAAGCGGCTATCGAAGAAGCTAAAACCGTTACGGATAAACCTTCTTTGCTGATGTGTAAGACGGTGATTGGTTTTGGTTCGCCAAATAAAGCCGGTAGCCATGATGCGCACGGCGCGCCACTGGGTGACGATGAAGTTGCGCTGACCCGTAAGCAACTGGGCTGGCATTACGCGCCATTCGAAATCCCGCAAGATATATACGCTCAGTGGGATGCCAAAGCCGCCGGACAGAAGAAAGAAGCCGCCTGGGATACAAAGTTTGCCGCCTATGCGCAGCAATATCCGGAGCAGGCTGTTGAGTTCAAACGCCGCATGAGTCATGCGTTGCCGAAAAACTGGCAGGCAGAGTCGCAGAAATACATTGAGCAGTTACAAGCTAATCCGGCGAAAATTGCCAGCCGTAAAGCTTCGCAGAATGCCCTTGAGGCGTTCGGTAAGCTGCTGCCGGAGTATCTTGGTGGCTCTGCCGACCTGGCGCCGAGCAACCTGACTATGTGGTCAGGCTCGAAAGCCATCAATGACGATCTCGCCGGTAACTATATCCATTATGGCGTGCGTGAATTTGGTATGACGGCAATCGCCAATGGTCTGGCGTTACATGGCGGCTTCCTGCCGTATACCTCTACATTCCTGATGTTTGTTGAATATGCGCGCAATGCCGTACGTATGGCGGCGTTGATGAAGATCCGCCAGATAATGGTGTATACCCACGATTCTATCGGTCTGGGTGAAGACGGCCCGACGCACCAGCCGGTTGAGCAACTTGCCAGCCTGCGGGTGACGCCAAATATGAGTACCTGGCGGCCGTGTGATCAGGTGGAATCGGCTATCGCGTGGAAATATGCGATTGAACGTCAGGACGGACCAACAGCACTGATTTTCTCCCGGCAGAATCTGGCACAACAAGAACGTACTGCCGATCAGCTGGCCAATGTAGTGCGAGGCGCTTATGTGCTGAAGGATTGCGCCGGTCAGCCCGCGTTGATCTTGATTGCTACCGGTTCTGAAGTGGAACTGGCGGTGGCGGCATATAACACGTTGACGGCGGAAGGACATCCGGTTCGGGTGGTCTCTATGCCTTCTACCGATGCGTTCGACAAGCAGGATGCAGCTTATCGTGAAGCGGTGCTGCCACAGGCGGTGACGGCGCGCGTGGCGATTGAAGCCGGTATTGCCGATTACTGGTTCAAGTACACGGGCTTGAATGGTGCGATCGTCGGAATGACCACCTTCGGTGAATCTGCCCCGGCTGAGAAATTGTTCGAGGAATTTGGTTTTACCGTTGCTAATGTGGTCGCGAAAGCGAAAGCATTACTTTAATCGCTGCCGTGTCACCCAGCCACTGGGTGACACGCGCTACAGCACGTATCTGTGCGGCGTATCGTCAGGTATTTTGATCCTCCATCTGTGTTTATTCCCCGATTTTTTGTGATGCAGCTCTAATATTTATTCAAGCAATTGATCCTGGTCATTCCGATTATTCGGCACTTGCCTTATCGTAGCTGAACCGTTTCAGTTTGTGCTGTTGCCGTTATGGCGTGAGTGGGTTTTTGAGCGATAATTTTCTGTACAAATGGTGGTGGCTGGCCCAGGCTATCGACACGTTTTTACGTGGGTTCTAAGCAGAGGTGATATGGCCGTTCGCATTGCTATTAACGGTTTTGGACGTATTGGGCGCAACGTGTTGCGTGCTTTGTACGAAACCGGGCGCCAGACAGACATCACGGTGGTTGCCATTAATGAACTGGCGGATACCCGCGGGATGGCGCATTTGTTGCAGTATGATACCAGCCACGGGCGTTTTTCCAGGACTGTGCGTCAGGAAGGCGATTCGCTGTGGGTGGGTGATGATGTTATCCGGGTGCTGCATCATGCGGAAATCAGCGCGTTGCCGTGGCGGGAACTGAATGTCGATGTGGTGCTTGATTGCACGGGCGTTTATGGTCGCCGGGCCGATGGTGAAGCCCATCTACGGGCGGGGGCAAGGAAAGTGCTATTTTCGCACCCAGGCGGTAGTGATCTTGATGCTACGGTGGTATTCGGCGTAAATGAACAAACGCTTAAATCTGGCGACTGCCTGGTCTCCAATGCATCCTGTACCACCAACTGTATTATTCCGATCATCAAATTGCTGGATGATGCTTTCACTATTGAGTCCGGCACGATAACCACCATCCATTCCGCCATGCATGACCAACAGGTTATTGACGCTTATCACCCGGATCTGCGGCGGACACGGGCTGCCAGCCAATCAATTATTCCGGTGGATACCCGGCTTGCTGCGGGCATCACCCGTTTTTTCCCTAAATTCAATGATCGCTTTGAAGCGATTGCTGTACGTGTGCCGACCCTGAATGTGACGGCCATCGATCTGAGTGTTAGCGTGAGTGCGGCGGTCACCGTGGATGAAGTGAATGCCTTACTGCAAAATGCATCAGAAACAGCATTTAATGGTATAGTTGACTATACGGAATTACCGTTAGTTTCGATAGATTTTAACCATGATCCGCACAGTGCCATTGTGGACGGCACACAAACGCGGGTCAGTGGTCAGCACCTGATTAAGACACTGGTCTGGTGCGACAACGAATGGGGCTTCGCTAACCGCATGCTTGATACGACGTTAGCCATGGCCACCAGCGGTTTCAGGTAAGACGCGGACTGCGTCTGGCAAAACTTATGAGAATCAACGAGAGGGTTCACCATGTCTGTAATTAAGATGACCGATCTGGATCTTGCGGGTAAACGTGTTCTGATCCGTGCTGATCTGAATGTGCCAGTTAAAGAAGGGAAGGTGACGTCTGATGCGCGTATTCGTGCATCTCTGCCGACTATCGAAGCGGCGCTAAAACAAGGGGCGAAAGTGATGGTCACTTCGCACCTCGGGCGCCCGACCGAAGGTGAATATAACGAAGAGTTCTCTCTGCTGCCTGTGGTTAACTATCTTAAAGATAAGCTGAAGGGCGTTAAAGTCACGCTGGCAAAAGAATACCTTGATGGTGTAGATGTCGGTGTGGGTGAGCTGACCGTGCTGGAAAATGTCCGCTTTAACAAAGGCGAGAAGAAAGACGACGAGACTCTGGCCAAAAAATATGCGGCGTTGTGTGACATCTTTGTGATGGATGCCTTTGGTACGGCGCACCGGGCTCAGGCTTCTACTCACGGTGTTGGCAAGTTTGCGCCTGTCGCTTGTGCTGGCCCGTTACTGGCGGCTGAGCTGGAAGCGTTGGGCAAAGCGCTGAAAGAACCGGCACGCCCGATGGTAGCCGTTGTCGGCGGATCTAAAGTGTCCACGAAATTTGATGTGCTGAGTTCGCTGGTGAAAATTGCCGACACGGTGATTGTCGGTGGCGGTATTGCCAATACTTTTGTGGCTATTGACAACAATGTGGGCAAGTCACTGTATGAGCCTGATTTCGTGGACGCGGCGAGAAAACTGCGTGACGAATACAAAATTCCAGTGCCGACTGATTCCCGCGTAGGGACAGAATTCTCTGAAACTGCGCCGGCAACCATGAAGAAAGTGAGCGAAGTTGCCGATAACGAAGAGATTATGGACTTCGGCGATGAAACCGCGCTGGCGATGGCAAAAGTGTTAAAAGAAGCGAAAACGATCTTATGGAATGGCCCCGTTGGGGTCTTCGAATTCCCGAATTTCCGCAAAGGGACTGAAATTATTGCCAGAGCCATCGCGGAAAGCGATGCCTTTTCCATCGCTGGCGGCGGCGATACGCTGGCGGCTATCGATCTGTTCGGCATTGAAGACAAAATTTCTTACATCTCCACTGGCGGCGGTGCGTTCCTCGAATTCGTGGAAGGTAAAAAATTGCCTGCGGTCGCGATGCTGGAAGAGCGTGCTAAGCAGTAACCCCCGGAGGCAGGGAGAGGGTTCTCTGCCTGAATGCATTACCCGAATGTTGGGTGCACCCAACAGATTTCGAGTTGCAGCCAGTGAGTAAATCCCGATGTGCAGATGCAGGTCAATGTTCGGGCAAACACGCGGCGCCAACGTATCGGCAACTTGAACGTGACGGGTGTGGAATCTTTATATGGTCGACGAAACAGGACAAAACCGATGTCTAAAATTTTTGATTTCGTAAAACCCGGTGTTATCACCGGCGATGATGTACAGAAAATCTTCAAAGTGGCGAAAGAAAACCATTTCGCGCTGCCGGCAGTGAACTGTGTAGGTACTGACTCTATCAATGCGGTGCTGGAAACGGCGGCTAAAGTAAAATCACCGGTTATTATCCAGTTCTCGAATGGCGGTGCGGCGTTTATTGCCGGAAAAGGGCTTAAAATCGACAAACCACAAGGTGCAGCGGTTTTGGGGGCAATTTCTGGCGCGCATCATGTGCATCAGATGGCGGAACACTACGGTGTACCGGTTATTCTGCATACCGATCATTGTGCACGGAAATTGCTGCCGTGGATTGATGGCTTACTTGAAGCAGGTGAAGCGCATTTCGCTAAAACCGGCAAACCGCTGTTCTCTTCTCACATGATCGATTTGTCTGAAGAGTCATTGAAAGAGAACGTCGAAATTTGTGGCCAATACCTGACGCGTATGGCAAAAATCAACATGACGCTGGAAATCGAACTGGGTTGCACCGGGGGTGAAGAAGACGGTGTTGATAATAGTCACATGGACAGCTCCGCGCTGTACACACAGCCTGAAGATGTCGATTACGCTTACGAAAAATTGAATGCGATTAGCCCGCGTTTCACCATTGCCGCATCCTTCGGGAACGTACACGGCGTATACAAACCCGGTAATGTGCAACTGACGCCGAAAATCCTGCGAAATTCACAAGATTATGTCAGCAAGAAACATGGTTTACCGCACAATGCGCTGGATTTTGTTTTCCACGGTGGTTCTGGATCGACCGCGGCGGAAATTAAAGAAGCCATCAGCTATGGTGTGGTCAAGATGAATATCGATACCGACACCCAATGGGCGACCTGGAGCGGTATTCTGCACTACTACAAAGAGAACGAAAGTTATCTGCAGGGCCAGTTGGGTAATCCTGGCGGCGCAGACAAACCGAATAAGAAATATTACGATCCACGCGTCTGGTTGCGTGCATCGCAGTCTTCAATGATCAAGCGTCTTGAACAGGCATTTACTGAACTGAACGCGATTGATGTGCTGTAGTTCTTATTGTCTGTGATAAAACAAGGTCCTGTTGGGCCTGATGCTGGTCATTTAAGGTGACCAGCATTGTTTTTCAGTATTTTCCCGCCACACATGGTGTCATTACCCACCTGCAGATAAAACTCCTTGCTCCCATCAGTGAATTTCTCCGTCCTTGTAGACGTTGTCTGCCAGAATCCCGGTCGAAAGTGCGCGGGTATCATGGCTGTCCATTGATTTTCCTTGACATTTGCATGGTTAAAATCACAGCAATACTAACCGATGCTTAATTTGACTTAACCGCTTTATCTTTCATTGTTCTGCGATTATAAATTGCGTTGCAAACCAGTGATCCTATATGGACGTCCCGGGGTGTACAAGTACTGACGTGATACGGTTTGCTGTCATATATCCGGCGTCTTTTGGGGAAAATTTGCCCGCGCCATGATGCCATCCGTCCCCTGTTTCCTTATCACCTGGCCGGTATTTTCTACCTGGATCTACTGCAGGTTATTACCGGGTTGGTTTACCGTTTTCTCATCAGTGCCTGCAAACTCAGGAAATTTTTTACTTTGCGCCGAACCACGTCATTGCTTCATCGCAAATGCCTTGTCCATATTGAAATCAACCGGTTCAGACAGCAACCGCCAGACAATACGTGTTAACTTATTTGCCAGCGCGACGGTGGCTTTCATTTTCCCCGGCGCTCAGTGACATGATTAAGCCATCTTCCGAGGCGATTATCCCGCTTTCGGGCACAGCGCATGACCGCTCTGGCGCCATGAATGATCAGTGTCCGAAGGTCGCAGTTACCCTTTTTAGTCATCGGCGTGAGGATGTGTTTCCCACCGGAACTGTGTTGCCGGGGAACCAGACCGCACCAGGCGGAAAGTTGTCTTCCGTTGGCAAATTGTTCTGCATCAACCTCACTTAAAAAAGGCGGCGGCGATGAGCGGGCCCACACCCGGTATCGTCATCAGCGCTCGATACCGGGGCGGCTGTTGATAAAATGCTGCGATTTCATATTCTGTTGAACGAATGTATTCATTCAGTGTGTGGATGTTTTCCCATAAAGTGGAAAGCAAATGGCGTAATACCGGAGACACAGGTTTTTCCGCATCTTCAATCAAATCGGGTAATCGCTGTTGTAAAGTGTGTATCCCAACCGGGAACCCGAAGCCCTGCTCAGCGGCCAGAGCACGAATTTGGTTGGCAGCGGCGGTGCGCTGTTCGACCATCAACTGACGGACACAACGCAGCGCTTTGATATCCCGCTGCGCAACCGTTTTTACGGCAAAAAAGTGACTCCCCGGACGGAATGCCGTCTCACATATTGCCAGAGCATCATTGGCATCATTTTTCGCGCCTTTACATGTTGGGTTGGAATGAGCCGGATGGCGTATCCCATGGATTGGAAAATCCTCCCCCAGTAATGCGAGGTTGCACAAGCTTCCATTGCAATAAGTGTATCCGGCGGGAATTGACGAACAGTATCTGACAGCTTGCAGCGAGAACCTTTTCGATTCCAGGCAACGGTCCCATCATTCATCCAGACACAAAGCTGAAAAACGGATTTCGCCAGATCGATACCGACGACTTTTATCGTGTTCATGATGTTGTTCCTCTATAAATGGGACGGCTCAACATAAGTGTGGCAGGAGTATGTTGAGGAGGGACGTCCATCACATCACTTTGAGGGAACTCAGCCCAATTTAAGCTATCTGATCAGTCAACCGATCCTTTAAACGATCGGCATTACGGTTGGGCCTTTTTTTATTTGATCTCGGGGTGAAAAACAGGGATTTTTGTTGTCTGTTTGATTGTGAACATCATGAGTGATTCTGTTATCTCGACCTGGAGATCGGAATGCACGGGTCATATTTCTTTATTTTTTATTGGGTTAATACAAGGTTAATAGATGGAAGAGTTAAATGTTGTTGATAGCATTAACCACGCAGGTGGCTGGCTGATGCGCAATCAGGCGCTGTTGTTAAGCTACGCGGTGAATATTGTCGCGGCGATTGCCATCATTATTGTCGGCATGATTGTGGCGCGCATCATTTCGAATGCGATCAATAAAGTCCTGATTGCACGTCATATTGACGCTACTGTCGCCGATTTCCTTTCTGCTCTGGTACGTTATGGCATCATCGCGTTCACGCTGATTGCCGCGCTGGGACGGGTGGGTGTACAGACCGCCTCGGTGATTGCGGTGCTTGGTGCCGCAGGTCTGGCTGTTGGCCTGGCATTACAAGGATCGCTGTCTAATCTGGCGGCAGGCGTGTTGCTGGTGACTTTCCGACCATTCCGCTCGGGTGAATTTGTTGATCTTGGCAGCGTGTCGGGAACGGTACTGAGTGTGCAGATTTTCTCCACGACGTTGCGTACTGCGGATGGCAAAATTGTGGTGGTGCCCAATGGCAAGATCATCGCCAGTGATATTGTGAACTTTTCACGGGAGCCAGTGCGGCGCAATGAATTTATCATTGGCGTGGCTTACAATACCGATATTGATCAGGTAATGAAACTGCTGCGCGATGTAGTTGAAGCGGATAAACGCGTGTTGCAGGATCGCGGTATACAAATTGGTCTGAACGAAATGGCGCCCTCTTCACTGAATTTCGTCGTGCGCTGCTGGAGCCAAAGTAGTGATCTACAGGATGTTTACTGGGATTTACTGGCGAACTTTAAACGGACACTGGATGCGTATGGCATTGGTATTCCTTACCCGCAAATGGATGTCCATTTGCATCAGGTAAAATCTTCTTCATAGCCGGGAGGCATCTCACCTGTTGCCAGGGTGAGGTGCCTGTTGATTTGGCAGCATAGCGCCTTTATTAGCATATCTAATAGTAGATTAATTTTTTAAATTTCCCCTAATGTTCTTGCCGCTATACACTTGCCCACAGAGAAAAACAGTGGCAGGAATATTCTGTGTTATCTTTTTACTTTCAAGGGTTTGTTACTGGTGCTGCATTGATTCTGCCCCTGGGTCCGCAAAATGCCTTTGTGATGAACCAGGGCGTACGCCGCCAGTATCATCTGATGACCGCCGCATTGTGCACGTTAAGTGACGTGGTGTTGATTTGCACCGGTGTGTTTGGTGGCAGCGCCTTGTTGCATCAGTCACAGCTATTGCTTAACCTAGTGACCTGGGGCGGCGTTGCCTTTCTGTTGTGGTATGGCTGGGGTGCCTTCTGTACTGCGTTTAGCCAGCATATTGATCTTGCTACCTCAGCCGTAATGAAGCAAGGACGCGGGCGTATTATTGCGACCATGATAGCCGTCACCTGGCTCAACCCTCATGTCTGGCTTGATACCTTTGTGGTATTGGGTAGCCTGGGAGGGCAGTTCCCCGTTGATGCGCGTCGCTGGTTTGCATTTGGCGCTGTCAGTGCATCATTTATCTGGTTTTTTGGTCTGGCACTGTTGGCGTCATGGCTTTCACCTGTGCTGCGTACCACGCTGGCGCAACGTATTATCAATTTACTGGTGGGGAGTGTGATGTGGGTTATCGCGCTGAAACTGGCGCAATCGGTGATCCACCTGTCATAGTGGCTGTTGCCTCCCAGGGGGAGAAAAAGCAAGGACAGAAAATTTTTTTCAGACGACAAAATCAGAGTCATCAGTGCGTCTCAGGATAGCCTGCTGTGCTATTCTTTCTGCCGTATTCAGGTAAACATTTACAATGATGACGTCTTCAGGGAGGACATTTGTGAAATTAACTACGCTGGCTTTAACTGCAATGATGGGATTGGGTACGTTGCCTTTGGCCGTACAGGCCGATGAATTGCCGAATGGACCGCACGTTGTCACCTCGGGTCAGGCAAGTGTGGATGCCCAGCCTGATATCGCCACGTTGGTGATTGAAGTAAACGTTTCTTCTCAGGATGCGGTTGAAGCGAAAAAACAAGCCGATGATCGGGTTGCACAATATTTTGATTTCCTGCAAAAAAATAGTATCGAGAAGAAAGATATTGATGCCGCCAATCTGCGTACTCAGCCGGAATATGACTATACCAAAGAGGGTAAAGCAACACTGAAGGGATATCGGGCGGTACGTCAGGTCACGGTGACGTTACGTAAGCTGGATAAACTGAATGATTTGCTGAATGGCGCACTGACGTCGGGGCTGAATGAGATTCGCTCGGTTGAACTGGGCGTAGCTAACCCGGAGTCGTATAAAAACAAAGCGCGCAGGGCTGCTATTGAGGATGCGACCAAACAGGCATCCGCCCTGGCTCAGGGATTTAACAGTAAACTGGGACCGGTTTATAGTATTCGTTATCATGTCTCTAACTACCGTCCAATGCCGATGGTGCGCATGTTTAAAACCGCCGATGCGGCACCCATGACGTCTGCGGCACAAACTTATGAACAACAGAACATTCATTTTGACGATCAAGTCGATGTGGTGTTTGAGTTACAGAATAATCAGTAAAGCGTGACCGGGTGGCAGCCCGCCACCCGTATTGCTGGTCAGGCGGCAGGAATAACATCCTGACGCAAAACACGATGTCCATGAGCAAGTAACGCATCGGTTACTTTACGCATTAATCGACTTTCCGGTGCGAAGCGGTGCCAGTAAAGCATGCGGCGCTGGAGCAATCCTGGTGTCAGATCGATCAACTCGCCGCTGGCTAATTCTCTTTCAATTTGCAAATGCGGGATCATACAGCAGGTCGATCCCTGTCGCGCCAGTTGCACGAAGGCTTCAGATGAATTAACAATGTGGCACGGCACACTGCCAGGCGACAAATCGAAGTTTTGCTGCAGGAAGGCCTGGTGCATATCATCAAGGTGATCAAAGGCGACCGCAGGGGCTTTCAGCAGGGCGGCACGTGTGACCCCATTAGGGAAGTAACGTGCGGCAAAATCGCGTGAGCCGACAAACAAATAATCCAGCGCGCCCAGTCGGTCAACCAGACAACTGGGTAATGGCTGCGCCTGGATACTCACCGCGCCAACCACCTCACCCCGACGTAACCGTTCCTGCGTACGGGTTTCATCTTCAACCTGTAAGTTAAGACGCACCGGGGAATCGGTTAATACCCGTTTTAACGCCGGGAGTAACCAGGTTGCCAGACTGTCGGCGTTTACCGCCAGCGACAACAGTAGTGGAGTAGCGCCGCTATTTTCATCACCCAGCCACTCTTCTTCCAGCAGTTCGACCTGATGCAGTAGCGCCAGCAATCGCTGACCTTGTTCTGTCGGGCGTGGCGGCACGGTACGCACCAGTAATGGCTGGCCAAACATATTTTCCAGCTGCTTGATGCGTTGTGAGACGGCTGATTGGGTAATACACAGTTTCTGTGCCGCACGCTCAAAGCCGCGTTCACGAATGACAGCATCCAGCGCCTGAAGTGTTCGATAATCCGGGCGTTTCATCATGATGTGTTTCTCCTTCAGGGGTGGAATCAGCACTATGCCACAAAATTTGGTGTTTGCCCTGCCGTTGTGAATCAATCACTTTGTGGATCCCATTCCAGATGAGTGAATCAGTGTGCTGCAGATACGTATTTTGCCTGACGTTTGTTTTATACTACACCGACACGTTTATCACAGGATGTAACCATACCATGACGCAAGATGAACTAAAAAAAGCAGTAGGATGGGCCGCGCTGGATTTTGTCAAACCAGGCACGATAATCGGTGTTGGCACAGGATCAACCGCGGCACATTTTATTGATGCGCTGGGGTCGATAAAACACCAAATTGATGGCGCGGTTTCCAGTTCCGAAGCTTCAACGCAGAGATTGCAGCATCTTGGCATACCGGTGTTTGATCTTAATGAAGTTGATTCATTGTCCGTCTATGTTGATGGCGCGGACGAAATTAATGGTCAAATGCAGATGATCAAAGGCGGTGGGGCGGCATTGACGCGTGAAAAGATTGTGGCGGCGGTGGCGGATAAATTTATTTGTATTGCTGATGCGTCAAAACAAGTCGAGGTGTTGGGACGATTCCCATTGCCGGTGGAAGTGATCCCCATGGCGCGTTCTTATGTTGCTCGTGAGCTGGTGAAACTGGGTGGCTTACCGGAATACCGCCAAAATGTGCTCACGGATAACGGCAATGTGATTCTTGATGTTCATAATTTGCGGATTCTTGATCCGGTCGCGTTAGAAAGAAGCATTAATGCGTTGCCTGGTGTGGTGACGGTAGGGCTGTTTGCGGCCCGCGGTGCGGATGTGGCATTGATTGGTACCGCTTCAGGCGTGAAAACTATCGAAAAATGATCTGTTAAAAATGACGGTGACAGGGATAAAAAGTCCTTTTTTTTTTCGGGTGAAATTTGGTGACTTATGTCACATAACATAATCTCGTAACACAAACATTCTGAGCCTGACAGTCATCCCGCTATATTGTATCGCAATGGCCATGATCACTTGCCATCTGTACGTGTGGGCAGACGTCGGTGTGTATTGCTGCCAGCGTATTTTTTGATATTTTGACAGAAGGCTGGCTTATACCTCATCGATTTCGCGTTGTCGGAAGGCGACACGCGGGTGAATGCGCGGCGTCAACGTGAAAGATGACGGGTCTATATCAGCTACATCTGAAGTCTGCTAAATAAGGTCGGTAAATGGCAAAGGTATCGCTGGAGAAAGACAAGATTAAGTTCCTGCTGGTGGAAGGTGTTCACCAGAGTGCGGTGGAGAATTTGCGCGCCGCAGGTTACACCAACATTGAATTCCATAAAGGCGCACTTGATAGCGAGTCGCTGAAAGCATCCATTCGCGATGCGCACTTTATCGGTATCCGTTCGCGTACGCATCTGACCGAGGAAATCTTTGCCGCTGCAGAGAAACTGGTGGCGGTGGGATGTTTCTGCATCGGCATCAATCAGGTGAATTTAAACGCTGCGGCTAAACGCGGTATTCCGGTGTTCAATGCCCCGTTCTCCAATACCCGATCCGTGGCTGAACTGGTTATTGGCGAATTGCTCTTGTTGTTACGCGGAGTGCCGGAAGCCAATGCCAGGGCGCACCGCGGTGTCTGGAATAAACTGGCTGTAGGTTCTTATGAGGCTCGCGCTAAAAAGCTCGGCATCATCGGTTACGGACATATCGGCATGCAACTCGGCGTGCTGGCGGAAAGCCTGGGTATGCAGGTGTTCTTCTACGATATTGAAAATAAACTGACGCTGGGAAATGCCACTCAGGTCAGGCATCTTTCAGATTTGCTGAACATGAGTGATGTGGTGAGTCTGCATGTACCGGAAACGCCTGCGACGCAGAATCTGATGGGTGCTGAAGAACTGGCACTGATGAAACCCGGTTCGTTGTTGATTAATGCCTCACGTGGTACTGTCGTGGATATTCCCGCACTGTGTAATGCGCTGGCGAGTAAACACCTGGCGGGTGCGGCGATTGATGTTTTCCCGGAAGAGCCGGCGACCAACCGTGATCCGTTTAATTCTCCACTCTGTGAGTTTGATAACGTGATCCTGACTCCGCATATTGGCGGATCGACCCAGGAAGCCCAGGAGAATATCGGTACTGAAGTAGCGGGTAAGCTGGTGAAATATTCTGATAACGGCTCAACGCTTTCAGCGGTGAATTTTCCGGAAGT
>JAATFO010000070.1 GCA_015655145.1 Enterobacterales bacterium | reverse complement strand
CAGCTGCGGTTCGACGGTGTTTTCACGGTCACGTGGTGTGCTCAGTTCGATCTCGCCATCGTCGCACAACAGCGTTTTGGATGAATAGCCGTTGCGGGTATTCGAGCCTGCTTTTGGGGCATTTTTCTCGTGCCCGAGATGCTCAGTCAGCTCGGCATTAAGCGCTGTTTCAACGGTAAGCTTGGTCAACATGCGGGAAAACGCATTGAGATCGGCTTCGGTTTTAAGGCCTTTAGCCAGTTCAGCCGCAAGGGCTTTGAGTTTCTTTTCGTCCATAATTTGCCTGTCTCCGTTACTGGAGTGAACATATCAAAAACAGGCAATTACACAATTTTAATGACAGTCTCATTGAACCACCATAACGCGCTGTATTATTTTTTATTTTTTTAAGATCAGCATGGTTAAACCCTGACTTTAACAGCGCTACTTCGCTCACTTTCATCCTTAAAAACCCGCAGATATCTCAAGGCAAGTATACATGAACGGACTGACAAAACTGAATCGGCACTTACCACGGATAAATAAACGAAAATTTTACCTGTGTTTTCCATGTCGGCTATAGTCGCCATCCAGAAATTTTCGCAGTATAAGTTGCACCGTGCGTTACACAATCTGAACTGCTCCGCTGCTTGTGGCGCACCACTGTGGCCGCCCCACGGATTGGCCACGCACGGACTCATTAACAGGAAGAAAATTTGACGAACTGGCGGTATTTCATCGCGGTGTTCCGGTATATTGATGGTCACTGAATATGGCTGGTTTTTTCAGACGGACGATACCCTGCCAGAGATCAGATCATAACGTCTTCAACATCGTCACTTCGCAATCAACATGACCGGTATACCCCAGCGGGGCGCTAATATGCTGAAACCCAAGTTGCTGGTACAATTTTATTGCGCGTGTCAGGCTGGCGGTGGTTTCCAGATAACAACGTTTAAACCCGCGTTCACGGGCGAAATTCATTGCCTGCAGCGCCAGTTGACGCGCGAGGCCTAAACCGCGCACGTCAGGCATAAAATACATTTTCTGTAATTCACAAATATCGGGATCGCTGCCCTGTAAAGGCGCGACGCCGCCGCCGCCAGCCACCTTGCCATGATGTTCAACAACCCAGTAAGCGCTGTTGACTGTGTTATATAACTCAAATAAATGGTCCAGGTTGGGATCGGAAACCGTATAGCCTTTGTCGGCTGTCAGGCCGAATTCCGCAGAAACAGCGCGGATCACCCGGGCAATCGACGCATTGTCTTCCACGGTAATAGGGCGGACACGCACATGAAGCGGAGTCGCGGCAGTCATGGTTTTCTACTCATTTGCTGATGTAATAAGCCGGGCGAACCCGGCCATGACAATCGATGTTGGCGGCCAGGGATTACAATGCCGCAATTACCGCCTGCTGCTCAACCAGTTTCTCTTTTGCCTGTTCGTATTCCGCCATGCGTTCGCGTTCTTTGGCGACAACCGCTTCCGGCGCGCGGGAGATGAAATTTTCATTGGTGAGCTTGGTCTTGATTTTGGTGATTTCGCTTTCCAGTCTGGCCACTTCCTTCACCAGACGATTCATTTCCGCCGCTTTATCCACCAGGCCAGCCATCGGGATCAACAGCTCAGCACCCTCCACCAGTGTTGTCACAGACAGCGGGCCTTTATCGTCTGCGGGCAGCAGGGTAATGCTGCTCAGGCGCGCCAGTGATTGCAGAAAACTACCATTTTCACTGACACGCTGTTGTACCTCAACACTGGCGCCACGCAATAACACATCCAGCGGTTTCCCGGGCGAAATATTCATTTCCGCCCGGATATTACGCACGGCGGTAATGGCTTGTTTCAGCCATTCAGTATCAGCTACGGCTGTAGTATCGACATTTGCCGCCTCATAAACCGGGAAGGGTTGCAGCATGATGGTATCAGCCGTAATGCCTTTCAACACTTTTACCCGCTGCCAGATGGTCTCAGTAATAAACGGGATTATCGGGTGAGCGAGGCGCAACAGCGCTTCCAGTACCGTCACCAGCGTATGGCGAGTACCGCGCAGTTCGGCAGCGGAACCGCCACTCATGACCGGTTTGGTCAGTTCAAGATACCAGTCACAGAACTGGTTCCAGGTGAACTCGTACAGCACATTGGCCGCAAGGTCGAAGCGGTAATTATCCAGGGCGTCACGGTAGGCTTTTACCGTTTGATTAAATTCGGCCAGAATCCAGCGGTCAGCCAGTAACAGCACCCGTTCGCCGCCGTTGAAACCACAATCCTGGTCTTCGGTGTTCATCAGAACAAAGCGGCTGGCATTCCACAGTTTGTTACAGAAGTTGCGATAACCTTCCAGGCGCTTCATATCCCAGTTGATATCACGCCCTGTTGATGCCAGCGCCGCGAGGGTAAAACGTAACGCATCGGTACCCGTTGGCTCAATGCCGTGCGGGAACTGCTTTTCGGTGCGCTTACGGATTTTTTCCGCCAGTTGCGGTTGCATCATGTTACCGGTACGTTTTTCCAGCAGGGCTTCCAGTGAAATACCGTCCACCATATCCAGCGGATCGATGACATTCCCCTTCGATTTAGACATTTTCTGTCCCTCTTCGTCGCGGATCAGCCCTGTCATATACACGGTTTTGAACGGAACCTGCGGTTTGCCGTTTTCATCTTTAATGAAGTGCATGGTGAGCATAATCATGCGTGCAATCCAGAAGAAGATAATGTCGAAGCCGCTTACCATCACACTGGTTGGATGGAATGTCCGTAGCGCCGCCGTATTCTCTGGCCAGCCAAGCGTGGAGAACGTCCACAGGCCGGAAGAGAACCATGTATCCAGCACATCGTCGTCCTGGCGTAGTGCGACATCTGCGGCGAGATTATTTTCCGTACGCACTTCCGCTTCGCTACGGCCAACGTACACATTGCCGGCGGTATCGTACCAGGCCGGGATGCGATGACCCCACCATAATTGCCGGGAAATACACCAGTCCTGGATGTCGTTCATCCAGGAAAAATACATATTTTCATACTGCTTCGGTACGAACTGGATCTCGCCTTGCTCCACCGCCTCAATCGCCACTTTTGCCAGCGGCGCGGTACGCACATACCACTGATCGGTCAGCATCGGTTCAATCACCACACCACCACGATCGCCATAAGGTACCGTCAATTCGTGCGGTTTAATCTCTTCCAGCAGGCCCAGTTCATCGACGGCGGCGACCACGGCTTTGCGGGCGGCAAAGCGTTCGAGGTGTTGAAACTGCGCCGGGATTGCGTTGTCGTAAACGACGGACTCCTCGCCATTGGTATCATAAACCTGCGCTTCGGCACGGATATTGCCGTCAAAGGTGAGGATATTGATCATCGGCAGTTGGTGACGACGCCCTACATCGTAGTCATTGAAGTCGTGCGCCGGGGTGATTTTCACGCAACCGGTGCCTTTGTCCATATCAGCATGTTCGTCGCCGAGGATCGGGATACGGCGATTCACCAGAGGCAGCAGTAAAAACTGGCCAATCAGCGCCTTATAACGCGGATCTTCCGGATTCACCGCGACACCGGTATCGCCCAACAAGGTTTCCGGGCGCGTGGTTGCTACCACCAGGTAATCTTTACCGTCGGCCGTGCGTGCGCCATCCGCCAGCGGGTAGCGGATATGCCACATCGATCCCATGGCAGGCCGATTTTCCACTTCTAAATCAGAGATGGCGGTGCGCAGTTTTGGATCCCAGTTCACCAGGCGTTTGCCACGGTAAATCAGGTTCTCTTTATGGAGGCGGACAAAAACCTCTTTCACCGCGTTAGAGAGCCCTTCATCCATGGTGAAACGCTCGCGTTCCCAGTCAACGGAGTTGCCCAGCCGGCGCATCTGACGCGTAATGGTGCCGCCAGATTCAGCTTTCCACTGCCAGATCTTATCAATAAACGCTTCGCGACCGTAATCCAGCCGTGTTTTGCCTTCTTCAGCAGCAATTTTTCGTTCAACCACCATTTGTGTGGCGATCCCGGCGTGATCGGTGCCCGCCTGCCACAGCGTATTCTTTCCTTGCATACGCTGGTAACGGATAAGCGTATCCATAATGGTTTGCTGGAAGGCATGGCCCATATGCAAGCTGCCGGTGACGTTCGGCGGCGGAATCATGATGCAGAAACTTTCCTGGCGGGTGTCGCCATTGGGTTTGAAATAGCCCTGCTTTTCCCAGTGCTCGTAAAGGGGTTGTTCAATCTCTTGCGGGTTATATGTCTTTTCCATTTCTGCTTATGTCGTTTGCGGCTGCGACGCCGTTGCCGTATTCAAGTGGAAGCCGACGCTGCGATAGGCTTTATAGCGGTCGCGCGCCAACTGTTTCAAAGATGCTTCATCCGGGACGAAGTCTATCACTTCATGGAAAGCGGTGGCAAAATCTGCAAACTGCGGCAGTAAACTAATGAGTAGATCGCGTGGCGCGTTGCCGCGGCGTTGTGGCCAGGCCAGTTCGACTGGGGCGCCGTATCTCGGCCCTTCTCCCGCCAGATTGTGCGGCACAAAAGCGGGTGTCGGCCGTTGCCACAGGGCTTCATCCAAACGTATCGCCTGTTGTTCATCCTCGCAGGCAATCAACACCCGGCTTCCTGCGCGCCAGCGGGTTTCGGCCAGATCGCACGCCAGTGCTTCGAGAGTGCTCAGCCCGCCAGATGACGGCCCGGATGCCAGAAGATAAAAGGTCACGTTTTTCATGATAGTGTCTGAGATGTAACCATGATGATTTAACTGCCGAAGTCAGGGCGGACATGCCGCCCCGGGGTTAAGTTAATCGTCGCCATTCAGTCCGGCGCGATTTAACAGAAACTGCGACAGCAACGCAACAGGGCGGCCAGTGGCGCCTTTGCTTTTGCCGGATCGCCACGCGGTGCCGGCGATATCCAGGTGCGCCCAGTTATACTTGCGTGCAAAACGCGCCAGAAAACAGGCGGCGGTAATCGCGCCGCCCGGACGGCCGCCGATGTTAGCCATATCAGCAAAATTCGATTCCAGTTGTTCCTGGTATTCATCCGCCAGCGGCAAACGCCAGGCGCGATCACCGGCTTGTTCTGATGCGCTGATCAACTCATGAGCCAGCGGATTGTGGTTCGACAACAGCCCGCTGATATGGTGGCCTAATGCAACGACGCAAGCGCCGGTCAGCGTGGCGATATCAATCACTGTCTCCGGTTCAAAACGTTCGACATAGGTCAGGGCATCACACAGTACCAGACGGCCTTCAGCATCGGTGTTCAGTACTTCCACTGTTTGACCCGACATGGTTGTCAGCACATCGCCCGGGCGGAATGCGCGCCCATCCGGCATGTTTTCACATCCGACCAGCACCCCAACCACATTCAGTGGCAGATTCAGCTCCGCAATCATGCGCATCACGCCATACACGGAGGCGGCGCCGCACATATCGTATTTCATTTCATCCATGGCGTCTGACGGTTTGATGGAAATCCCGCCGGAATCAAATGTCAGGCCTTTGCCCACCAACACAATCGGCTTGTTGTCCGGGTTTGGATCGCCTTTATATTCAATCACCGACATCAGCGACTCATTCTGCGAACCCTGGCCGACCGCCAGATAAGCATTCATCCCGAGCTCTTTCATTTGTTGTTCGCCGATCACCCGGGTAGTAATGTTGCTCCAGGCATCCGCCAGTTGGCGCGCCTGTGACGCCAGATAAGCGGCGTTACAAATATTGGGCGGCATATTGCCAAGGTCTTTCGCCGCTTTAACCCCAGAGGCGATCGCCAGTCCATGCTGAATGGCGCGTTCGCCACTGGTCAGTTCACGGCGGGTGGGCACGTTGAATACCAGTTTACGCAGTGGACGTCTGGGCTCGGTTTTATTGCTTTTCAGTTGATCAAAGCTGTACAGCGTTTCTTTTGATGTCTCAACCGCCTGACGAACTTTCCAGTAGGTATTACGGCCTTTTACATGCAATTCTGTCAGGAAGCACACTGCTTCCATCGAACCGGTATCATTCAGAGTATTAATGGTTTTCTGGATTACCTGTTTATACTGGCGTTCATCCAGCTCGCGCTCTTTGCCACAACCAATCAGCAAAATACGTTCGGAAAGAATGTCAGGCACATGATGTAGCAGCAATGTTTGACCCGTTTTGCCTTCCAGTTCGCCACGACGCAAGAGCGCACTGATATAGCCGCCACTGATTTTATCCAGCTGTTCGGCGATAGGCGACAGCCGCCGTGGCTCAAAAACCCCCACCACGATACAGGCGCTGCGCTGTTTTTCCGGGCTACCGCTTTTTACACTGAACTCCATGTACTCTCCTGAATCTTAAAGACAACGGCCTCAGCTGCGGCTAGAATGTAGCACTTCCATGACAGATGAGCCCGTTGTGTAACGACGTTTAGTCAACGGACGTCAGAGTGAGTTTCGGTGACAAAGAGATGTTTTTTTCGCGTCACCTAAACACTTATGTCATACAATACTCGCTATGACGACGGCCATTTATGAGAAAAAATGGCGGATAAGCGTTGAAACTATCGATTTTCCTGCAAAAAGACAAGTTTTCACAGGCGTATTAAGCGTGATCATCATTAGATATTTGGTTCGGGAAACGCTCAAAAGCCAGCTGGCGATACTCTTTATCCTGCTGTTGATCTTTTTTTGTCAAAAGTTGGTCAGGATTCTGGGTGCTGCGGTAGATGGCGAAATTCCGACAAATTTGGTTCTGACCCTGTTAGGGCTGGGTGTACCGGAAATGGCGCAACTGATCCTGCCACTCAGTTTGTTTCTGGCCATTTTAATGACCCTTGGCCGGCTCTACACCGAAAGTGAAATTACGGTGATGCAGGCGTGCGGCCTGAGCCAGGCGGTGTTAGTGAAGGCGGCGATGATTCTGATGCTGCTCACCGCCATGGTTGCCACCGTGAATGTGGTATGGCTGGGACCGTGGTCATCGCGCTATCAGAGCGAGGTGACGCAAAATGCGAAAGCCAATCCTGGCGCGGCGGCATTGGCTGCCGGACAGTTTCAGCAATCCAGCGACGGTAACTCAGTGCTGTTTATTGAGAATGTCAAAGGCAATCAGTTTGGTCATGTCTTTCTGGCGCAACTGCGCCCGAAAGGCAATGCCCGTCCCTCCGTGGTGCTGGCAGACAGCGGCCATATGACGCAGCGTAAAGATGGTTCCCAGGTGGTTACGCTGGATAAAGGCACGCGTTTCGAAGGCACGGCGCTGTTGCGTGATTTTCGGATTACCGATTTCATTAATTACCAGGCGATTATTGGCTATAAACCGGCGACGCTCGATCCCAACGATGCCGAACAGTCGGACTTCACCAATCTGTTGACCAATGATTCATCGCAATTTCGCAGTGAGCTGAACTGGCGGCTGACGCTGGTGTTTTCTGTGCTGGTCATGGCATTGATTGTGGTGCCGCTCAGCGTGGTGAATCCGCGTCAGGGGCGCGTGTTGTCAATGTTGCCGGCGATGTTGCTCTATCTGATCTTCTTCCTGTTGCAAAGTTCGCTGAAATCGAACGGCGCGAAAGGGCGGCTGGATGCGACGTTATGGATGTGGCTGGTTAACCTCGGTTATCTGGTGCTGGCAATCGTACTGAATGTGTGGGATACCGTCCCGATGCGGCGGTTCCGCGCTCGTTTGACGCGTGGAGGCTCTGCATAATGTTTGGCGTACTTGATCGCTACATCGGTAAAACCATTTTAAACACCATCATGCTGACGCTGTTCATGCTGGTGTCGCTTTCCGGCATCATCAAATTTGTCGATCAACTGCGTAAAACTGGACAGGGCGCCTATACCGCGCTGGATGCGGGTTACTACACGTTATTGAGCGTGCCGAAGGATATTGAAATCTTTTTCCCGATGGCGGCGCTACTGGGCGCATTGCTGGGCCTTGGCACGCTGGCGCAACGCAGTGAGTTAGTCGTTATGCAGGCCTCGGGCTTTACCCGTTGGCAAATCGCCCTCTCAGTAATGAAAACCGCGATTCCGTTGGTGCTGTTGACCATGGCTATTGGCGAATTTGCCGCTCCCCAGGGCGAGCAAATGGCGCGTAACTATCGGGCGCAACAAATGTTGGGCGGATCACTCGTCTCAACGCAAAATGGCCTGTGGGCGAAAGATGGCAACAGTTTTATTTATATCACGCGGATTAACGGTGATAATCAATTGTCGGGCATCAGTATTTATAATTTCAACGATCAGCGGCGTTTGCTGAGCGTACGTTATGCCGCCACGGCGACCTGGGATAAAAACAGCAAGGCCTGGAAGCTGGCGCAGGTGGATGAATCAGATCTGAATGATGCGAAACAAATCAGCGGAAAACAAACGTTGTCCGGCGAATGGAAAACCAATCTGACACCTGACAAGTTGGGCGTAGTGGCACTGGATCCCGAGGCATTATCCATCCGGGGTTTATACAACTACGCCAATTATTTGCATCAGAGCGGTCAGGATGCCGGACGCTATCAGCTCAATATGTGGAGTAAAATCTTCCAGCCGTTTTCGGTGGCTGTCATGATGCTGATGGCGTTGTCATTCATTTTTGGACCGCTGCGTAGCGTATCGATGGGGGTGCGCATGGTCACCGGTATCAGCTTTGGTTTTCTGTTCTACGTGCTGGATCAGATATTCGGCCCGCTAAGCCTGGTGTATGGTCTGCAACCGATACTGGGTGCGGTATTACCCAGCGGCGCCTTCTTTTTGATCAGCGTCTATTTGCTGTTCCGTCGCCGTTAGTTACGGTGGCATGCACCAGTAGGCGGTTAAAAAGGGATCAACGCGGGTAACTGCGACAATAAATACAACAGTAAACCCAGCGAGCCGCCAACCAGTGTGCCATTGATGCGGATAAATTGCAGATCTTTGCCGATATTGGCTTCAATCTGGCGGGATAAATCGCTCGCATCCCAGCCTTTTACCGTATCACTGATGTGGCGGGTTAAAAAGGCGGCAAAATCAGGGGCGAGTGTGCTGGCGGCCGCTTCCATATGTTGGTTCAGCGAGGTGCGTAGCGCGCCATCATTCAGTAATGTTTCTCCCAGCCACAACCCCGCCGAGGTCAGGTTATTCTGCATGACGGACTGTTCGCAGCTGAGATCGCTTTTTAACCCGTTGCGCAGGTCCTGCCAGAGTTGGTTAATGTAACTGTTCAATGTTTCATCTTCTTTCAGATAGGTTTTGATCACCTCTGCGCGAGCCGCCATTTGCGGATCGTTTTTTAGCCGCTCAATCAGTCGTTCCACCACGCGATTAAAGCTTAAACGCAACGCATGACCACTATCTCGTCCCACTTCATCAAGTAAAGCGTTCAGCGCATGTGAGACCATGTCCGCGCTGTGCTCACCGAGCCATTCGGCCGGTAATATTTTGGCGGAGATCGGATGCTCACGCTTCAGCCAGTGCACGATCTGCATAGCGATAAAGGTGCGGGTGCCGGGTTTATTAATCAGCCGCAATAACTGTTCAACACCGGCTGCGAGCAAATCCTGATGGCGGTTATTTTTCGTCAGGCTTTCCAACAACATGCCACTGGATTGCGCTAAATCGAGTTTATCGAGCGCTTTATGCACGGCACGGCGGATAAGACGCTGGATCTGCGCATCATCGACCAAATCGAGAAAGCCGCGCATCATCTGCAACAGATGTTGCCCGATCAGTCGGGCATTCTGCGGCGCGCTCAGCCAGCGGGCGATGATTTGCGCGGGATCGTGCTGACGGATCAATGCTAATAACGAGGGAGTATCAAGAAATTTTTCTTGGACAAAGCGTCCGAGGTTATCACCAATGCGATCTTTGTTACGCGGGATGATGGCCGTATGGGGCGCAATAAACGGCAATGGCACTCGACGAAACAACGCCACCACGGCGAACCAGTCAGCCAGTGCGCCAACCATCGCCGCCTCAGCAATGGCCTTGACCCCATTGACCCAGAAGCCCGGAGGCAGAAACAGAGTAGTGATAAAAGTGCCTGTTGCTACACCGAGCAGCAACAGGGCGATTGATTTAATGCGCCGCAATTCGGCTTTTTTATCCATTCATTTGGCTTAACGTTTTCTGCCGCCAAGAATATTGCCCAACACACCACGAATAATTTGCCGGGTGAGTTGCTGTGTGGCTGATTTCGCCATGGTTTGTACCACGCCATCGCGTTTGCCACCACGGGGGCCCGTACTACCAAACAAAATATCTTTCAGACCGCTGAGAATACTGTTATCCACCGCACCCGTTGGACCGGCCGTTGACGATGTGTTTTCTTTTGCCGTAGCGGGCTGGTGTCCTTTTTGCAGCATTTCATAGGCGGATTCGCGATCGACCGCTTCATCATATTTGCCCGATAGTGGCGAATGATTGATCAGACCATTGCGTTCATCGTCGGTAATGGCGCCCATCCGTGATCCCGGCGCAATCACCATTGCCCGTTCGACTATGGTGGGGCTGCCTTTCTCATCCAGAAAGGAGATTAGCGCTTCGCCAGTACCCAGTTCCTGAATAGCGCTAACGGTATCAAATGCCGGATTAGCGCGCATGGTTTGCGCCGCGGTTTTTACCGCTTTCTGATCTTTAGGCGTAAAGGCACGCAATGCATGCTGTATCCGGTTACCCAGTTGGCCGAGCACCGAATCGGGAATATCCGCCGGATTCTGTGAAACAAAATAGACGCCAACACCTTTGGAACGAATCAAACGGATCACCTGTTCGATCTTATCCAGCAGCACCGTGGGGGCATCATTAAACAGCAGGTGAGCTTCATCGAAAAAGAACACCAACTTTGGCTTCTCAAGGTCACCGGCTTCCGGCAGTTGTTCATAAAGTTCAGACAGCAGCCATAATAAACTGGTGGCGTAGAGTTTCGGCATTTGATAGAGCTTTTCTGCCGACAGAATGTTGATGACACCGCGGCCTTGCTCATCAGTACGCATCCAGTCTTTGATGTCCAGCATTGGCTCACCAAAGAAATATTCCGCACCTTCTTGTTCCAGCGCCAGTAAGCCGCGTTGAATCGCCCCAACCGAGGCACTGTTAATATTACCGTACTGTGTCTGGAAGGATTTGGCATTGTCGCCAATATACTGGGTCATGGTGCGGAGATCTTTGAAATCGAGTAGTAGTAAGCCCTGATCATCGGCAATGCGGAAAATAATCTGTAACACGCCCGCCTGTACCTCATTCAGGTTCAGTAAGCGTGACAACAACAACGGACCTAAATCTGATACGGTGGCGCGCACCGGGTGACCCTTTTCACCAAAGATATCCCACAGTACCGTCGGATTATTTTGCGGGGCCCAGTCAGTTACGCCAATACTGGCCAGACGGGCTAATAGTTTCTCTGAACTGACCCCTTCTTTGGCGATACCGGTTAAATCGCCTTTCACATCGGCCATAAACACCGGTACGCCGATGGTGGAAAACGATTCCGCCAGTTTTTGTAAGGTGACGGTTTTCCCGGTGCCTGTGGCGCCCGTAATCAGGCCATGGCGGTTGGCCATGCCGGGCAGGATGTGAAGTTGTTTTTCGTGGTTTTGGGCGATAAGTAGTGGAGCAGTCATAGTTTGCGGTCCATTGTCGTCTAGCGGCAAATTACAGGTTGAGCGTCAGTGCGATCCAGTATCGCCCTGCAGTTAACAGGATTTAATAATTTTGTTTTAAGAATAGCAACCTGTGGTTTATTTCGCACTTTGACTGTGCAGGAAAATACGGCGTTCTGCTCCCTCTCCGCGGGTGGGAGAGGGGATCCGTGAGATATCACGGTTTTGTTACCAATGGTTAAATGCGCCATCGGGTACTTTTGATCAGGAAATAAAGGCTTTCCCTTGTTTCAACACCACATCACAGGCTTTAGTTTTTACTTTTTCACCCAAGGGAGTACTGCTCAGGCTTTTCAGGTTCAGTTGCTGGCCTTCTCCGGTATTCAATAATCCGGATAAACCTTGTTTATAATCTGTCTGTTGTGCTGCCCCGGCGCTACTGTTTAAACCGAGCTTGCTCAGAACCTGGTCTTTAACCGAACTGGCGCCGTTATCCACAATGTTGTTCTGTACGCAATATTCCAGAATGCCCGCGGCATTGGTCATATTGTTCGCGCTCACGACCTTATCACTGCCATTCAGCAACCCGGTGAGAGAGGAGATTGATAACCCTCCTTGCGATGAGCTACTGGCAGCGCCTGAACTCTGTGCGCTCAGTTTTGATGCCGCACTACCTAACTGATCTTGCCAGCTTGCTGCAGTGGCAGAGCCGGCAACCAGTGCGGACGCCATCCCCACGACGAGAATAAGTCGTTGAGTTGTTTTTTGCATTATCTGTAACCTCTGTGTTTTCTGCGGTACATAACCCGCGATGTACCTGATATTCGACAGTTTCGGACTGTGATTTCCGTAGTTAGTTCCAGCGACAAGGCTAATACTGCAGCATGTGCGCTGAATTTGGGAATAGTCTGGGATGAGGTATATCGGTGGGGGAATTGTTGTTTTCTCTGCATCAGAGCCGATTTTTTCAGCACTCAGATGGTCAATATGTGGATTAAGGTTGCGCAAGATGTGGGTAACGGTATAATCCACCTCGTTTTCCGCATGCTCTTCAGTGCCGAAGTGGCGAAATCGGTAGACGCAGTTG
>JAATFO010000065.1 GCA_015655145.1 Enterobacterales bacterium | reverse complement strand
GTTTTATGTGTCATGAACGATGTGCATGTATGATTATTTCATGATACAATCCTAGACGAAGTGGGAAACACGCCGCTATAGCTATGTATCTGTTTGCTATTCGAGTGCTAGCACATCCTCGCAAGGACGTGAAGCTCGGTTTCCATCTGGCTCCGCTGTACTACTTACCCTGACATCGTGAAGAGTCTGAACAAAGTACTGTACGAGTACATCTGATGCGATCGTATCTGCGAGACCGAGGATGATGGGAGCGCAAAGGAAGGCGGGCCCAGCCAAGTGCCCATCGCTCACAGGGAGTCTCTATGTATCTCACGCCGATTTCGCGACGTTGAGTTGTACCTGCAAGGGAGATCTGAAGTCAGAGTCTCTCTACACGAAGGGTCAGTGTTCAGTGCCGCACTCACTTGAGCTATGGCCTCGGAAACAGAGGTTTCGAGTGTGGATCCGGTTTCCAGCATGGTGTTCACGAGGTTGTGGCAATAGCTCTCCTCTTCATGAGGCCACGATGATACTGTCATCCAGTAGTGACCATAGTATTGCTTGACACAGGTGCGCTTGAACAGCGCTGACAGGGACAGCTCCCCGTTCCTCTCGCCAATTGACCCAAGTCCTTCGGCCACCGTCCGTCGTCCTATTTCACGAAGGTAGTCAGGAACACTTGATACTTCGGCCGTGGCTGTTTTCGCGCGCTCTCCTAGAGTGGTGCAGCGTTCAGCCACCTTGCAGAGCTCGCTGTCCACGCTGAGCGCGCACGCGTGGTAGTAGTCGAGGAGATGCTGATACGCCGTGGCCGGGGAAGACTCCATCGCGCTTGCGTACCAGCCCATGACCGGCTTCTCGAGCACCTTCCGGGCGGCAGCTCTCGCATGAGTGTCGAGCTTGGCAAAAACCACGGAAGCTAAAAATCAAGGATGCGATGAAGCTGCTGATTGAAGAAGAAGCCGCCAAACTGGTCAATCAGGAAGAGTTGAAACAGGAGGCCATTGACGCCGTTGAACAACACGGTATCGTGTTTATCGATGAGATTGATAAGATCTGTAAGCGAGGTCAATCCTCCGGCCCGGATGTCTCACGTGAAGGCGTACAACGTGACCTGCTCCCCTTAGTGGAGGGCTGCACCGTTTCAACTAAGCACGGAATGGTGAAAACAGATCATATTCTGTTTATCGCGTCGGGTGCATTTCAGGTCGCCAGCCCGTCGGATCTGATCCCGGAACTGCAAGGTCGCCTACCCATTCGTGTCGAACTGCAAGCACTTACCGTAAATGACTTTCAGCGGATACTGACCGAGCCGAACGCATCCATCACCGTACAGTACAAAGCACTGATGGCAACGGAAGGCGTCAATATCGACTTCACTGACGACAGCATCCGCCGCATTGCGGAAGCCGCATGGCAGGTTAACGAATCAACCGAAAATATCGGCGCACGTCGTCTGCACACCGTTCTTGAGCGCCTGGTGGAAGATATTTCCTATGACGCCAGTGATCGTCATGGCGAATCCATCACTATTGACGCTGAATATGTGAGCCAGCATCTGGATGAATTAGTGGCAAACGAAGACCTCAGTCGTTTCATTCTGTAGCCAATAAACCGACGCATAAAGGAGGCAACCGCCTCCTTTCTTTATTTATTACCTCACGTATACTGAACACAGATCAATCTACTGTGGCGTCACTATTGTCCCCCAAATTGACAGAGATTAAACCTTCATCATTTTGATTAGCGTAAACTCTTCTACGGCTTTCAACCTTTTCACTCTGCAACATCTGCGGTGGCAATTATGGAAAACATTCAACTGGCAGCAAGTATCACTCCCTCGCGAGCCTGGCTGGAAAGTCTGCGTTTACGTACTTTGCCGCTGGCTTTCGCCTCCATCATCAATGGTTCAGCGCTGGCCTACGGACAAGGCCATTTTACACTTAACATCGCGTTACTGACCCTGTTGACAACTGGCCTACTACAGATCTTGTCCAATTTGGCCAATGACTACGGCGATGCGATAAAAGGCAGTGATACTGCGGCGCGTATCGGGCCGCTCCGTGGCATGCAAAAAGGCGTGATTACCCTGAAACAAATGCGCTCAGCACTGGTGATCACCATTATCGCCACCATTTTTTCCGGCATCGCACTCATCGTACTTGCCTGCGAAACCGTCAGCGACATCCTGGGTTTTCTGCTACTCGGCGCCCTGGCGATCGTCGCCGCTATCGCTTATACCGTGGGGAAAAAGCCTTATGGTTATCTCGGATTAGGCGATATTTCTGTACTTATTTTCTTTGGTTGGCTGGGTGTTATTGGCAGTCTCTATTTACAAACTCACAGTTTCACCCTACTCACCCTGCTTCCGGCAACTGCGTGTGGTCTGTTGGCGGCAACGGTGCTTAACGTCAATAATATGCGCGACATTGAGACTGATCGTCTGAATGGCAAATATACGCTGGCGGTACGTCTGGGAGCCATTAACGCGCGCCGCTATCATATCGTGCTGACCGTGGGAGCCCTGGTTTGTTTTGCGCTTTTTGCATTATTGAGCCACCGGGGACTTGGCTGCGGCTTATTTCTGCTGGCAACGCCTCTGTTGTATAAGCACATGCGCTATGTAATGCGTGAAACCAGCCCACTGGCAATGCGACCGATGCTGGAAAAAACCGTTAAAGCGGCATTACTCACCAATGTATTGTTTGCGATCGGTATGGTGTTGAGTTAATGATAGCGAACGTTGACCCAACGCAATTTTAACAATCGATGATTTTGCCAACATCTGACATTAAGCGATATACTTATGGCTCCTGTGGCAAACAGACGAAACTCCGATGAAATATGATACCTCTGAACTCTGCGACATCTATCACGAAGAAGTGAATGTTGTGGAACCGCTCTTTTCGAACTTTGGTGGTCGCACCTCTTTTGGGGGACAGATCATCACGGTGAAATGTTTCGAGGACAACGGCCTGTTATACGATCTGCTGGATGAAAATGGGCGCGGTCGCGTACTATTGATTGATGGCGGCGGTTCAGTACGACGGGCGCTGATTGATGCCGCCCTGGCACGTCTGGCTGTGCAAAATGAATGGGAAGGTATTGTGGTCTATGGATCTGTCCGTCAGGTCGACGAGCTGGAAGATTTGGATATCGGTATCCAGGCCATTGCCGCGATCCCGGTGGGCGCCGCAGGCGAAGGGATTGGCGAAAGCGATATTCGCGTCAATTTTGGTGGCGTCACCTTCTTTTCGGGAGACCATCTCTACGCCGACAATACCGGCATCATTCTTTCCGAAGACCCGCTCGACATCGAGTAATTGCCACAGACAAACAAAACGGGTGCGCTGGCGCCCGTTTTGTTTCTGCACAGAATAAGGGGCTCAGACTTCTTCCATTTTCCCGAGCAGTGCGCGTAAACGCTCCTGCCAGACATGTTGCTCTTCTTTAAGCTGTTGGTTTTCACGCACCAGTGCTTCACTATTACCTGACACCTGATGAGCTTCTTGCTTTAGGGTGTTATTTTGTTCTTTAAGCTCGTCGATCTCCATCTGTAACAGCGTGATGGTATCAATCGCCTGCTGTACTTTTGCTTCCAGTTTCTCAAACACTTCAAATGACATGGTATAACCTCTCCTAATGGTAATTGCCAGGCGTTGATGGTGCTAACCGCAGACAACACACATCATAAATGCTACGGATAACAACGATGCCCTGATTGTAAGTAGCCTCACAGCCCAAGTCCAGCAACGATCAACCGTATCACTCAGTCTGTCATGCTTTTCAGCTTATGCTTAAGTGAGCAATGCCCCCTTTTCCCTCTAAAGACCATGTCATCAACAGGTCTGCACCCCCGCTATCCGTGGTTTTTTAAGAAAGAAAAACTGGCGAAAACAATCATTATTTGACAGAGAACACAATTATTTAGTGCGATATTTCTCGTTTTCGCTCATTGAAGATAAATTTACTACAGCATTGCATTTTATTTGAGTGATTCAATGGAATCCGAATCACTGCCGCCATGTACTTAACATCGCCATCAGGAAAGTTATTATGAGCCATACTACCAACACGCTTAAAGGTCAGTGCATCGCCGAGTTTCTGGGAACCGGTTTGATCATTTTCTTTGGCGCTGGCTGTGTCGCGGCGCTGAAGCTGGCTGGCGCCAGTTTTGGTCAATGGGAAATTAGCATTATCTGGGGACTTGGCGTCTCGATGGCCATTTACATGAGCGCCGCCATTTCCGGCGCTCACCTTAACCCTGCCGTCACCGTCGCGTTGTGGCTTTTTGCCTGTTTCTCCGGGCGAAAGGTGCTCCCCTACATCCTCGCCCAGACAGCTGGCGCCTTCTGTGCCGCGGCGTTGGTGTACAGCCTTTACTACTCTCTGTTTATTGATATCGAACAGTCACATCACATCGTTCGGGGTACCACCGAGAGCCTCGATTTGGCAGGCATTTTTTCAACCTATCCCAATCCACATATCAATGTAGTACAAGCGTTCATGGTTGAAACCGTGATTACCGCGGTACTAATGGCCTTGATCATGGCTCTGACCGATGATGGCAACGGTATTCCGCGCGGTCCGCTGGCCCCCTTACTCATCGGGCTGTTGATTGCGGTCATTGGCGCCTCGATGGGGCCCCTGACTGGATTCGCCCTCAACCCGGCACGTGATTTTGGTCCGAAGTTGTTTGCATGGCTGGCGGGCTGGGGCAACATCGCTCTGACCGGAGGCCGCGAGATCCCCTATTTCCTTGTCCCCATCTTCGGGCCACTGATCGGCGCCAGTCTGGGCGCTTGCGGATATCGGGCCTTAATTGGTCGTCACTTGCCATGCGACACCTGCGCCGATGAGAGCGAAAATGCAGAAAAACAGGTCACGCACGGGGAACAGACAAAAGCGTAATCGAGCTCCCCCTCTAAACCCTCAGGAATAACATGATGACTACAGATAAAAAATACATTGTCGCGCTTGATCAGGGCACCACCAGCTCGCGCGCCGTAATACTTGACCATGATGCGAATATTGTGGCGGTATCACAACGTGAAGTTCAACAAATATACCCGAAAGCCGGTTGGGTTGAGCATGATCCCATGGATATTTGGGCCTCTCAGAGCTCCACGCTGGTTGAAGTATTAGCCCATGCGGATATCCGTTCCGACCAAATTGCCGCTATCGGGATCACCAATCAGCGTGAAACGGCCATCATCTGGGATAAAGCTACCGGGAAACCCATTTATAATGCGATTGTCTGGCAAGATCCACGTACCGCTGACGAGTGTGAAAAACTGAAAAAAGCAGGGCTGGAAGCGTACATTCAACACACGACGGGTCTGGTCATCAATCCTTACTTCTCCGGCACCAAAGTGAAATGGATGCTTGATCATGTCGAAGGTGCGCGCGAACGAGCAAAACGGGGGGAGCTATTAT
>JAATFO010000101.1 GCA_015655145.1 Enterobacterales bacterium | reverse complement strand
GGATCCGATGGGTAAGATGTTCTTCAATGTGCTGGCGACATTTGCCGAGTTTGAAGGTGACCTGATACGGCTGCGTACCCGCGAAGGGATGTCCATCGCACGGGCAAAAGGGAAACTGCGGGGGAAACAACCAAAGTTGTCTGATAAACAGCAAAAAGAGCTTTGCAGGATGCACGGAAGCGGCGAGTATTCAATCAGTGATTTGGCTGGGTTATTTTCCGTTTCGCGGCCCACGGTCTATCGGACGCTTTCCCGTGGAAAATAATCGAAAACTGGATTTAATGAAAATGAGCATGGAGCGATTATGTACTACAGCAATGACGTTATCAGTTATTTGCAGGCCAATAAGATCCTCGCATTAAAACTCGACCATGCCGTTTCAGCAGTCGGTCAACAGGTCACAAATCAAGTTGAAACATTAGGAAAGGGCGCTACCCGCCTGCTTTATTACACGTCCTGTTTTACCGATGAATATAACGATGTTTGCCAACAGCAAAAGACGGAAGATCTGCGCTTCAGGGATGCCGTTTATAAAGTAATACGCCACGGTGATGTGGTCTATGAGATGCTTCGGATCTACTTTGAAGAAATTTTCAAATACAAAACATCTGAGCAATTAGAATACATCAAGCAGTGCCTCATGGCCGTAAATGTCCATATAGCCGCCAGTTCTCTCACCAGTGCCGGATTTACGTTAGCAGTTGCCAGCAGCGTTCGTATTGGGTTAAACCTCAGCCTTGAAATAAGTGCTCTTGCCGGTACTTGGGCCTCCCGTGGTATTGCCGCTGTTGGTATTTATGGAGTAGTGCAGAAAGCTGCGGACAGTGCTCATCGTCTGCATATTCAATTCCCTGCCTATTATTCTGCTCTTTATGTTCAGGGACTGGAAATGCTCTACTTCCTCATTGAGCCAGTGTTCCAAAAAGCGGGCGCTATCGAAGCGCAATGGGCATCAAATAACGACATTGTGGACATCATCAGCAGGATGATCCAATAGCCATGATGACGTATATCAAACGTTTCTTTCGGTGGCAGGGACGCTTCTTCTTTTCGGTCTACGGCCCAACCGTGCTAACAATCGTTTTTGCCCTGGTTCAGGCCCATTTCTTCCCCGGTAGTCCAGTCTGGCCAATCGGTGTTTTCTTCATAGCCGTAATGATTATTTTTGGTCGTTATGTGAAATGGTGAAATGCTGAACACCCCAATATTTAATACACACAGATAAGGAAATTACATGTCTACTCCCGCACATTTATGGCTTGAAGATGAGAATGGCTCCCCGGTAGTCGGTGGCTGCATGATGCCACTTCGCCTGGGCTCTATCGAGTTAAAATCATTCTCTCACGGTGTCACTATTCCGGTTACCCGAGCTGGGGAAAACTTACAGGTACGCGCGTACACCGTCCTATCACGATAGTGAAAGAATTTGATCAGACAACACCACTTCTGTATCGCGCTGTCTGCGAAGGCCGGACCATGAAGAAAGCGACAATCAAGATGTACCGTATTCTGGAATCGGGTATCGAGGCCGAGTATTTCAATATCATTCTGGAAAACGTCAAGTTCACAACGGTTGCGCCATACCTGTCACCTAACGGTATGAGTAGTACTCACCTTGAAACGCTTGAATTGCGTTATGAAGCAATTACCTGGAAGTATACGGAAGGTAATATTATCTATCGTGATTCATGGAACGACCGTTGTTGTGCATGATGACGAAGGGTATCAGAGGGGGCAAATGCCTCCTCTGACGCTAACGAGGAGGTAAAATGCTCGACTTAACCGCAGAACAGCGACAGCTGGCGAAAATAGTTCATGATTATGCCTGCCGGTTTCCTCTGACAGAAAATGGCGATGCTCAGTTATTACAGGGCTGTTATGACTATATGGATGCTTTTAAGCGGGTAATGGACAGCGCTTCAAAAGTCCAGATGGACTACATTTGCCTGCAATACCCTGGATATTTTCGCTTTGCAAAATGGCTGGAAAGACTGGCACAAGGCATTGCAGATGGCGTCATTGAAGTGCCGAAAGATCACTAAAAACCTCGTGCCGGAAATTTCGGCAGTTCCGGCGTAGAACCCCTTGACTAAAAAAAATCAGCATCGAAGCCGCCCTTAATGCTGAAATGACCCATCATCTCGGCTATGAGAAAAATCAGCCAAAATTCGGGGCTAATACCCGTCCCCCAAGACTGCCACCACCCGTGAGATCGCCGCCGCGGTTAAAGGGCTGTATGGCGCGGATGTGTCGCCGGCACTGATCTCAACGGTCACTGATGCCGTGATGGAACCGGTCACCGAATGGCGAAACACGGCCTCGGAATGTACGGTATCCCCTTGTTTATCCTGACCGTATCGCTCTGACAGTGCGGCAGGCCAGCCGCGTGTTCAGCAAATCTGTATGCCTGGCTTCGGGCATCAATATCAAAGGCCAGAAAGCGATGTTGAGCATGTGACCGTCAGACGTTGTATTGTCGGGTCAAACAGCTGTTGACCTTTATCCGAAGAAATCGTGTGATTTATTGTACTATTCGCACGAAATTTACTTAATTTCAGTGGCTTTATTCTGTCGGTATCGCCTTTTAGTTAAGTATTTTTACTCTTTTATACCACGCGGGAATCACGCTTTGCGCGTTCACTTGCTGAGTAAGGCGGCGGTTCTCGCCTGTTCATCTCATCTCGCCATATCCGGGAAAACATCAGATAACAATAAACCCCCTTAACTATTAAGTATTATTTAATTTAAAAAAGTCATAAAAACCAGAATTAAATAAGCCTGAACATTCTATATATAGCGTATTCCATTGCTTTTGTTGTACCGTGGGGTATAAGTGCTCGTTTATGCTTTTTTTAGAAAAGTATTAAAATCAATTAATTATGAGTTTATTATGGAGTTATGAAAAATTCTCATTTGAATTCAAACCTCTCACATGGTTAATTTTTTCTTATGTTTTCACGGGAAATAATAAGCATGGCAAAGTTTATCGTTACAGCAACCCCGCCAACGCCAAATGGTGATCTCCATCTCGGACACCTTTCCGGGCCTTTCCTGGCTGCTGATGTGATGCAACGGCGACTCAAACAGCTGGGACATGATGTGCTGTTTGTGACCTATAGCGATGATTATCAAAGTTATTTACCCCGAAAAACCCAGACATTACGCAGAAAGCCTTTTGCGTATGCCCGCCTGATGCGTCAGGCAATGCAGTTGTCTCTGGAACTGGTTAATATCCGTTTTGATACCTTTATGCAGGCTGCCGATACGCCGGCTTATCAGCATTCAGGCGAACATTATGCGGGGCTGATCGCCGGGCAGATCGAACTTAAGGCGTATAAGACTTTTTACTGTGCCGCCTGCAATCTGTATGGTTACGAAGGCTTTGGCAGAACCCAGTGTAACTGGTGTGGAACCTCGTCAGACACCAGCCAGTGTGAACACTGCGCCCGCGTGCCTGATATTGAAAAAATTACCGCAATGACCTGTATGTCCTGCCAGGGTGCGATGCAACCGGTGCAGGTAAAACAACATATCTGGAAGATCGGTCAGAATTATCCGGCGGTCAAAGCCGCTTTACAGCAGCGTCCGCTGCGCCCCTGTCTGAAAGATTATCTTGACGAGGTGTTGAGCAACGAGAATGAACAGTGGCCGTTGACCCGCCCGGGTGATGCCGGTGTACCGATTGCCGCACTGGATAATTATCCACTGCATACCTGGTTTATGGGGCTGTCTGGTTACAGAAGCTGCGTTGAGAGCTATCTGGCCGCGCATCCTGAACGTGGTGAGTTTGCCGCGTGGTGGGCACCCGATACTGAGTTGGTTCATTTGCTGGGTTTTGATTGTTCCTACAGCCATGCTGTTGGCTACAGTAGCTTGTTGCTGGCCGATCAAACCGGGCCTCGTCCGGGTACTTTTATTACTAATCGCTTTCTTAAACTGGATGGTGAAGATTTTTCCACCAGCCGCGGGCACGCTGTCTGGATCAAAGATCTGACCGGGCAATATCCCTCTGACGCCATCCGCCTGTTCAGTGCGTTAACCGCACCTGAATTCGCAGTCAGTAACTTCAGCCGTGAACAGTTTCAGCACTGGTATCACCACATCTTCCTGCCTTTGGTCAAACAGGCTGAACAGGTCACCGATTCCGGCATCACCCTCGCCACCGAACAACTGCAGCGTTTACGCAGCCACCCGGCCTGCCTGAACTGGCAGCAGGCGTCCTCTCTTGAGGCATTTTCGATTGCGGGTATGGCGCGGGCCGTGCTGGATTTTTCCGGGTTTATTCAGTCGGATGATGTACTGTCTGTTGCGCCTGAAGCCTGGCAGATCATGGCCGAACTGGTTCAGCCTTTGTGCCCTGACTTCTCAGGCACGATCCTCTCTGCACCCGCCTCCGGCGTGCAGTCTGCGAGGGTACTCCATGAACCCGCTTAATTATCAGAAACGCGCGGTGAGTTTTCTCGGCACGCAAGCCATCGGGCAGGCGCAGATAAAAATGTATTACCTCACCAGCGAAAAGCAGGCGGCGGCGCCGGTTCCTGACGCTGAACTTCAGCGTCAGTGGCTGACGCAGGGGCTGGATGAAGCGGATTTTCCCGGAGAACATCATATTGGCTTTGCCATTATTCACGCCGCTGATGACGGTCACTATTTGCTGATCAGCACCTGGTGCGATGCCAATATGCTGCGCCACCGGGTATTTACTCTCGACAATGAAAACCGCTTACAGCCCTTAGACAGCACAAAAATCATTGCCTGCGTCTGGGAGCTGGCCGTGATGTTCTATGAGCGTAGCTATTGGATAGCGCAGGTGATGACCACAGAAAAACTTGAGGATGCGAATGTCCAACGTTATTTGCAACAGGGGTACAGCGGATGGGTTTAAATATTCGACCAGTCAAACCTGACGATCTTGCCCGGCTGGTTGTCTTGTGTGCTGAACATGCCGAATACGAGAAGTTAAGCTACCGCGATAACGGCCAGCATCAGCGCTTACAGACGGTGCTGTTCAGCCAGCCCGCCCGATTGTTTATCTGGGTAGTGGCTGGTGATAACGATGATCTGCACGGTTATTTATCCGCCACCATTGATTACTCCACGTGGTCTGCGGCACCGTTTGTCTATATGGATTGCCTGTATTTAACCGCAGATTTACGCGGGCAGGGTATCGGGCGGCAGTTAATGAACACCTTAATTGATTTTGCTGAACAGCAGCAGTGCGCGGAAATTCAGTGGCAGACGCCGCCGGATAACCAGCTCGGTATTGGTTTTTATCAGCATCTTGGTGCGACCAGCCTCAACAAGATCCGCTTTACGCTGCGCCAGAGGAATCGCCTGTGACAGGCATAATGCCGTGGTGATGGTTTTTTGCCGAAAAAATAAACAGACAGGATATCACGATGACAATATTACCTCGTTGGGCCTATAAATCCGATGCCGGGCAAACTAGCGACTACCCACTGGGCGAATTATTTGCGTTCGGCAGATCACGTAACCCGCAAAAGCTGGCTATCAACGATGGTAAACAAAGTTATACCTTTGCACAGTTGGATGATATGGCGACCAGTCTGGCGCTATGGCTGTCGCAGAATGGGGTGAAACCGGGGGCCTGCATCCCTGTACTGGCGGAAAAATGCGCCATTATGCCCGTGATAGCGGTGGCCGGCTGGAAGCTGGGCGCGGTCTATGTTCCCCTTGACGGCCAGTTGCCACAAGCACGTATCCGCAAACTGCTTGCCCGACTGGATGCGCCAGTCGTGCTGGCTATTTCCCACCCTCCGTTGGATAACTCGGGGATTTGGTTAAGTGGCGAAGCGCTACTCGCGGTGTGCCGGCGGTCTGTACCCGCGGAAGGAATATTACCCGTATATCAACATGCGTCGGATGATACGGCTTATATCATTTTTACCTCAGGATCAACGGGTGAACCCAAAGGGGTTGAAATTAGCGCCAACAGCCTGAAAACCTATTTTGGCGCGCATAATCAATGGCTGCAATTTACGCCTGATTCGCGCGTATTCAGCCTGTCGCCGTTTCATTTTGATGTTTCCATTGAAGACACGTTACTGCCGCTGTCACTGGGGGCTTTTGTCTGGCAATTTGCCAGCGTACATGCCGGTGCCATCATGCGCAGTATCATCATTCGGGAAAAGATCACCCATCTTATCGCCGTTTCTACACTGCTCTCCCTGATTACCGAAAATGGCAAACACATTACGGCAGAGCATTTTCCGATGCTGGAAATGGTGATGACCGGGGCTGAAGTTTGCGATCCTAAAATCATCAATTTATGGAAGCAGAATCTGCCAGCGGTACGCCTGATTAATGCCTATGGCCCGACAGAGACCACCATTGTGTGCTGTTGTTATGAAATTGAACAACCGGATGAGCAGCGCACAATAAGCTGGCCAATTGGTGTTCCTCTGCAGAACGTTTTCTGCCTGATGCTCGATGAAAATCAGCACGTTCAGAAGGGTACGGATATTGCCGGTGAGCTGTGCATTGGTGGAGATCTGGTGATGAAGGGCTATCTGGGACAGCCACAGGAAACGGAAAAAGTCATTTTCGAACATCAGGGCACGCGTTATTACCGCACCGGTGATATCTGCCTGTACCAGGCGGACGGCAATATTTTATACGTGGGCCGCCGCGATGATGAAGTCAAAATTGCCGGCCGTCGTATTCACCTCGGCGAGATTCGCCAGAAATGCCTGGCCGCCAGTGGCGCTCAGCGCGTGGCGATCCGTAAAGTGCAACTGGACGGCAAAGATCATATCGCCATGGTCATTACTGGCAAAGAAAGCGGTGAACTGGTCAATATTGAGACCTCGCTGGCAGCGGAATTACCGCGTTATATGTTGCCAACGTTATGGGGCTGGGCAGAAGAAGTCAATTTAAGCGCCAATGGCAAAACTGACGAAAAAAAATTGTTAGATCAACTGGTTGATGCTGCAAGTCAGCAACGGTCACGTTATTTCATCCGCCGTCAGGGCGGCAGTTTTACTCCAATGAATCGAGGTGATGCGTGAGTCATCAGGCTTATTTAACGCGTGTAGAAAAGGTTATCCGCGCAACGGTAACGTTTTCGCAGGACGTGCAACTGCAAGAAGAGACTGAGTTGTACACATTAGGGATTGATTCCCTGACCACCATTAATGTGTTGCTGGCACTGGCGACAGATTATCAGGTTGAACTGGAAAATTTTGTCAGTGAAATCGATGGGCTGAAAACGATCGGCGATCTCTGTGAACTGGCGGCAAAGTTCAGCGCCGACAGCCAGCCTGACAATGCCGCACCGGCTAATATCAAATTTTTCTCTCAGCAGGCACTGCATTACGAATATGGTCTGGACGGCATTCGCACCTTTCCCTGGGAAAATGTGAATACGCCAATCGGCTCTGGTTATTGCATCGTTCGCCCGCTCACCGAAACACTGCCACATATCAACCAGCCGAATGATGAAGATGAGCTTTTTGTCGGTATCCAGGGCCAGGCTCTGGTGGTGATCGAGGGTAAAGAGTATCCGTTTACCCAGGGCGACCAAATCTTTATCCCGCGCGGCAGTCATCACTATGTGCGTAACAACAGCGACCAATCTTTCCACTTCTTTACCATCTGGTGGAATCAGACGGGAGCACGCGCTTATCTGGCACAGGAAGAAGAAAAGGCTGGGCAATAATGGCGAACCACTGGGATATCATTATTATCGGTGCCGGTCTTGCTGGCAGTGCGCTGGCTGAAAATATCAGTCAATCGGGTCTGCGCACTCTGCTGTTGGAGTCAGCCGAGCCCGGTAGTGGTGGTGCCAGCGCCTGTTCGCGCGGTATTGTGCGGGTGTACGATCCCAGTCCCACACTGATGCAATATAACGTGGGTGGCGTGCGTGAATGGCGGCGGCTGAATCAGCGCTGGCCGGGGATCTTCCGTCAGTGTGGGATTATCTACCTGCTCAGAGAGGAGCATATTCAGGGCGCGCAGGGGCTGTTGCGGGCGTTTTCTTCGTCTGAGTATCCCATTGCGTTAATTTCCCGCCATCAGGCACAAAGAGTGATGCCGGGACTGAATATCCCGTCACAGGCGGGCATTCTTCATGAACCGCAGGGAGGATACGTTAACCCCCGGTTGGCCTGTCAGTTACTGGCGCATCAGGCGCGGGAGCAGGGCACGGAACTGCTGGAAGGCGTACAGGTGAAGCGTGTTGAATCGCAAAGCAACGGAGTCAGTGTTCATACTGAGCACCAGGTATTAACTGCCCGACTGGCGGTGGTGGCAGCGGGCGCCCACAGTCGTACGCTGATCCCCGAAATCCCGCTGTTCAGTCGCTCAATCCCGCTGAGTACCCTCTACAGCACAGGCGCACAGGCGCCGCAAACCTGTTTGATCGATGAATACAGCGGCAGCTATATGCGCCCGGGATCAACCTCCTTTGTTTTTGCCGGCGGTGCGCCACAGCATGATGCAACTGCGCCCGCAGCATTGCCGCAGACCCGTGGCGTGCACCCGGCCAATTTGCAGTTAGCGCAGCAGATGCTGCCAGACGTCCCGTTACAGCTCAGTCATGGCTGGGACGGCTATGATGGTTACACCGCTGACTTCCTGCCGCAGACCAGACTGATAGCCGAACGCCATCTGGCGCTGTTCTGTGGTTTTTCAGGGCGTGGGGCGAAATATATTCCTGATGCGGCGCGCCAGTTCAGCCAACAGATTTGCGAGTATCTGCAATGAACAGGCTGGCCTGCGTTGCCTGTATGGACGAAAACAAGTCCGTCCACACCATCACCTGGCTGCGTGCCATGGAGCTGGCCCGGGAATTTCTACTGCCGCCACAGGTCACGCTGAAACTGTTTGATGATAATGCCGATGCCCGGAGAGCCACTGAAGCCGCCCGGCAGATAGTGGCCTGGTCACCCGATGCCATTGTCGGGCATTTTGCCTCGGCTTGCGCAGAAGCAGCGGCACCGCTGTACGCGCAGCATAATTTGCCCCTGTTTTTACCGGCGGCAACAGCGAAACACCTGACCACGTATTCTACAACCTGGCGTTTATGTGATAACGATGAAGACTATGTTTGCTGGTTATTACCGCTACTGACGTCTCAGGAGTCGGATGCCGTGGCCATTGATCACGATGGTTCGGTACACGGTAAAAGTGTGGCGCACCGGCTGAGTGCCGCGATAAAACCGGCAGAGCACCCACAACAAGCGGCGACGACTTTTTTTGCCGGTAGCTTTCGCTATGCGCTGGAGCGCGCGCTCCTCTGGGCACATTGCTCCCCTGAAGGCGCCCGTCTGATTCTGGCGGATGATGCGTTTTCTGCAAAACTGGTGCCCGCACTGCTGGCCAGCGGCATCGACTTAGCTTCACGACAGATTTATGTGGCGGCGATAGCCCCGCAACCCACCGGCGAACAGGCTTCCACACTGTTTGCCGCCTGGCGCCAGCGCTGGGGGGGAACGCCGGGATGCTATTTTTGGGAAACCATGGCGGCCTTGCAGGTTGCCTGCCGGTATCCTGATTTTCCTGCGAAAACCCTGTTGGGGACGCTGAAGTTTGATGCACAACGTGAGAGCCATCCCGCCAGTTTTTCACTCTGGCAGGCCACGCATCGTGGACTGCAGATTGTTCTTACTCCGGAGGTGAGCGTATGAATACGGTGCCGCTGGCAAGGGATTTTGCCAATCTGCTGGCTGCCCGGCGACTGTTTGTTGGCAAGGGGCCGCAACATGAATCCGACTATGGTCGTCGGCGTGCGGCGCGCTGGATAGCAAATGTATCGGCACCGCTGAGCGGGAAAACAGTGGTGACCGGCTATGTGCGCCGCTTTATCCCCGAAAAATTGCTGAATGCTGAGCCGATTTTTTATCTGCATGGCGGCGGCCTCGTTTATTACTCTACCGAGGTATTCAGCGCTTTTTTAAGCACGCTGGCGCATATCAGCGGGCGGGAGATCCGCGCATTTGATTATCCAAAAGCGCCGGAAACGCCAATGACTGAGATCGTCGGCCACCTGGAACATCAGCTATCCGCCGAGCTTAACCATGTTGACGCCGCGCCCTGTTTGATGGGAGACAGCGTGGGCGGCCTGTTAACGCTCTGGTTTGCTGGTTCAGCGTTCAGTCAGGCTTTTTCCCGGATCCACTTGCTGTATCCGGTGCTGGCGAGCCATCACAATTTTGATTCTTTCCGGCGTTATGGCGAAGGTTATCTCCTGGATGCCGCCATACTGCGCTGGTTTGCCGAACACTGGCTTCCCTGGTGTCGTCGTCAGCAGTTTGACCCGCTGGCGTCAGATTATGCTTTCAGCCGGCTGCCACCTGTCGTGCTGCACACCGCCGGATATGATGTGCTGGTGGATGAAGGCTTCACTTTCGCCGCGCTCGCCCGCCAGGCGGGGGCATCATTACAACATTATCATCATCCGGCATTGCCCCATGACTTTTGTCTGTATGCCGGCAAACTCGGTAGTTCCTGCGAGGCCGTTGAACAGATTGCTGCGGCGTTGGATGTTGAGCACAAACTTACCTGTAAACAATGGAGTTATTATGTCAGCGATTGAACAGTTATCTTATTATCAAAAAAAATTGGCTTACGAAACAGACTCATGGGATCTGTATCTGGCATTAAAGAATAACGAAAATGTCGTTGTGGTTGATGGACGCAGTAAAGAGGCGTACCAGAGAGAACATATTCCGGGGGCGATTAACCAGCCTCATAAAGAAATCTGTTTTAATAACACGGAAAAGTTAGATAAAACAAAAATATATATTTGCTACTGTGACGGCATTGGTTGCAATGCCTCGACAAAAACTGCGCTGAAACTGATGACGCTGGGTTTTCAGGTAAAAGAATTGCTGGGTGGGCTTGACTGGTGGAAACGCGATAATTATTCCACTGAGGGTATCGAGGGGAAAGAAGGTACGCCGGTTTCCTGCGGTTGCTGAGGATCAGAATACAGAATTACCATCCGTATTATTTAAATAATAGTACGGATGCCTGTTAAGTTTTAATTATTTGCTGATATGGTCAGATAAAACTATGCATGTAGACTATTCCGTGCGTGTATCTGTGGTGCGCGATAAATTCCGTACGCTTGATATGAAGTTAATTGCCTCCTGTTTTACCGATGACGTGGTGGTGAAATATAATCAGCTGGACGTCATTCACGGAAAAGAGGCGTTACTGTCATTCCTTTTACCCCGTTATCAAGTGTTATCTGATTACCAGTTAGATAAAAAAATCATCCTTACTCAGGGGGATACCGTATGCATTGAAGTTATTGCCCGCTATATCAACCGTGAAAATAGCAAAGCATACCGAAGTAAAATTTTCGAAATTTTAACGTTTAATGGTGACCTGATATCGCGCTGGGATTATGTCGGTAATACCGAAGAAATCACGCAATAATTTTTGACTTTAAGGGGGGCAAAAAATGTCTGTATCCATTGATAATGAAGCAGTTAATGGTGACCTGTATGATGTGATTGGCATCGGCTTTGGTCCTGCCAATATTGCGCTGGCCATTGCGATGGAAGAAGCACAATTTAGCGGCCGCTGTCTGTTTCTGGAACGCAACACTAAAACCGAATGGCAACCGCAAATGCTGTTGTCGGGAAGCGATATTCAGAATAACCCCTGTCGTGATTTAGTGACGCCGCGTAATCCGCGCAGCCGCTATACTTTTACCAATTTCTTATTTGAAAATAACAGACTGTTTGAGCATCTTAACCTGGGTCTGGAATTCCCTTTACGTCGCGAGTTTGCCGAATATGTTCAATGGGTGGCAAGTTTCTTTTCTCATCAGATTAGCTATGGTCGTAGTGTCAAAAAACTGACGCTGGTTAATCATCACAACGAAAAATATTATCGGATTGAGACCGATAAAAATGAGGTGTACTTCTCCCGTTCAGTGGTGGTGGCACCGGGTCGCACGCCCATGATCCCAACGGTTTTTGAGAAGGCGCATCCTCATCGTGTTTTCCATCTAACCCGTTATTTAAAGACGCTTCACCAGTTAAACGAACAAAAACCGCTGAACCGAATTGTTGTGGTAGGGGGAAGTCAGAGTGCGGTAGAAATCATTCTTCATTTACGTCAAAACTATCCGAATGCGGACATTATTAATATTCAGCGCGCTTATGGTTTTCGCCTGAAAGATACCAGCCCGTTCAGCGATCATGTCTATTTCCCTGAGTTCGTAGACTACTATTTTAATGCTTCTGCAAGTGGGAAAAAACGGCTTAACCAGCAACTGCATTTCACTAACTACTCTGCCGCCGATAAAGATGTCATTCATCAGCTCTACATGAGCATGTATGAAGACAAATTGCAGGGTAAAACGCCGGTGAAAATCTGGTCCTGCCAGGAAATTCTGAATTACAGTGAGGATGAACACGACTGCCAGCTGCAGATTCGGGAAGTGAATACGGGTGAACAACTTACACTCGATAATATTGATGGCATCGTGCTGGCAACCGGGTTCCGTAATTTCGGTAACGGAGAAAACGACGAACTTTGTCCGCCGTTAATGACCGATCTCTATCCTCTGCTGGCGAAAAATAACGACGGTGGATTCGTCAAATTAGAGCGGGATTACAGCCTTAAGTCTGCCAGTGCGCAGGAGCAACTGCCTCCGCTATTCCTGAACGGGCTGTGTGAATCGTCACATGGTTATGGTGATGCCGGCTCTTTCAGCCTGCTGTCGCTACGTTCACAGGAAATTTTACAGTCACTGGATCGGCAACTGACCAAAAAAACGGTCCTGTCATGAATATTTACAGAGAAATTGCTATGACTACGCCTGAAAATAACAATGCACTTAACGTTTTTTCCGATCATGAGTCCTCAGCCAGAAGCTATTGTCGCAATTTCCCGGCGATCTTTCAGCGGGCTTCAGGGAGCTATCTCTACGATCAGCATGACAACGCATGGCTGGACTTTCTCAGTTGCGCGGGATCGGTGAATTACGGTCATAATCCGGCTGCCTTGAAAGAGGCGTTGATCGCTTATCTGTCGGCTGACGGTATTCAGGCGGCGTTGGATATGCATTCGGTTGCCAAAGCGGAATTTATTACGGCATTTAACGCTATCATTCTGCAACCACGCGGACTTGATTACAAAATGCAGTTTACTTCGCCGACCGGCACCAGCGTGGTGGAATCCGCCATTAAGCTGGCGCGCAAGGTGAAAAACCGGACCAATGTGGTGGCATTTACCAATGGCTTTCACGGAATGTCCAATACCGCACTGGGGCTGACCGGTAATCGTGATAACCGGCAGAGTGCCATTGATTCCCATGTATTCCGGCTACCGTATGACGGCTACCTGGAAGGGCTGGACACTATCGCCTATTTCGAAAAGCTGTTAACGGATAACAGCTCGGGAATGGATATTCCTGCCGCGATAATTCTGGAAACAGTGCAGGGCGAAGGTGGCATTAATGTGGCCTCAAAAACCTGGTTACAACGTTTACATACACTATTGCAACATCATGATATCTTGCTGATTATTGATGATATTCAGGCCGGATGCGGGCGTACTGGTCATTTCTTCAGCTTTGAGTTTGCCGGTATTCAGCCTGATATGGTGTGCCTGTCTAAATCCCTGAGCGGTTACGGACTGCCTTTCTCACTGTTGTTGTTTAAACCTCGCTGGGATCAGTGGAAACCCGGTGAAGATAACGGCACCTTCCGTGGCAATACCACGGCCTTTGTTACCGCTAAAGTGGCACTGGAAAATTATTGGCGAGATGATCAGCTCAGTGAGCATATTTTTCGTCAGGAAAAGGTGGTTCAACAGTGGCTGGAGGGGATAACAGCGCGTTTTCCCCGCTTTATCAAACAGACCCGTGGGCGCGGCCTGTTTTATGGTATTGAACTCTATTCTCCTGAGCTGGCGAAGAAGATCACCGGGTATTGCTTCGGGCAGCAGCTTATTGTCGAACGTTCCGGTGAGCGCGATCAGGTGATTAAGATTATGCCAGCCCTGACTATTTCTGAGGAAACGCTGTTGGCAGGATTGGTGATCCTGACGCGGGCAATGGAAGCGTGCTTAACCGACGCTGAGGCAACACCTTTACCGTTAATCGCGCACGACGACATCCTGCGCCATGCAGGAGCCACACAATGATCTATGATGTGGTTATTGTCGGCGCCAGCGCCAGCGGTGCTGCTTCCAGCATCCTGTTACGCAAACTGGGGCTGAGCGTCAGAGTGATTGAAAAGCTTCCGTCAGCGTCATCCTATAAAAAACTGTGTACTCACTTTATTCAGCCCTCCGCCGTGCCGGTGTTAAGCCAGTTGGGTATGGCGTATTTGGCAGCGCGTGACTACAGCGTGCGTACCCGGGCAACCTTTATCACCCCAGCCGGTATTATCGATCCCGACGGATTTTATGGTGCCGACAGCGAGCAGTACGCGCTCAATCTTGAGCGGTCGGTACTGGATCCCGCACTGCGCCAGCAGGCACAGGAATGTGGTGTTGAAATCGGCTATGCGGAACGGGTCATGGACGTTCAGCGTTCGCCGCAGGGATGGCAGTTGACGGTAGAAAGGAAAGAGGAAACGTTGAGCGTTGAAGGGCGTTTCCTGATCGCGGCGGACGGCAGAATGTCACTACTGGCGCGGTTACTGGATAATCCGCTACAGAGCCATGAAAACCAGCGGGCCACCTGTTTCGCTTATTGCAGTGGTATTGAGGCACCGGCGGATAACCGTTCGCTGTTTGCTCATCATCAAAGCGGTATGGCGTTTCTCTATCCATTAATTAATGGACGTACGTTGTTGTCAGCGTATATCGGCAAAGAGACCGCACAGCAGTGGTATCAGCAGGATGTGAAGGCCAGTCTGGTGGCGTTCTTTGCCGGCGTTCCCGCAATGCCTGCCATGAATAATGTGACCTTTGAAACTCAGGTGATGGGGTATCGGGATTACCCGAACCTGACGCGCCAGCCGATCTGCCAGGATGTGGCTTTTATTGGTGATGCGGCGCTATCACTTGATCCGATGAGTGGCGTGGGATGCAGTTTTGCGCTGCAAACCGCGGCGATGCTGGCCCAGGCGGTGGAAACGACGCTGCAGCAGGGTGCAGTCAATACTCAACGGGCTTTGCAGGCTTATCAGCGTCAGTTTAATGCGTATTTCCCTTTCCACGCGCGCGGCATTATTGCTGACGCGCGGATAGCGAAAGACGATCAGGGACAAAAATCGACCTTTCGGACCATCCTCAACGATCCTGAATTACAGCGTCAGTACCGTGACTTGACGGGGCGATTAATCTTACCTGCGGCTTTTCAGAATAAATTCTTGATTAGCAAAATTCGGCAGAATGCGTCTGAACGCAAGATGCGGGAGGCATAACGCTGCGTTGCTTACGGGTTAACTGAACATTAAGCATGAAGTGAGAGGCGAATTGCGTTGAGTGACTGATGAGCGGCGGGAATGTTATCCGTTTCCACGTCTTCCGTCGGATAAAACGGTTGACTATAGGCGCTGAGGGGCAATGTTGACTCATCGCTGTATTCGCATTTTATGATGTTATTGATGAGAGTGTTGATATGAATTCTGGAAAGTTACTCGCGCCTTTTTCTATTTTTATGTACTGTATCTGTACCGCACTCTCTGCGGTATGGATTTCTTTCTCGTTTACCGGCATTAGCGGTTTTGTTGTTACCTTCTTTTCGTTATTCGTGGCATTTTGCGTGTTTGTCTTTTTCCAGAAAAGATCGGGAGGTCATGTATTTAAATTAACCCGCGTCTTTTTTGGTGAAATGCTGATCTTAAATGTATTGACACTGACCAGCTGGTTATTTGCTTTCCTCTCGCTGTACAAAATTGAACCCTCTATCGAGTGTGCGGTATTTCAGGGATCGCTGCCAATCGGGGTGCTGTTGTGTGAACTGATCGCCGGTAAAGTCAACGTGTTCAGCAAGCGTGCGTTGGGGATCTTCCTGATAGCCATTAACCTCACTGCGCTGGTTATTTTCCGGTTATATTATGCAGCCGGCGTGTTTAATTTCACTGCGGATGAGTTAAAACTCGGGATTTTCCTTGCTGTCACGGGGGGGCTGACTGGGGGGATCTATGTTTTCCGCTCTGCGAAACTGTATAACTATGGTGCCAGCACGCTGGAAATTCTGTGTAACCGTTTTTTCCTGTTGTTAGTTGTCACGGCTGTCATTAGTGCCAGAGATCTGGTTAGTATCACCACGATGGATTCGTTTATGCTGGTTAAATTGCTGTTCCTGGCATTTATCTCCGTGGTTATACCGGTATTTGCTTTACAATATTCCGTTCAGAAACTGGGTGCGCCAAGGGTTTCCATTATTACGCCATTTATTCCGGCGATTGCATTAACCATTGAAATGTTCACCAAAGGTTGGCCTTCTTTCTGGGTGCCGCTGTTCATCATTACCACCTGTTTGTCTATCTTACTGGCTAACTTCTGGATGAGAAAAAGAAAGCCGGATTTTATGCCTCCAGACGGTAATGAATACTCTTCTGGTAAACGATAACAACAGTAACCACACCCGCCCGCTTACCTCGGGTACGCGGGCGAAAATACACAATGCCGCTCTCATTCTGATAAGAATACGGCTGTCCGGTAATGATAACGCGTTGTTCTTATTGTTAAAAAAGAAAGTTAATAATGCAGGAGTTGAAATGATTGAGTTTGAATATGAACGCGACGTTTACAACAGGAATTTCCTGAATTGCTCTCAGCGGCAAGGTATCGTGGCTTTAGAATCGTTCGGCTGTAAAACCGCAAACTTATTTTACAATGCTCAAATCAGCACTGATATTATCAGAGAACAGGTATTTTTAAAGCAAATACCACGCTACGATTTTATTTATGACGGTTTGATGGTCAGAGATTATGTCACGATCGGGATAAAGTATTCTGAAATAAAATATCGCTCATTTGAAGAGGCTATTCCGCAACTGGTTGATGCGATTAACCGAGATTCTTTTGTTCTGGTCTCTTGTGACGTTTTTCTGGTGCCACACCGTCCAGAATTTTATTATAAAAAACATATCAACCACTTTGTTACGTTACTTTCATATGATGTGGAAAATGGGGCGTGGCAGGCGATTGATGATGTGTCTTCTGGTCATTTGGCGAAGTTCACCTTTACCGGTGAATATCTTTCCGAAATTTGTAATGCCTCAAAAGAAAAAGTCTTTCGGGTATTTGAAAAGCTGCCTGCGGAAAATGGAGAAGGCAACAACCCGGCGGTCGGTTTGCTTTTTGCTAACAGCCGGATTAACCGCAGTGATAACTTCACAATCCTCGAAGATATCGCCACAATGGAAAAGAATAAAACCAGCGTGGAGAGCATGGCGCACGTTTTTTCCGTGATCCTGGGATCCAGAATCTGTTTTGCAAAATTTTTGCAGCAAAATCCCGCTTTTTCTGAGGCAGAAAAACTCAGTAATCGTATTGCAGCAGAAGCCAGATCGGTACGTGATCTGCTTAATATTTATGCGGCTACCGGCAGTTTTAAGCGCGAGGTGATTTTGCCGAAAGCAGCAAATATTGCCGGCATGGAACAAACGCTTTCTGCGCTGCTCGAAAGCTAAAGTACTCCGCTGTGCGGGCAGTCAGGCACGGCGGCGGCTGGCCGTCGGGTACTGGGATCAAAGTACTGCCACATTAAAGGCGAATGGGGACAGGTAAAAGACATCAACCGCAAAGCCTTATGCCACACCATCTTATCTCGGGGAAGCCCTTCTTGGGCGTAACCATAAATGCCGTTTTTCAGGCAGACCCCTGAACGATAACGCGAGGCTTCCTGCAGGTTAATGGCATTATTTTTTTGCGGTGAATTAAGATGGCTAAAACAACAACGCTGAGTGGGTATCCGCGACAGCTAAGCTGGAGCGGCCAGCGGGAATCGAACCCGCGTCATCAGCTTGGGAAGCTGAGGTAATACCATTATACGATGGTCGCGTGGTGGGTCGTGCAGGGTTCGAACCTGCGACCAATTGATTAAGAGTCAACTGCTCTACCAACTGAGCTAACGACCCACGAGAGGCTGTTAATCTAATCCAGACAGTCAGTTAGCGCAAGCTGTTTTTTATCAGATACCATATCGCCGCGCCGCTGACGCGGGTAAACACCGGTTATGTATCAGGGACGGACTGCCCGTTGTGGTGGAAGGTAATCGCGTTTTGAGCATCTCTTCCTCACTGCAGAATCCCTTTCTGTATACATGCCATTCAGTGTAACGGCTCGCAATCAGCGCAAATTCCGGCTCACGATACCAGCGAACGGCCCGGAGGATGTTTTTTCCCTGAAAATGCCTGCCTTTGAATGGTGTCATGGGCTATTTCTTATGCCGAAGTAAAGCCTGAGCTTGTCATTCCACATTTTTGCAACAGTGCCGTTTGATCAGATGATTGATGGTCGGCAATCGCTCACGAAATCAGGGCGAGTCCTCCTTATTGCGCACTTGTTTAGTGCAAATGATTAAGCCGGAAAGGGGCATTTAGCGAGTTCAAATTAATGAGCCAAAAAAAATCCAAAAAGGAAAGCCACATGATGATCACATCAATCTGATGTGTTAATTGACGGTTTTTCACCAGCAGAGTGGCACTCTTTTTTATTCCCTCCTGATGATATCAACAATGCCAATAACTGGCACAGAACATGCTTTATACAAAACTGTATACAGATAATTATCCATCACGTAACACAAAGGGGACAGGTTTCGCTATGACCATCCAGCGCATTAACACGAATACTCGTATGAGTCAGGCCGTCATTCATCATGGCGTTGTCTATATTTCCGGGCAGGTTGCCGACGATACTTCTGCTTCCACCGCCGGTCAGGCTGAACAAATTCTGAAGAAGATTGATGCCCTGTTAGCTGAAGCCGGCAGCGATAAGTCAACCCTCCTCAGCGCCAGCATTTGGCTGGCTGATCATAAAGACTTTGGGGCTTTTAATGAGGTTTGGGATCGCTGGGTTATTGCGGGTAAAGCCCCGGCGAGAGCCTGCGTTGAGTCGGCTCTCGCTTTCCCTCCTTTCACCGTAGAGATCGCGGTCATTGCCGCAGTCTGAGCAGAAAGGGATAACCAACATGACTACCACGCTTGTTCTCGGGGCTGGCGTAATAGGCACCACTACCGCGTACTTTCTTGCCAGCACCGGGCGCAAAGTGAACGTTGTCGAGCGGCTGCCCGCGCCCGCCATGGAAACCAGCTTTGCCAATGCAGGCGAGATCGCGCCGGGGCACGCTTATACCTGGGCCTCGCCGCGTGCGCCGAAAATCCTGATGAAATCGCTGTTTCAGGATGGGCAGGCCTTGCGTCTGAAGCTCAGGGCTTTCGGGGATCCCGCACTGTTGACTTGGGGAATGCAATTCCTGGCCAACTGTACGGCTGAGCGCTCGCATTTAAATACCTCACGTAAATTGGTGTTGTGCCGTTATTCACAACAACAGTTACACGAAATCACCCACAAGGAAGGGCTGGATTACGATCTGCTCAGCAAAGGGCTGATGTATCTTTACCGCGATGTCCCGTCTTTCGATCGCGGCACCGCGAACATGAAGATACTTGCTGACGGCGGCTTGTCGCTGAAGGTCATTAATCCGGAGCAGGTTGTTGAGCTGGAGCCGGCGCTGGCCGGGGCCCGTGAGCATATCGCCGGCGCTATTTATTGTCCCAGTGATGAAAGCGGCGATGCCCGTTTGTTCACCCTCGCTCTGGCTGAGCGATGTAAACAACGGGGCGTGCAATTTGACTTCAATTGTACGGTGGAACGGATCCAACACGAGGGGCGCAAGGTCACCGGCGTGATGACTGACAAGGGACTATTAACCGCCGATGAATACGTCATCGCGCTGGGGTGTCACGCCCCGTTGTTGGCCCGTCCCCTTGGCTACCGCTTGCCGGTTTACCCGGTCAAAGGTTATTCGGTCACCTTTCCCACCGGCGAAGGATTTGAACCGCCGGACATTGGCGGCGTCGATGAGAACAACCTGGTGGCTTATGCCCGTTTCGGCAACCGGTTAAGGTTCACCGCTACTGCGGAATTTACCGGTTTCGATAAGCAATTTACGAAAAAAGATTTTGCTCACATGCAGGCGTCTGGCCGCGAGCTGTTCCCAAACGGAGCCGACTATTCCAAACCGGATTATTGGGTCGGTTTACGTCCAATGACCCCAGCGGGGACGCCGATCATCGGGAAAACCCATCACCAAAACCTTTTTCTTAATACCGGACACGGTCACATGGGGTGGACCATGTCCTGCGGTTCAGCACGTGTACTGACTGACATCATGGACGGACGTACACCAGAGATTGATTTGACGGGGATGACACTGATATGAAAAACACGGAAATTACCGCAGTACCCTACGAACAGTTTCCCTTCACCATGGATGCGGGCATTACTGCTCGCGCCGCAATCGGCATTGTCGTTCTGGCTACCGATCACACGGTGGAATATGAATGGCGGCGCTTACTGGACCAACCGGGCGTCGCTTTTTTCGAGAGTCGTCTGCACAATTCAGCCGACATATCGCCCTCGACGCTGGCATTGATGGAGAAAGATATCCGCCCGGCGGTGGAACTGATTCTCCCCGATATACCGTTACAGGTCGTGGCCTTCGGTTGTACCTCCGGTACGCTGGTGATTGGCGAAGAAACGGTATTCAAACGCATTCGCGATGCGCGGCCTGGCGTGGCATGCACTACACCATTGACCGGCGCCATGGCGGCGCTTAACACGCTGAAAGCAAAGCGTATCGCGCTGCTGACGCCTTATGTCCCGGCGATCAACCAGCTTTTCGTCGACTTCATTGAAAAGACGGGCATACATGTCAGCCATGTCGGTAGTTTCAATCACTCAGATGATAACGAAGTTGCCCGCATTGATCGCGAATCACTCAGGCAAGCCGTCATCTCCCTTGGTCGTCATCAGACGGTGGACGCCGTATTCGTCTCCTGTACCAGCCTGCGGCTGGCCGATCAAATTCCTGAACTGGAAGCTGAGTTAGGTAAGCCAGTTATATCAAGTAATTATGCCATGGCCTGGCATGCGTTGCGCCTGGCCGGCGTAGAGGACGCTCAACCTGAACGGGGGCTTTTGTTCACGCAATGTTCGATATGACAGAGATAAAAACAGCACAGGAAGATTCTCGTAAACGCGTGGGACGAGCCGGTGATGATGTGTATCGCATCATCAAAGAAAAGGTGATCCTGTTCAAGATCCGTCCGGAAGAACGGGTTAACGAAAGTGAGCTATCCGTCACGCTGGGCGTAAGCAGAACGCCCTTACGCGAAGCACTGTACCGGCTGGTTGCCGAGAATATGCTCACGGTCATTCCTAACAAGGGTTTCTATGGCCGCAAACTGGTTAGCCAGGAAGTATTCGACCTCTATGAATTACGTAAAATGCTGGAAAAGTCCGCGATTGAGCTGTCGCTCCAGCGTGCAAAGGACGAATCAATCAGCAACCTGCGTCAGGACTGGGCAAGCGTCATGCAGGAAGCTGAAACCCGCAGCAACCTGGAACTGGTCAAAGATGACGAAGATTTTCATTACCAACTTGCTTTGCTTTCCGGCAATAAGGAAATAGCCAATTCATTAGCCAGCGTTAATGAACGGATTCGTTTCTTTCGTTGGGTCGATCTGGAAGAACACCGGACCGAACTCGCTGAACTCCACGAAGACCATTTCGACATATTGGACGCGCTTGCCAGCCGTGACGCAGGGAAGTGCGACGCGCTGATACACAAGCATATTTCACAACGAATGGAAGACATTATTGCTTTTATTAAGGCGGGAGTCATACGGCTCTATGCCCCTGATTAACCGGGTTCTGTCAACACAGAGGATCATCACATGGCCTGTACTAAATGTAAGTTAGTCGCTGGGATTATGCTGACTCTATTGTTCTCCGCCAATGTTTCAGCGGTGACGCTGGGCTCGGTTCTACCGCTTACCGGCCCCAATGCCACCATCGGCGAAGATCAGCAACGCGGTATCGAACTCGCGGTGGAAGAACTGAACAAAAAAGGGGGCGTACTGGGCCAGCCTTTCAGTATCGCCATCGAGGACTCGGGCAATAGCGTGACCGGCGCTCTGGATGCGGCCACCCGGCTGCATAGCGTCAAACACGTTCCTGTCGTATTGGGCGAATACTCATCCAGCATTACCATTCCACTCGGCCAGTATTTGGTCAAAAACGGCCTGATACACCTCAATATCGGCAGTTCCAGCCCTCAGGTCGCGTTGATTGGTTTGAATTCATTTAGTCTGATTGGCCTGGACACTATTGCCGCTAAATTCTCTGCAAAAGATGTGTTGTCGATGGGTTACAAGAAAATTGCGTTTATCGCCCCCAATGGCGCCTATGGGCAGGGTATTTCAGATGAATTCAAAAAGGACATTGAAGCCGGCGGCGGCACGCTGGTTGCTGATGTCCTCTATAACCCAGGACAATCGAGTTATCAGCGTGAATTGCAGCAAATTCAGCGTACGCGGCCTGATGTCTATGTTTATAGCGCCTATGGGCAAGAGGCCGCGATTATTAATCGTAATGCTTATGAATTAGGCCTCAACCATACGCCCTGGTATGGCATTTACCTGACCATGTGTATCTCGGATACACCCCCACAGATTTCCAATGGCCAGACAGGGATGGAAGTGGCCAGCATGGGAACGTCGGGCAAGGCGTTTGCGGACGCGTACAAGAAAAAATATGGTTTCGGCATGAAATCCTCGTACAGCAGCTACGCCTACGATGCCGTCATGTTTGCCGCTGCGGGTATTGAGAAGGCGCACTCCGATGATCCGGCCAAAATTTCTGCCGCATTACGTGAAGTGGGAAAAACCTTCAATGGCGTGACGGGGAAACTTGCCCTTGATGCCAACGGCCAGCGTACCGAACAGCCTTATGACAAGCTGGTGGTTAAAGATGGCGGCATGTCCGAACGGTAGATAATCAATGACTGATATATGGCTTTCCGCTGTCGCAGTTGTTGCTAAAAAGGAACCTTAGTCATGTTGCAATTCCTGTTTGATACCTTAAGCCGAACGGGTGATCTGGCATTGATTGCGCTGGGTTTGAGCCTCGTTTATGGCATGGCGAAGTTTCCAAATATTGCCCACGTGCAGTACGCAATGGTTGGAACTTACGTCAGCGTTGGACTTCAGCGTATCGGCGCGCCCCTGGCGCTATCAATCCTTGCGGCGGCGCTGGCTGTGGGATTTCTGGCGATGGTATGCCAGTTGGTTTTATTTCGTCGCCTGCTGCGTGCCGGGCCTGCTATTGCAATGATCGGTTCTATGGCGCTGGCGATGGTTATGGTTGCGGTGGTCTTAGGGAGCTTTGGATCCAGCCCGTTGCAATACCAGTTGCCGGTTCAACCGCCGCTGATCCTTGGCGGGGCCATCGTTTCACAGAACCAACTGATTTCCATGACGACGACGTTGGTGTTGCTGGTGTTTTTCGCCATCATTTTGTTCAAAACCCGTCTGGGGCGTTCTCTTCGGGCGATGGCATGCAATGTTTCCCTCGCCTCTGCCGCGGGTTTAAATACGGAGGCGATCACCCGGCTGGTGAACTTTTTGGGCGGTGGCCTCGCCGGTCTGGGCGGGGCAATACTGGCGTTGAATACCGGTGCTTACAATAATCTCGGGAATGATTTGCTGCTACCGATTTTTGCCGCGGCGGTGCTGGGCGGACTGGGTAATCCTTTGGGCGCCGTGGCCGGTACGCTGATTATTGCTTTGGCGGAAACCTTCGTTACCAACCTGAATATAGGTTGGCTTTATGGTCAGAGCCTGGCGTTCATCCCTGCCGGTTACATCAGCGCAGCCTCATTCATCATCCTGCTGCTGGCGCTCATCTTACGCCCTTATGGCATTTTCAATCGGGAGGTACGGCGTGTTTGATTTCTGCGTTCACGTGCTCACACTGACGTGTATCTTTGCGCTGATGGCGCTCTCCCTCAATATTCAGGCCGGTTATGCCGGATTACTTAATTTCGGCTATATCGCCTTCGTCGGTATCGGCGCCTACGCCGTCGGTCTTGGGCATATGGCTGGCTGGCCTTTAGCGCTAAGCGTCATTGTCGGCATGGTAGTCTCCATGGCGTTATCCTGGGGAATTGCCCGCTTAAGCGGGCAATTAGCCGCCGATTACTGGGGCATCGCGACGCTGGCGATAGCAGAAATAATCCGTATCATTGCGCTTAACCAGTCGCAAATCACCGGCGGAGCACAAGGTATCGGCTCGCTGCCATCGCCTGTAGATATGATGCCGTTGCCGATGCAGAATCCGGTTTTTCTGGTACTGGGGCTAATTTGTGTCGGCCTTGTGGCCTGGATGGTCTCAAAACTTGCCGGATCACGTTTTGGCCGGGCGTTGCGTCTGATGCGGGAACAGCCGCAGCTAGCCAGTTGCCTGGGCTACGACATCCGCGGACTCAAATCCCGCGCGATGATGTCTGGTTCCGTCCTCGCCGCCTTCGCCGGCGCGCTGCTCGCCTGCTACACCCATTATGTCAGCCCGGACTATCTCCTCGCCACCCAGACATTTCTGGTCTGGAGTATGGTGATGATCGGCGGGATTGGTACGGTGCCGGGCGTGCTGGCAGGCAGTCTGCTGGTGCAGGTTGTCTATTCCTTTGTCCCCTTCGTGCAGGATTATCTGTCCATCAGTCCCGATATCAGCGGCGCACTGCGGTTGGGGTTGGTTGGACTGATTCTGTTGTTGTGTCTGCTCTGGCGCACCAGTGGTCTGTTGCCTGAACGACCGAGGAGAATACGATGACACCCCTGCTTAAGGTTTCCAATGTGGCCAAAGCTTATGGCGGTAACCGGGTGCTGGAGTCAGTAAGCTTCAATATTCATGCCGGCGAGATCATTGGCGTTATCGGTCCCAATGGATCCGGCAAAAGCACCTTATTGAATGCCATTTCCGGTTTCACCCGGCCTGATCACGGGGAAATTCTCATTGATGGCCAACCATTACAGCATCTTGTCGCGCACCAAATCGTCAGGCATGGGGTGGCGCGTACGTTCCAGTTGCCGGCGATGCCGGAAAAAATGACGGTGCTGGAGGTGATCATGGCCGGCGGCACCGCACATCATGGTTTCTGGAGTAATCTGCTGAATACGCCGTCGGTGCGGCGTAGTGAACGTGAAACCCGTTCCCGAGCCGGACAGTTGATGGAGCGACTGTTATTGAGCCAGGTCCGGGATAATCCAGCCGCCGCCCTTTCCGGCGGTCAGAAAAAACTGCTCAGCATCGCCTGCGCCCTGATGGGACATCCACGCCTGCTGATGCTGGATGAGCCTACTGCTGGCGTACATCCTAATCTGCGGCGCGAAATGGTCACGATGCTGAAGCAACTGGCGGCGGACGGCATTACTCTGATGGTTGTCGAACACGATATGCATTTTATTCGTGAACTTTGCGAACGCTGCATTGTGTTGGATCGCGGGCATATTGTCGCTGAATGCACCCCGGCAGAACTGTCCAGCAATGTACATGTGTTGCAGGCCTATTTGGGTAAAAAAGCGCATGCGGCGGAGAAAATGACACTATGTTGACAGTTGAAAACCTGACGGCGGGATACACCCCGGGGATCAATATTCTTAACGGCGTCAACCTGTTCGTGGGGCGCGCTGAAATTGTTTCGCTTCTGGGACCCAATGGATGCGGCAAATCAACCCTGTTGAAGTGCATTGCCGGTTATCTGCTTCCCCGCCAGGGTCTGATTAACCTGGAAGGCGATGATGTAGGGCATACCCCGGTCTATCTTAAGGTACGGCAGTGCGCCCTCGGGTTTGTACCGCAAACAGATAATGTCTTCGGCGCCATGAGCGTCCAGGAAAACCTGCTTATTGGCGGCCACTTTTTGCGGCCCAAAGCCTGTCAGGCGAGAATGGAGCAACTGTGCGACCTCTATCCCATCCTCGCCCGAAAAATGCACGCGGCCGCGGCTGCACTCTCCGGCGGCGAGCGCCAGATCCTTGCGCTGGCCCGCGCATTGATGTCCGGGCCCAGAACCCTGCTGCTGGATGAACCTTCCGCCGGGCTATCGCCCAAAATGCTGGAGATAGTGTTCGACGCGATCCAGCAAATACGCAAACACGAAGAAGTCGCCATCCTGATGGTTGAACAAAATGCGGTGGAGGCGCTGGATATTTCCGACCGGGCCTATGTCCTGTCCCTTGGTCAGATTGCCCTCAGTGGTAATGCCAGGGCACTGTTGCAGGATGAGCGTATGCAGGAACTTTATCTCGGCGCCAGGGCAGGTTAAATCATGCGACCGCTACGCGACTACACCGGCTATGTGATAATCATAGCGCCGTTGCTGAATAGCTTAAGCGGCATAGCCATTGACCTGTTCGCGCCGAGCATGCCAGCTATTGGCGCGGAATTCGGCGCCAGTGTCGCGCAAATGCAGAACAGCATCTCGGTTACGCTGATTGCTTATGCTGTCGGCCAGCTTTTTTTCGGCTTAATCGCGGATGGTCGCGGCCGGCTGATCGCGCTGTTTCCCGGACTGTGCCTGTTCCTCGCCGGTAGCCTGCTCGCCATGTTTTCGCATAACCTGGCGACTTTTTTATTTGCCCGCGCCATACAAGGTTTTGCTGTCGGTGCCTGTCAGGTCACGGCCCGTGCCATGCTGGTTGATAACGTGAGGGGCGAACGTTTCTATTCGGCCGTCGCCTGGCTGAGCCTGGCATGGGGAATCGGACCCGTCATCGCGCCCTTTATCGGCGGCATCGTTGAACAACAACTTGGCTGGCGTTGGAATTTCGCCCTTTATGCGCTCTACAGCGGAATACTTATACTGCTTAGCCTCCGGTTGCGGGAATCACTCCCGCAAAAAGCGCGGATGTCCATCCTGCAATCACTGTATGGATATCGCATCGTGTTGAGTAACCGAAGATTTCTCTTCGCGACATTAGCGCTTGGCACCAGCCTCGCCCTGTTTCTGATTTGGAATGTGATCGGGCCTTTTCTGATCCAACACACCTTGCATTACTCTCCCACTTTTTATGGGGGCACCGCTCTCGCTGCCGGGTTAGCTTATTTGTTGGCGACCATCATCAACCGGTTCCTGATCAAACGCATCAGAAATCATTTTCTGATATTGGCTGGCCTCGTCTGTAATGCAACAGGAATTGCCTGCATGTTAATTGAACCTGGCTCAATTGCGCTGGTTCCGCTTTTAACCGGAATCATTCTGGTTAACTTCGGTCAGGGATTGTTGTTCTCCAATATGGTGGCGTTGACCATGACGCTGTTTCCTGAACGCGCAGGGACTACCGCAAGCCTGCTGGGATGCGGAATGATGATTTGTGGTGGTCTGAGTTCCAGTCTGACCATGGCTGTCCCGCTGGAAAACAACGGGAACATTGCACTGCTCTTTTTCTTCCTTCTGGCCTTGCAAATTATCGGAACTGTCGCCGCGCTTCGCTCCACAAGTACAAAATAGGCACATCGAAATGAAAACCAAGCGATCTTTCGACGCCCGCAGCCTTAATCATCACGTATTGGAAGTCATGCGACAACGGGCGGTTGCTGCCATAGAACAAGGATGGAAAGCGAATCAGGTTGCGGAGATATTAGGTTTAAACCGGCGCACGGTCTTTCGCTGGGTCGCCGATTATCGCAGCGGGGGAATGGACGCCCTGCGCGCAAAACCTATCCCCGGTCGGCCTAAAGGCAAAAAAAAAGAATGACTAACCTGAACGTATTCAGATATAAAAAACAGGCGGTATTCAATCGTGTTGATTGATATCAATATAGATAATGTTTGCGCGCAATAAGTGTACCGATGGTTTTGTCATCCATTTCTGTGGGTTTTGAGTACCCGGACGGCTTACCGTTCCGTCGTTTCAGCCTGTTATTAAAGCGCAGATTTTTACGTTCAATTCGGTGTGTGTAAATCCTGCCTGTAATGTATTTTTTTATCCGGTAGCATGTCATCTGCGCTGAGGTTATCTGTGTACCTATCCCTTGCTGACTTTCCTTCCTGATAGTACCTATTCTCCTGGATTATAAATGATCCCGCCTGTCTATAATTAAATGCCATAAGACCCATGGGCATTTTTCTGCACCAAAATAAACGTTCATGCACATAAATGGAACATCCCCGGCGTTCACATATATAAATGTGGTGAGATATCTTTAAAACAGACAACAGGAAAAATAAAGTAGTGCCACTGATAGGTTTATTTTTATATCTTCGATGATTCTTAATTATAATTGAAATAACATTAAAATAAACAAATGACACAGAACTTCAGTGACACTACTTATTTATTTTGTAATTCCACCCGGTATTGGAATAAAAATTGCTATTTAATTTAAAGAAGAATAATTTTCATTAAAGCCGTTATTTATCTATCATCCACGATAAAGGAGTATGCTCATGACTGCCACCAACCCACGTTATACGGGAGCATTCTCAGTAGTTCCTACCATTTTTAATACACAGGGTGAGTTGGACCTTGAAGGACAGAGACGTTGTATTGATTTCATCATTGATGCAGGGGCTGATGGGTTATGTATTCTGGCCAATTATTCAGAACAATTTTCACTGACTGATAATGAGAGGAATATACTCATTGAGGTTATTCTCGATCATGTCAGTGGACGTGTGCCAGTGATAGTAACGACGACCCATTTTAGTCCAAAAATATGTGCAGAACGCAGCAAGGATGCACAGACCATGGGGGCAGTAATGGTCATGATCATGCCGCCTTACCATGGGGCGACCATCCGTGTTTCTGAATACCAAATACATCATTTCTATGAAACCGTTGCAAATGAATTGGATATTCCAATTATGTACCAGGATGCGCCTATGAGCGGTACGCCTGTATCCGCCAAATACCTGGCAAAGTTGGCTCATGATGTTCCCAACGTTTGTTACTTTAAAATTGAAGTTCCCCAATCAGCGAATAAGCTCAGAGATCTTATTCGCTTAGGGGGAGATGCTATAGAAGGACCATGGGATGGCGAGGAGGCTATCACTTTATTCGCTGATTTAGAGGCCGGAGCCCGAGGTGGAATATTAGGCGGCGGATATCCTGATGGTTTGCAGCCTATAATCAAAGCCTATGCTTCAGGAGATCGTCAGGGAGCCAAAGAACGATATAATCGTTGGCTGCCATTGATAAATTTCGAAAATCGACAAGCGGGTTTACTGGCCGCTAAGGCCTTATTCAAGGCTGGGGGGATTATCAAATGTGATTTGCCGAGGTCACCATTACCTCCGCTAAATGAACATACGCGTTTGCAATTAACCGAGATCGCCAAAGATCTTGATGCACTGGTCTTGCGCTGGGCATAAAAGATATACCGGAGAGTTTCAACGTGTGTCCTGATGGGAGGATAATCCGATGAAGATATCAGAGGTTGATACAAAACGCGTAATAAGGAAGGTGTCCTGTAGACTCCTTCCATTCCTTCTTTTGATGTATATTGTGGCTTTTCTGGATCGTGCTAATGTAAGTTTTGCAAAAGAGGCATTTCAGGCAGATACCGGTATATCTGACGCTGCCTTTGCTTTCGGTGCGGGTGTTTTTTTTCTTGGTTATGCACTTCTGGAAATTCCAGGTAATTTGATCCTTCATCGGATAGGCGCAAAAATCTGGATGTGTCGTATCATGGTAACCTGGGGGGTTGCCTCTGGTGCGATGGCCTGGGTCCATAACGCACAGATGTTTTTTATTATGAGATTTATATTAGGTGCTGCTGAGGCAGGTTTTTTTCCGGGCGTTATCTTATATCTTACTTACTGGTTTCCCGAAAAACATCGCTCTCAGTCCATGGGGATTTTCTATTTTGGCGCACCATTGGCTTTTATTTTTGGAGGGCCGTTATCAGGACTTTTACTTGGGTTTGATGGTATTGGAAATTTTCAAGGCTGGCAATGGATGTTTCTGTTGGAAGGCGCTTTGGCATCTATTGTAGGAATCATTGCTTACTTCTATCTTGATGATCGTCCGCAAAATGCTAAATGGCTTTCTGTGTCCGACAGCCATATTCTGGTCAGTGAAATAAAACGGGAACAAAAGACGCTTATTGATCGCGGCTCTGACACATTCAAGTCTCTTATAAAACCAGGTACTGTGTATCTCTGTATTATCTATAGTCTTATTCAGACTGGTGTTTATGGCATGGTATTTTATTTGCCAGGGCAGGTAGCCTCATTGATGGGAAGTAAAATGGATTGGAAAGTGGGGATGATATCTGCACTGCCCTGGATTTGCGCGATAATACTTACTTATTTAGTGTGCTCCTGGGCAGATCATTTTCAAAAACACCGGTTGTTTGCAGTAATTAGTCTGATACTTGGCTGTCTGGGAATAGCGGCCTCGGTGACTATTGTCACACCGCTTCTTATATTTGTAGCAATATGTATAGGAATATCAGGGTTTATTGCAGTTCAACCGTTATTTTGGACATTCCCTGCCCGTATGTTTAGCGGCAATGCCGCCGCTGCGGGGATCGCTTTAATTAATACTATAGGTGCTTTGGGCGGTTTTTTGGCTCCCAATCTGAAACAATGGTCAGACAGTTATTTTCATTCTAATTCCGCAGGTCTTTATATGATATCAATATTGACCATTATTAATATATTCTTCGTGTTTAATTTGAAACGTTTCAATTTCTTATCGACCTCTGTTCCATAATTATAACTATTACCACATTCTACTAAATACAGCATGACTGTGACAGAGAATATCAGAAAGATTACGCCAACCTCAGGTCATATTAACCCTGGAGCTGACTCCATTAATGATTAAGTAATGAGGATGAGTACGGATGAACGCAATTACTATCAAACATATTCGTGCCTTTACCACAGTTGCCGGCGGCGGGGCAGACTATCACGACCAGGGTGATGATCACTGGATCGATGGGCAGATATCTACCCCAATGAGCAAGTACCCCGAATATTGCCTGCACCGCAAAAGCTTTGGCCTCAATGTACTGGGGTCTTTGGTGGTTATCGTCGAGGCCAGTGATGGCACGGTGGGGTTTGGTGTCAGTACCGGGGGCCAGTTAGGCGCCTGGATCGTTGAACACCATCTGGCACGCTTTGTTGAAGGCCAGAAGGTGACCGATCTCGAGAAGATCTGGGACCAGATGTTCAATGGGACTCTTTTCTATGGCCGCAAGGGCATCGTGCTTAACACCATTTCGGCGGTTGATCTGGCATTGTGGGATCTTGCTGCCAAAGTCCGGGATGAGCCCGTGTACGCGCTGCTTGGCGGTGCGGTACGTGACGAATTGACTTTCTATGCGACCGGTCCCCGTCCTGACCTGGCGCAGAAAATGGGCTTTATTGGCGGCAAGCTTCCGCTCAAATATGGTCCCGCCAGTGGTGAAGAGGGACTGCAAAGCAACATTGCAGAGTTGGCCGAAATGCGCTCGCGTACCGGAAACGATTTTTGGTTAATGTTCGACTGCTGGATGAGTCTTGATGTCAATTACGCGACCAGACTGGCTCGGCTTGGCCATGAATACGGACTTAAGTGGATTGAAGAAGCGCTGCCGCCGGATGACTATTGGGGTTATGCGGAACTCAAACGCAATGTTCCCAAAGGGATGCTGGTCAACACCGGTGAGCACGAAGCCACCCGTTGGGGTTTCCGTATGTTGTTGGAAATGGAATGTTGTGACGTGATCCAGCCCGATGTGGGCTGGTGCGGTGGTATCACTGAGCTGATCAAAATTTCCGCACTTGCCGACGCCTTTGGCAAGCTGGTCGTGCCCCATGGTTCCTCGGTCTACAGCTATCACTTCGTTATCACCCGCCACAACAGCCCCTTCGCAGAGTTTCTGATGATGGCGCCGAAAGCTGATCAGGTGGTGCCTATGTTCAATCCGTTGCTGCTTAATGAGCCGATACCGGAAGGCGGTCGCCTGAAAGCCTCGGCGCTGGATAAACCTGGTTTCGGCGTGGACCTCAATCCGGAAGTCAAACTGGTACGCCCTTATGCTCGCTGAATCTGTCGTTAACACAAAGGTGCGGGCGTTCCGCATGCAACTCAATCCAGGGCAGGCTGCGGAGTACCAGCGTCGTCATGAGGAAATCTGGCCTGAATTAGTGAACGCTCTACATGCCGCAGGCGTGATCGACTATCACATCTTCCTTGATGAACGTGATAACGCGTTATTTGCCGTTATGCGTCATCGTGATCCGCATGAAATAGAGGAATTGTCGAGCCGGCTTGTAATGCGCCGCTGGTGGCGTTACATGGCCGACATCATGGCGACAGAAGTGGACGAACGCCCTGTCAGCGTGCCGCTCGCAAACGTTTTCTCCCTTGATAAGGGGTCATCCTGATGCAAGTTATCGATCCCCATGTTCATCTATGGTCATTGGCCTCGGGCAACTATCCCTGGCTTGAGCACCCTGTTCCCAGTCTGATGGGAGACTACTCCCCTATGGCACATGATTTCACCCTGACGGACCTGCGCCGTCTCGCCATGGAAGAGGGCATCGACCTGTTGGGCATGGTCAATGTTGAGGCTAATCCCGCTGATCCTTTGCAGGAAACGGCCTGGCTGGCCGAGCAGATGGATGGGGCGGAGTCTTGCGATGAACGTCTGTTACCTTCCGCGTTGTCGGTTTATGTCGATCTGTCCGCTGCTGACGCCGGGGAAAAGATTCAGGCCCATCTCGCCATCACGCCACGCATCCGGGGTGTGAGACAAACGCTCAACGTTCATCAGGATCCCCTGTTCGACTATGTCGGTTATCACTTCATGCGCGATGTTATATGGCGTCAACAGTTGGCGTTACTGGAAAAATATGGGCTGCTGTTTGAACTGCAGCTTTATCCAAACCAGATGACTGAGGCGGCTGAGATTGCCCGCCAGCATCCCGATTTACTTATCGTTATCAATCATGCCGGTATGTATGTCGACCGCGGCGGCCCACGAGGCTGGCGCGAGTGGCGCGATGGGCTGCGCGCGCTGGCCCGACACGCTAATGTGGTTATCAAGCTCAGTGGCTTCGCCATGCTGGATCACGCCTGGAGCCTCAATAGTCTCCGCCCGCTGGTTTTCGAAGCGATTGATGCCTTTGGCGTCGGACGATGTATGTTCGCATCCAATTTCCCGGTTGATGGCCTCTATGCCAGTTATGGCAGGGTCTGGGAAGCTTATGCACAATTGCTGAAAGACGCTTCGGCACAGGAACGCAGCCAGCTCTTTGTCGATAACGCCCGACGTTATTACCACATTAAAGAGGGGTAATACTGAAATGGGAACTGTGGTACTTGGCATCTTTTTGCACTTCCTCGGCGGTTTTGCCTCCGGGAGCTTCTATATACCGTTCAGAAGCGTCAGACGCTGGTCATGGGAAAGCTACTGGCTGGTCGGCGGCAGTTTTTCCTGGTTAATCGTTCCTTTCATTGCTGTGGCGATCACTGTTCCCGATTTTGGCGACATTATCTCGCAAGCCAATGCATCCATGCTGTGCTGGATTTACCTCTTTGGCGTACTGTGGGGCATTGGCGGACTTACCTTCGGGCTGACGATGCGCTATCTGGGCCTTTCGCTAGGCATGTCGATGGTGATGGGGCTGACGTCAGCTTTCGGTTCTCTGATGCCGCTGCTCTATAACGATCTCTCAGGTACCGGTGGAACGCAAACCATCAGTGCGATGGCCGGGCGCCCCGGTGGCCAACTGGTCCTACTCGGGGTGGCCGTATCGCTCGTTGGCATCGCAATCTGCGGTTGGTCGGGCATGCTTAAAGATCGGGAGCTCGCCGATGACATCAAACAGATCAGCATCAAAGAGTTCTCACTACGCAAAGGCATTATCGTCGCCCTGATATCAGGCGTGCTGAGTGCTTGTTTCAGTTATGGCATCTCTGCGGGTCATCCTTTGGCCGAAGCGACGGTAGCCGCCGGGACCGACTCCTTGTTTCAGAATAATGTCACCTTCATGTTCGTTATGTGGGGTGGTTTAACCTCCAATGCCATCTGGTGCTTAGTACTGGGATTCAGAAACCACAGTTTCGGTGATTATCTCAACCGCCATGCGCCACTGTTGCGCAACTATCTCTTCTCTGCCAGCGCCGGAACCCTGTGGTTCCTGCAATTCTTCTTTTACGGTATGGGTGAAAGTCGTCTGCACAACGATGCCAGCTCATGGGTGTTGCACATGTCTTTCATTATCATTGTATCAAACATATGGGGACTCTATTTCCGCGAATGGCACGGCACCAGTCTGCACAATAAAAGGGTTCTTCTTCTTGGGAACATCGTCATTTTGATATCTATCGGAATGCTGGCTTTCGGTAACTATTTAGGATAAAGCCTGCGAGGCTGGCCTATCAATCCAGGAGACCAAACTATGTTGCTTAAAGATAAACGCGCTATCGTCACCGGTGCCTCCCGTGGTATAGGTCGCGCAATTGCTCTGGAGTATGCCCGCCAGGGCGCGAATGTGGTTATCGGTCACCCCGGAAATGACACCAGTAAAGAGGAGGCGGCCAGCTTAATTACCGAGATCGAAGCACTGGGACGTCTTGCTGTGGAGCAAGGTGGGGACATATCAGATCCCGATACCGGGGAAGCGCTTGCACAGAAAGCAGTCGATAGCTTTGGCGGCATCGACATTTTCGTCAGCAATGCGGGTATCTGCCCTTTCCATGCCTTTCTCGACATGCCCAGGGAAACCTACTTACGCACTATTAACACTAACCTTAATGGGGCCTATTTCGCGACACTGGCCGCCGCACGCCGGATGGCTGATCAGGGCTGCGGTGGGACAATCATTGCAGTGAGTTCGATTAGTGCGCTGGTCGGTGGAGGAAACCAGACTCACTATACCCCGACCAAGGCGGGTCTGCTCTCGCTAATGAACTCCTGCGCCATCGCACTGGCGCCTTATGGTATTCGCTGCAATGCCTTGTTGCCCGGGACCATCGCCACTGACATTAATAAAGACGATCTCAGCGACGAGAAAAAGCGCCAGCGCATGATCGAACGCATTCCGCTGGGACGCCTTGGAAGACCTGAAGACCTTGCCGGACCGGCCGTCTTTCTGGCGTCAAAAATGGCGCAATATGTAACCGGAGCATCCTTATTGGTAGATGGCGGTGCATTTGTAAACCTGCAATAATTTTACCACGGTAAAATCGTGGTGTGATCGACATTCACGCCGCGAACGGCCCCGAGGATGCTGGCGGTGGGGCTACCGATTTATGCGCAGCGATGGTGTTCCCGGCACAATGGAATGCGAGGCCGGACAGGGTAAACGCGAATCCATTGTCACTTACTATGAGCCGGACTTTACATTGATGGCGCGTCGGCATGCCCGCCGTGCCGCTCAATCGCACCGGACTCATGCTGGCTGAACAGATCATCAACCTGCGGCGCGGTGATGTACTGATTATGATGGCGCAGAAGTCTGCGCACCGCGAAGGGCAGGCGACACTGCGTGAGGCAAAACGCTTAGGCATTCCAACTGTTTTGCTGACAAATGCCACCGATTCACGCTTCAGTAAAGAAGCGGATGTGGTGGTAACGGTGCCGCGCGGTGGCGATAACAACAAAGTGCCGCAGCACGGTCCGGTGCTGGTGTGTCTGGAGATGATCGTGATGTCGGTGGCTTCCTCTGTACCGCAGCAGACCATTAAGTCGATGAAGCGCATTCAGGATTTGTACCGGGCGCTTGGTAAGTGAACGTAGGGTATCAAGGGTTTCTTCCAGATCGTCAACGGTCTGTGCTGCGTCGGCCAGCTCCCGTTCGGCCTGTGCCTTCTGTTCACCCGCCGTTCTGCTGCCCGGACAGCCTTATGGGGTTCTACGCCGGAACTTCAGATTTTTCCGTCAGGTAACTGGCAGCCATTACCTTGCTGCATGAAGGACACGTAAAACCGCCAGAACATCCTCTTCAGTCTGAAAGATCAGCATGTAATGAGGTTTCACCCCCACTTCCCGGGTGCCTTTTAGGGGCTGAAGCCCAACCGTACGAAAATGTACGCTAAGTGCATTTTTTGACCCGTCATGCAGGCGGGTCTCCTTTGGAACGAAAAAAAGGATCTCATGCAGCGGATCGGTAACGTCGCCAGGGAATAATAAATAGGGTTGTGGGATCAGCATGATGTCTCTCATCGTAATGTGGTCTGATTCGACTACATCACGTTCAGCCATCGCTGACGAATGCTTGTTTGACCGAGGGGTATAACCTGCAGTTATAGCTGTAGCTGGCAAGGCATACGATCAGTGTTGTTTGATTATTGCGCCAGTATGCGGGTGATGAAGGCCGCCACAGTGCGTGTGGCGGCCGTTTTTAGAACACGTAGGGCAAGCGCGTCGTGCGGTTAACCCTTGATTCAGGCTTTGCTGGGTTGAGCCAGATACTTTTCATGCAACGTCTCGGCCATTGCGCGCAATGAGCGACCGATACGGGCATACTCGAACTCATTAAGGTTAGCCAGCGAAATACGACCCGCCGGTTTTTTGGCGCCAAAACCCTGACCCGGCAGCATGACGATGCCGGTTTCCTCGGCGATCTGGAACAGGAATTTGATCGGGTCGACATTCTTACTGACCCAGGCGGCAAAATCCTTGCCATAAAGCTGTTCCGCGATCCATTCCATATCCAGCAAGGTGTAGTAGTCGACGGAATTTTCATCCTGCCAGGCGTGGACACCCAGTTCACGGTACAGCGCCGCCTCGCGCCGGCGAATCAGCTTCTTGAGTTCAGCTTTGTAGCCATCTTGTTCATCCATCAGGGCGAACAATGCAAACAGCACCATCTGGACTTGCTGCGGCGTAGACAGGCCAGATGTATGGTTGAGCGCTACCGTACGGCTATCGGCGACCAGACGGTCGATAAATTTAAGCGCAGCCGCATCAGGCACCAGCGACGAATAACGTTCCTGTAGCAGTGCCTTTTTTTCAGGCGGGTAGGCGGCGATGGCCTGATCGATCACATTGCCGCGCTGGGCGGCGATAACCCCCAATCGCCAGCCAGTGGCGCCGAAGTATTTGGAAAATGAGTACACCAGTAGGGTGTTGCGTGGGCAAATGGCAAACAGAGACTTGAAATTATCAGCAAAGGTGCCGTAGACATCATCCGTCAGGATAATGAGATCAGGCCGTTTGTTCTTGACGATATCGGCGATGCGTTGCAGGCCATGTTCATTGATTTTCACCGAAGGCGGGTTGCTCGGATTGGTGCAGAAGAACACTTTAACCGCCGGATCTAGCAACTTGTCGATTTCGGCATCCGGGTACTGCCAGCCTATTTCAGGATCTGCGTTGATGGCGACTTCCTGCAACGCGTAATCGCGCAGATGGGGGATTTCGAGATAAGGCGTGAACGCCGGCATGCCGATAGCGACTTTATCACCTGCCTTGATTAAGCCGTTTTCTTTCAGTGAATTGAAGACATAGGTCATCGCGGCGGTGCCGCCTTCGGTGGCGAACACATCAACATCGCCGGCAGAAATGAAGCCGCCGACCATCTCCCTGACCAGATACTGCAGGACGATTTGTTCACTGATTTTGAGCATGCGCGGCGGTACCGGATAGTTACAGCCCAAAATGCCCTCGACAACTTCGTGTAAGAAATCAGAGGCAGACAAGCCAAGTTGATCGCGTACATAACTGAGTACTTTGCCGAGAAAAATCACCTCGGCCTGATCGCGATACGTGGCGATAAAGTTCTCGAAGCGTTGCTCGATCCCGTCAATGCGCGGCAGGCCGCCGATACCGTGCGGCATATATGAGAAGGACAATTCCGATTCATTGGCAGCAAACAGGCCAAGGCGGAAAAAGGCGCGGCGCGGCAGCGTGGCCAGGAAGTTGGGATTACCACGCCCGGCGTTAAGCATCAGCCGATTCTCGCGGCTTGATGCCAGCTCAATAAGCGCATCCTTGAGTTCAAACGGACTGAGTTTGGCTAACTGGTTGTAATCATATGCAGACACTTTATTTCTCCTCTGGTTATCCAGAATAAGGTTGGCGGGTCGCAATGCCTGATCAGTGCCGCCTGGCGCTGGTGGGTTCTTACCATTCAGGTCAAGGCAACAACTAACGGCCCCAACAATGTCAGGAACACATTAGCCAGCGCATAAGTGATGGCAAAAGGCACCGTTGGAATTGAATTACCGGCTTTATCAAGCACTTCGCCAAAAGCCGGGTTTGCACTGCGTGAACCCGCAAGGGCACCCGCCAGAATCGCTGTATTGTCATAACGCAGGACATAACGGCCAAAGAGCATGGTAATAATCAGTGGGACAATCGTGACGACAACGCCGATCAGGAACAGTGAAACGCCGCTGTCTCGTACTGTCTGTACCGCCTGTAATCCGGCCTGCAAGCCAACCACCGCGACAAAGCCCGCCAGCCCGAGATCCCTGAGCAGCGTTGAAGCACCCACCGGCATGTTGCCAATACCGGCATGTTTGCTCTTATACCAGCCAAACAGCAGACCTGACAGCAGGGCGCCGCCGCCGCTGCCCAGAGTTAGAGGCACGGAACCAAAGCGGATAACGCCAAGGCCAATCACCAAACCCACGGCCAACCCAAGACCGTGGAATACATAGTCGGTTTTGTCGCTGGGTAAGATCGAAAGCCCGACGATGGCGGCTACACGTTGCACATCTTCGCGGGTACCGAACAACGTAATTATGTCGCCTGATTCCACCACGGTATCCGCCTGCAACGGTATTGATCTCGCCATGCGCGCGAAGCTGGTGACATAGATGCCATGGCGAATGCTTTGATTAAAGGTGGCCTGAATATGGCTGAAGGTTTTACCGATCAACTCCCGGTTTTTGACCACAATATCGCGTGATACCATGGTCAAATCCATATCCGGTGATGCCGGTTGTTCCTTGCCAAGTTGGGTTGCCGCGGCAAGTACGCCTGCCCGGCGTCCGGCAACCAGCACAATATCGCCCGCTTGCAGCACCACATCCGGTCCGACGCTGATGATGTCCCGTCCGCGTTTGATGCGTTCAACGGTAATGGTTGCCGTGCTGTCGGCGGCAAGTTCGAGTTGTCCAACGGTGTTGCCAGCGCCAGCGCCTTGTTCAACACGATACAGACGTCCGACCAAATCGGGTAACGCCGGTTGTTCCCCAATGCCCAACAGGTGCAACCCGGCATTCTGCTCAGCCTCCGCTTTAATGGCATCATCGCGGATGCTGCGGCCCATGAATTTAGGCAGAATATTAACGCAGATAATGATGGCTCCTAAAGAGCCGAAAATATAGGTGACGGCATAGCCGATGGCCACATTTCCCTGCAAGCGCTGCAATTCATCTGCGGCCAGCCCCAGTTTACCCAGCGCGGCCCCCGCGGTACCGATGATGGCTGATTGGGTGAGCGCACCGGCCGCAATACCGGCGGCGAGGCCTTTATCGAGATCTGCCCAGCGCGCCAAAATGACCACTGTCGCCAGCCCACTGAGCGCCAGCACAGCCGCCATCGCGATTTCTTTAATGGATTGTCGCCCCAGAGAGCGGAAGAACTGTGGCCCGCTTTCAAAGCCGACGGCATAAATGAACAGAGCGAAGAAAACGGACTTGATACCGTTATCGATATGTATACCTAACTGACTAAAGAGCACGGCGACCAGCAATGAGCCGGCCACGCCGCCTAACTGGAATTTGCCGAAGCGAAATTTCCCGATCCAATACCCGATAGCCAAAGAGAGAAAAAGTAAAATTTCTGGAGAAGAACTCAGTAGTTCGTGCAGCCAACGCATAAATACTCCTTTGGTGGCAGCGAGTCAGAATGATGCTCAGTATTTTTCAAGTATAAGATTTTTTTATTGCCTCTCGTAGTATGGACCCGTTTTTTTTGAGTAACAGTATTTATATTTTCCCCCAGTGAAATAGCTGAATTAATTTAACAATCTGAAAAGTATGGTTATTGTTCGCGTTTTAGTCCTTTGCGGTATTAGGTAGCAAAGATTTATTAATGAGAATGAAAATTATTATTATTTTATATCTCTTTTCGATATTCTGATTGAAACCGTATTGACATGCTCCCAAAACGATGGCGAATTGCAGCAAGGTAGCCCAGGTATGCCTGGACAGCCAGCCTGTGATTCGATGGCTCAGATACCGCCAGGATATCGCAGTGACTTACGACGGATATCGTTATCGGGAGACCCTATGCTGGCATTTTTCAGGGTACTGTAAATGGCTTGTGATTATGTTCTTCCCCAACCATTGCCACCGATCGCTACCGTCAGCGACGCCGGTCCGCAAAGCATCTGGCTTAAATCAATGATGCGCCCGGTCGCGATAGCGAGGGGTTACTGATGTGGGATATCAAATGTCTGTTCCTGAAACATGCCAGGGAAATCGATCGTTTCTTGCGTCGGAACGGACACAATGCGGAAGTGGCGTCTGACTTGACCCAGGATGTCTTCCTTCGGATACTGGCGTCAGCGCCGCCAGGCCATGATGAGAATCCGCGGGCTTACCTGCATCAGGTGGCGCGAAATTTGTCCATTGATTTGCATCGGCGCGACAAGCTCATCGGCAACGAGATGTGGGAGGAAAATGTTTCCCCGATAACTTATGATGCCCCAGGGCCGGAGAAGATCATTAATGATCGCCAGCGATTGGCGATCGTCAACCGCGCGCTGGAAACGTTGCCGGAAAAAACCCGTCAGGCATTTGAGTTATATCGTCTCGGCGATATGACCATCGCGGAGGTGGCAGCCGAACTGGACTTGTCCGTTTCGCGAACCTGGACGTTGATCCGCCGAGCGTATTTGCATTTACGCGCCAGCCTTGACGATGATGTGATTTAGTACGCGTGCCGATAATATTGCGCCACCATGCGTTGTCATCGGTACAGAATAACTCGCCAGCGCCACAGGACTTACTCACTCATGACTGAGAAGAGCGTGCACGACGATAAACTACTGGAAGAAGCGATTGACCTTCTCATTCGCTGGCAAAGCGAACCGTTAAACCCGGATGCACAAGTTTCCATTGCACGCTGGCGCGCACGTAGCGCGCGTCACCAGGCGGTATGGGCCGACGTGGTGGACATTCACCAACTGTCGGGGCAAGCCGTTTTGGCGCGGCGCGGGGAAATAACCACCAGTAAAACGGCATGCCGTACCGCTCACGCCGGGCGGCGACTCTCACGGCGACAGGTTATCTTCGGTGGTGGTGCCGTGCTGGCGGCGGTCAGTGTTGGCGCCATCATCGCGCCTGATTTGCTGCTTCGCACGCGCGCCGACTATCTGACTGCCACTGCCCAGACGCGGCGTATCCCGCTGAGTGACGGTTCTGTGGTGTCGCTGGGGCCAGACAGTGCTCTGCGTGCCCATATCTCCTCAGATGAACGGCGGGTTGAGTTGCTTGCCGGCATGGCATTTTTCGAGGTGGTAAACAACGCCGTGTTGCCGTTTCGCGCCGTGGTCAAAGGGATGGTGGTGACATCCGTTGGCGCGGCGTTTGATCTCAGCAGCGATGCGGGTCTTCTGAGCATGGCCGTCGGGCGCGGTCAGGCGGATATTTCCCCGGTGTCTGACCGCGATGCTCAACCACGGGCGACGGTGTCGGCGGGAGAATGGTTGACGTTGGATCCAGCAAGTGGTCGCGTTGAACGTGGTCATTGTGACCCGCAACAGGTCGCAGCCTGGCGTGAAGGCATGCTGGTGGCTGATCGCGAGATCCTCTCCGCCGTGGTTGCCCGTATTGGCCGCTGGCAACCGGGTCATATTACGATTGCCAGCCATCATCTGGGTGCGCAGCGTATCAGCGGTATCTACACGCTCTCCGATCCAATGAGCGCCCTCAGGGCCGTGGTACAACCTTATGGCAGCAAAGTTCGTCAGTTTTCCCCGCTGTTAACCATCATTACTGCCGCCTGAAAGTTTTTTTTTCCTCAGGGGAGAAAATTTCTCCCTCCCATTCGTTTTATTCCGCAGGTTACGGTTTTGCCATTGCAACACCGGCCACTCGATAACAGCATCGTAAAACGGATTGGGAGCGTTATGAAGTCAAAGAAAGCGTTCTGCGTAGTCAGACAGTCCCATCAACGTCTGTTGGCTGCCGCAATGATAGGTTCAGTTACCACGACACTGGCGATGGCCGCACTGCCGCTGTCTGCACTGGCGGCGCAGCCGTCCTTTAGCGTGCCGTCAGGCCCGCTATCCCCGGCACTGGCTGAGTTTGGTCGTCAGTCCGGCTTGCAGGTCACTTACCGGCCTGAATTAGCTCAGGGTAAACTCACTCCTGGCGTGTCTGGCAACACCGAGCCGACAGTGGCTTTGTCGCGCCTGTTACAGGGATCGGGGTTATCCTGGCACTATACCGATGCACATACGGTGACGCTCAGTGCTGCGCCAGGCGTCGACAGCGCCTCGGCCAGCGTACCTGGCGCCAGTGATTCATTATTGCTCGATACCATCACGGTGACCGCCAGCCCGGCCAGCAACCCCGTCGAGGCGCCTTATCAAACTGCGGCACCTACTTCTTACATCTCCGCTGACAATATCGAACATTTCCGTGGATCGAGCCCGGCTGACATTTTTCGTGGTACACCCGGCGTGATGTCGGGAGAATCCCGTAATGGCGCAGGCTCCATTGATGTGAATATCCGTGGTATGCAGGGTATGGGACGTGTCAAGACCACCGTTGACGGCGCGGAAAATGCGCTACAGGTCTATCAGGGGTATCAGGGGATATCCAATCGTACCTTTGTCGATCCTGATTTACTGGCGGGTGTCGATATCACTAAAGGCTCCGATGTGGCATCCAGCGGTATCGCCGGTACGGTAAATATGCGTACCTTGAATCCTGGCGATATTATTAAAGACGGCAACAACTTTGGCTTCCGGCTCAAAGGCGGTTACGGTAGCAATAGCGCCTCGCCGCATGCTGGCGACATGGCCGGATACAGCATTCAGAATTACCCGGGAACCAGTGCGCCGCCACCTCAGGCCACCGCCCCGGATAAAAGTATGGACCGACCGAATGTTCTCAAGCCAACCCAGGGATCGGTCAGCATTGTAGCGGCGGTAAGAGATGAACGCTTCGAATTGCTCGGCGGTTATGCCTATCGTCGTCGGGGGAATTACTATGCGGGTAATCACGGACCGGCGGCCAATGTGGTTAACACCGGCCCCAGACCCTACTGCTACAGCAATGGCACATGTTTACCCTCGCTGGCGTATAGCGATTACATAGAAAACAAGGGATTAACTAACTACCGCGCGGGTGAGGAAGTGCTCAATACCCAGCTGGAAACCAAGTCATGGCTGACCAAAGGCATCTATCATTTTGGCGATGGTCAGCGCATTCAACTGGGTTATACCAACTTTCGTAGTGAAGCCGGTGATCTGCTTGCTTCTATGTTGACGGGTAATACCTCTCAGGAAAAACAGCAGTCACAAACGGCCGGAACGCGGCTGGACACCGGCACGCTGGGGTATAGCTGGAAACCATCGGACAGTGATCTGATCGATCTGAGCAGTCATTTATGGATGACCGAGCTTAAACTGCGCAACCCGCCGCGTAACGCCTATGGCACCTCTGCCGCATCGCTTGGCTTGCCTGGTGATTTTCGTACCGGATCCGACACCCGCATGTGGGGGGCGGATATCGCCAATAAGTCAAGCTGGGAAACGGACTATGGCGCATTACGGTTGACATACGGCGCCTCGTGGAATAGCGAAGATACTCGCCCAAGCGCCTATACCGAGGTGATTGAAGGCTGGCTTAATCTGCGTAATGCGACCAGAAAAGAAGCGGCCTTCTACACTAAAGCGGAATACCAGCCCGTTGACTGGTTTATCTTCAACAGTGGGTTGCGCTATGCCCATTATTGGTCCCATGACCGGCAAACCAATGTAAACAGCGAGAACCAGATTAATCCCAAGCCCAACCGCGGGGAAGGCGGCTACAGTCCTTCGGTAGGGATCACGATTAAACCTACTGATAATACTCAATTTTATGTCAACTACAGCAACGCGTTGCGCTTCCCCAGTCTGTTTGAATCGGTCTCGGCGTTTACCATTATCCCCAACCCGAATATAGAGCCGGAGCGCTCCAGCAACTGGGAAGTGGGGGTCAATTATCATCAGGATCATCTGTTTAACCGTGATGATAAAGGCATGGTCAAGCTAAGTTACTTCAACTGGTCGGTGAAGAACTATATCGCCCGATCATTCCGTGAATTCCAGAACGCCGATGGTTCTACATGGTCCGGGATGCAGGTTTACAACATCGACCGGGCGAAATTTTCCGGTCTTGAATGGTCTTCCCGCTATGAGCATAACGGTTTTGCGGCGGAACTGGGGGCTAACTACTATCTGAACGTTGCCTTTTGCCAAAGCAACAGCAGTTGTGAAGAGAAGTCAATGTACGGTGACTATGCCACCAATCAGGTACCGCCCGAATACACGGTCAACCTGACGCTGTCGCAGAAGTTGTTTGATGACAAGCTGACTGTGGGTACCCGGGCGACACGTACCGGACCGCGTGCTATCGGACATGGACAGGTGACGTCGCAGGGGCTGAGTCAATTTATCACCCAGGTGCAATGGAAGCCTTACACGCTGATTGATGTGTTTGCCGATTACAGTATTAACGACAACCTGACCGCATCACTCCGTGTGGAAAACCTGACGGATAAATACTATGTCGATCCGCTCAGCCTGATTAATGTGCCGGGCCCGGGACGAACATTTTATGCCACGCTTACCGCCACGTTTTAGTCCCACGTAATGGCGCTTATCCATCACCGCGCAAGGCAGGGCGCTGAAGCCTGTATGTGCGCCCTGCCTTCCGGCGACGCCTGTCGCTGGGGTGGGGGACTTCTGTTTGCGCTGGCGCTGCATGGCGGCGTCCTGTTCTGGCTATTACCGTCGTCGCCGCGCGCTGAAAGCGTTGCTGCGCCGCCGCCGGCCATCATGATCACCTTTGCCGAGACTGCGCAAGCTATCAATACCGCCAGCAATGATATTTCAGCCGCGCAGATGACAGCGCAAGAAAGCCAGGCGGCACGGCCGGTTAAGGCGCCGGAAACGGACGAGGTTGTTGAAAAGCCGCCAGAAAAGCCGCTGAAAGAAGAAAAAACGGCAGTACCGATGGAGAAGGCCCTGATACCGCTGCCCACTGTAGAGAAAAAATCACGCCAGCATCCGGCGCACACTGTGCGCCATACAGAGACACATCAGCTTCCAGCGCCGTCTCCCCGGCAGGCGCAAGCGTCGTCAAAAGCGGCAATTCAGGCGCAGGCGCAGGTCACGCCATCGCAACATGATGCGGCCCGCCAGGCAACATCAAGTATGCAGGCATCTCCTCAGGCGATCCAGACCTGGCAAAGCCAGTTGATGGCGCGGCTGGAGCGCTACAAAAAATACCCCGCTGAGGCACGTGCAAGGCGGGAAACCGGGACGGTTTTTGTTCGGTTCAGTCTTGATACCGCAGGTAATGTTCTGTCGGTGGAACTGGCGCGTTCATCGGGATTTTCCGCACTGGATAGTGAAGTACTGGCACTGGTACGCCGAGCTTCGCCCTTACCGGCACCGCCAGCGGATTTTCCCTCTGCCATTACCGCGCCGGTCGCGTTTTCGGTGAAATAGTTCAGCCGGTTATCATCACCAGGTCAATGGCCGTGGCATTATGGATGCACATTGTTGAAACCACACGAGATCCCCGTGTGGTTAATTCGTCACAATTCGACAAGGTATTCACGATGGATTTCTATAAGCTGACTGACGAAAAATGTTACATTGCAAACGCAATCAATTTCCCGGTCATTATTATTATGATCCTGGTACGTGAAGACACGGCAAAAACGCGGATTTCGTCGTTATTCACAGAAAAACTTCGTATTCAAATCGCGCCCAGGGAGGACGTAACCTCATGAAACAAGGACCATTAACCGAAAACGAGCTGGAATGGCTGGATAATGTATTAATGGAGTACGGCAATGACGATGCCGTGCTGGATGTGGCTGAACTGGATGGGCTGCTGACCGCCATTCTTTCCGGACCCAATATGATTCAACCCGGGCGCTGGTTATCGTCTGTCTGGGGCGGCGCGAAAAATGCCCCGCGCTGGGCATCGGAAAGTGAATTAACCCGTTTTATGGATCTGACCTTTCAACATATGAATGATATTGCCGACCGGCTTTGTTACTACCCTGATCAGTTTGCCCCGCTTTTTGGTACTCGCACGGTTGATGGCACGGAATACACCATAGTGGAAGAGTGGTGTTTTGGTTATATGCGCGGAGTGGCGCTGGATAACTGGTCGACACTGCCGAAAAACCTGCAGCCTTCTCTGGATGCCATTGCCCTGCACGGACGGGAAGACAATTTTTTGTTACTGGAAAAAATGTCTTCTGCAGCGGTTGAGTCCAGCATTGAGGAAATACAACCGGCAGCACTCAGCTTGCATGCTTATTGGCTAAGTCAGCGGTTGCCTGTGCCGGTTACGCCGATATCAATGCCTTTTGTGGCGACCGCGACCGTGGGGCGTAACGACCTGTGTCCCTGCGGCAGTGGGAAGAAATTCAAACATTGTTGTTTGCATTGACAGCGAACATGGCGTCAGCCATGGACGAAGTGCGGCCGGAAGCATGAAGCACCTGCTTTGGTTTTGGGAATAAATGTTCCGGCTGCGCATATCCGCTATTCAGAGGGGGTCACCTTGTTTAATTCGGTTTTATCCCTTATGCGGCCCAGATTCATTGTCACCTCTTTGGGCATTTCATCCAAATTGTTCTCTCTCAGCCCCAACACAACGTTATAACCAGAAAGCAGCGAACCGTCGCCGAGACGCGGAAGTGGCACGAGTTTAACCGGGATGATGAGTTGTAGACTGGCGTCGTAGTCACAGCCCAGATACACCCGCAGTAGTGCGAAAACGTCAGCTCGCAGTTGGCCTCCGGGTAACCAGCCTCTGGCTTCCTGCGGATCGTCGGTAGACATCTCCACCGCAATGCAATAGTTCGCCTCTGCCGTATGACTGCCGAGAACCAGGTGATCGCCCAGCCGTTGTGGTGCTGAAAAGGCGAATTTCGCGGGTTTGCCCGCAGGCATCAGTGTGACCCGATGAGGCTTCACCGTCACCTGGGTGTTGGGCGCCTGAGTGTTGATGACGCTGACAATTCCCTCCGCTGTACGCGTGGTGCTTACCAGCGGTTGCAACATCGCCAGCAATCTCGACGCCGGTACCTCGCCGCTGTCGATGATACCGCTCAGTGCCATCAGGCTGCGTGAGGTTTTATCGGTACCGCTATCTTCAAAGGTGGCAGGATAGCTGTATTTTCGCCAGATGCGATAAAACTGCGTCATCATCCGGTGGTTGAAGATATCCAAAAAAGTTTCCAGCCTTTCATGGCCTTCACGCTGTTGAGTGATATCGTCTGTGTAGCTGGTCGGCAGCGGTGAGTCTACGCCATACAACCCCATAAACGTGGTGCGCACAGTCGGCGGCGTGTCCTGGCGAGCCGGATGGGTTTCCACCGCCTTGATCTCACTGACCGGGAAACCCATGCCCGGATGCGGACGGAAACGTATTGGATCGTCTTTGAGCGAAAAGGTGCTGCCGATGGGTTTCTTGTCTGACAGTTGCTGCTCAATCTGTTGGCAAAAACGGTAGAAATTAAACGCATGTGCCCGGTCGGTACCGTCGTTATCCTGCCAGAATGTCCTCAGGGCATTGTCTGCATAGTTTGCGTTGTCATCAAAATCATCAGGCTTCATTAGCACAGGATCCGTGTTAAGCGTCGTTGCGGCCATGACCATTGCCTGCCGGACTGACTGAGCGTCACCGTTAGTTGTATAAACCGGCGGATATCGGCGTACTGGGTGTAGAACTGTTCAAGGATTTCACCAAACAGCAGGGCGTCACCCTGGCCAGAGAATTGTGTTTCATCAAGCCGCACGCTGATCGTCACACCGTGCCAGCCTTCAGCAGGGTAATGCGCGGGGGTGTATGCAACGTGCGTAATACCGGCGATGCGCCGGGCGTTGTCCGGATCATTTGTCCAGTCCAGCAGGCCGAGGGCGTGACGCAGCGTCACGGTTTCCATCAGCCCGGCAATCGCCTGCGGATGCAGTAGCGACAACACCTGCCACTGGAAGAGTTCAGCGACCGGCGGGTAATAAGGCATGCCAGGTTTGCGGCGGGTCGTGCATTTCAATGCAAAATTACCGAGCGCCATTTCGCCGTCGAACACACTTTCCTGCAACGCCCTACGCGGATAGGCGCCATTGGTACAGGTGATGTTAAGGCGCATTTTCATGCCATCCTGCCCTGCGTGTGCCCGGCCTCCCGGTATCAACACGGTTTCGTGCAGCCCGGAAGGACCGCGGTATATGCGGGTGTGATAATAGCGGTCTGGCCACGATTTTTCGTATTTCAGCATGCCGCCTTTTTGCCGGAACTGATGGTAAGGCAGGTAGCTGAATTCGGTGTTGTCTTCCGTTATTTGTGCAACGTCGTTCACCGCATAAATCTCGGTATGCCCGTCGTTGAGCCGGTGTGGCCGCAGGCGGTAATCGCTGACCGCCGTCGTCACTGTCAGCGGCTGGGCCAGCAGACGGAACAGATTAATTACCGGCACGCAGTGCATACGGATGGCATCCGGCGGCACCGCTAATGTGTGCGGCCAGCGTTCACTCAGCGTCACTTCAATGTCAAATGAGGTGGTTTCCGGCGGGAATGCCAGTGTTTCCAGTCCGCGCAACTGCATAAAGAAATAGCGTTCCGGCGCGGTGAAATACTCAAGCCACGGGCGGACTTCGCCACACAGCGCCGGGCTGTCGCTGTCCGGCCACAACGAGGCGTCCGTTTCCGTCTGCCAGCGCGGCACAAACTGCGCCGCCACCGGCGTAAGGGCGGTTGAGTCCTGCCAGAAACGCACCAGCACCTGTTTCACCTGACGGCTAAGTGCCAGATAGAGCGCGGACTGCAACACGCGGTCACCGTTAAGATACAGACTAATATTTTCCCAGTCGGCAGGGCGGATCTCGGTCAGTGCGGACAAGCTAAAGCGCAGGCGCAGCGCCTGCCGGCCTTCCTGAAGGGTAAACAGGGTGACGTTATCAAGCGCAAACGGATGCACAGTGAACGCACGGGTGGTTCGGTATGCGCAGCGCTGGCGGTTACTCCCCAGCGGCTGGGTGAACAACTCGCTTTCGGCCGGCAATACCTCTTCACGGACATGCAGCTCAGGCGCGGCGGGCGTCAGCTCGACAATAGCCGTGGAGGGAAGCGTGCGGTTAATCACCGGCAACAGGTGCGAAAGCAGCGGCTCGGTCAGTGCCGGAATGTCGTCATCAATCTTCTGTCGCAGTTTGGCCATCATCAGCGAAAACCCCTGAAAAAGGCGTTCGACGGATTCATTGCGTGGTACCGGACTGTTGTCTAACCCTAATACACGCCCAATTTCGGGAAATTCCTGCGAAAACTCCAGCCCGGCTTCCTGCAGATAGCGCATTTCGCCGTCAAAATAGGTTAAGAAATTGTCTTGCATTACTGATTGCTCCTCAGTTGCAGCCGGTTGTCATTGAGCTCAATCACCTGACCTTTGTCGGGGGAGAGATCGTTACGTTTAATGACGGTACGCCAGGTGTTGTTCGCCAGATCGGGTGCCATAAACAGCGTGACCACAGCTACATATTGCGCATCGGCCTGCATCGGTACAGTAACTGTGGTCTCAAAGCCCGGCATCACCTGAACCACCTGTTTGTCGAGCAGGTCGGTGGCCAGTACGGTGTTATCCTGCTTGAGTAACGAGGTGTAGCTGGCGGTATCGAAAGTCTTACGCTCTTTTAGCTGATAAACCCAGACCATCGTGGGCAGGGCAATGCCGCCTTCGTTGTTATTAAGGGCTGCGCGGGAAGAGAACATAAGGTGCAGGGTATCAATCCGACGATAGAACACGGCGTCAGCCGTCGAAGAGGAGCCTTTAGCCACGCGCTGTGAGAGGCCGCAACTGCTTAACAGCAAAGGGAGTAATAACAGCACGGTGCCGCGTGTTATACGTAAGGTGTCATGGGGCGTCATTACGCTTAGCGTCCTCATCGGGGGCCGGTACGCTGTCCGGCGAGGTAAATATTTGCGCTGGCAACTTAATGCGGCGCAGGGTGAGCAGCTCCAGCGGGCCAGCGCCGCTTTGAGTACGTAACAAAACAGTCAGTGTTTCTTTGGTTGGTGTCTGCCACCTCAGGCGATAACGGCTGCTGTCGAGTTGTTCTGTCTGCGCTTTGTCGAGCAGGCGCAGCCAGGCCCAACCTCCGTCCGCCTGAAAATAGGTCTGGAATGTGTCGGCATTTTTCCCCGATGCTGCGACCGGAGAATACGTCAGTGCTACCTGTGGATGCTTGCTGGCGGTATCTGGCCAGTGGAATGTCTGCCAGCCAGGCATCTGGTTAAAGTACTTCATGGTTGCATCGTCAATCTGCAGGTCGGTTTCCACCACATTGCGGGTTGGGCGGATTTGCAATTCAAAGATCACCCCGGCCTGTCCCTGTGAGAAGAATCGCTGACCCAACTGGCTCAGTTGGTTAACGGTGATCAGGAAATCCGGGTTAATGACCATTTCCTGCGTGTTCATCGGGTTGACTACCCAACTATCGCCCTGTTTTTCCAGAACGCCAGCCAGATGCTGGATAATAAACTGGTCAATCAGGCCGGTGCCTGGCGTCAGGTAGTGAGCCAGTTGCGTGAAGGCGGCGTCATTCCGGGTGTTATCAAATGGATAGCGCCCGGAAAACTCAGACTGCCACGGGTTCCTCACCTGAGCCTGCCATGCACTGTTTAGCCCCTGCTGTGCCGGTGACATCACTCCGTTCCACGCCTGTTTGAGCGGCTGGACAAATACGGCATCGGCAAAACTGCTCCATTCTCCGCCAAGGCTGGCGGCGAGAAGCTGTGCGTAGTGACGACTCTGAGACAGCGTAGTGTTACCGTTGAAGGCAGATTTGACCAGGCCCTGTGCCATCGCTGGTGGGTCTGAGGCATTGGCGACCTGCAACAACTGTAGCCGCGTTTGTGACACCTGTAGCAAGTAGTTGCTGAGCGATACCCCGGTGGCGGTTTGCGTCAGCTGTGCTTCTCTCGCGGCCTGACCTTGCGGTGGCAGCACGGCCAGCAGCGGGGCAAAGGTATCACTCAGTACGCGGGTCGGGTTATTGCGCTCGCCGGACATTCCGCCTTCACCTGTGTTTTTCGATACCAGCTTTTGCGCGGATTTTAGCAGGGATTCACCCATCGCTTCACGGTTTTGACCGGCAGCGGCCTGATAATGCAGGGCGCGGGCCAGAACCAGCAACGGCGACTGGCGCGCGTCGGCCAGTTGGGTCAACTGGTCGAGTGAGGTACTGAGGGCATCGCTGTTGATCCAGCGGATACTGTTGAGGAAGTTGAGCCAGGCGTTGGTGTAGTCGGAAAAGTAGCGTTCGGTCAGGCGGTACTGCAAATGCTCTTTGGTTAGTACCTGTTGTTCGCCTTCGTCATCTAACACCCAGTCTGAGGTCACGTGACGGGCGGAGGCCGCTTTATTGATGGCATCACTGACTTCGCCCTCCCAGGCCAGACGCGTAAACATACCAGGCAATATTTGCCTGGTGGTAAATAACTGATTGCTGGCGGTATCACCGAGCAGGCTGTCCAGCGTGACGTCGGCATAGTGCGCTGAGATTGACAGCAAAACTTGCTGGTACAGGGTATTTTCGCTGTTGCTGATGCCTTTCTGACTGCGCAGAATAGTGCGCACATTGGCGACCAGCATGGTATCGGCAGGCAACTTCCACTGCGGGTGCAATGGCAACTGTTGCAGATAGAAGCTCAGCAGTTTGTCCGAGTGAGCCAGCCATTCTCCCGGCGTGACGCCGACCGGTGCCGTCCACAACGGGGCCAGGACTGGCTGCATAAAGGCCGGGTCAGCTCGCTCAGGGTGTAGCAACATCAGGTAGGCTTTCAACTGTTGATAGGCTATCTTACCGGCCTGACGGCGTTCGGCTGAGTCTGCAGGCAGGGAAACAAACGCCTGCAGTTGTGCTTTAAGTTCCCTGACTATAGGGGTGATCAGCAACGTCTGGTTTTGCTGCATATAGGTTGACCATAATGCACTAAGCACTGCATCACGCTGGTTGAGACCAAAGCGTTGTGACCACGGTGAACCGTTCAACTGCCACCACAACAGGCGGTCGATACCGTCCTGCAGGGCTGTCTCATGGGCGAGTTTTTCCGACATTGATGCCGGGATGGTCACCGCTTTAAGCAGCGAATGACTCTCTTCTATCAGATTGCGGTTACTGTAGGTTGAGAGACTCATACCGAGGATCCACATTCCGGCAAGCGCCAGCGTGCCGATGGTCAGTCTGTCGCCGATCGAGAGGTGGTCGCGACATCCACGTTGTTGCTGGCTCTGTGCAATCACCCCGTTCCAGGCCGGTGACAGGTAACAGACATTAGGGCCTGATGGCACAGACGGCGGTTCCGCCGCCGCAGGCATAAAGAACAGGCCGGCTGGTAGCATGCGCGGATGTTGATCCAGCCACGGCTGAAAACGGTGTCCCAGTAATGCGCCAGTGCCGTGTGCCAGATCGGCAGAGAGTTGCAGCAGGTAAGCCCAGCGTTTTTCTTTGCCAAGTTGTGCCATACCCTGTGGTATCAGCGTGGTGGCCAGTGCATTCAGTTTGCCAGCGAGAGATACCTGCGTGCCGACCGGCCAGTGACAGCCGACACTTTGCACCGGGCGATCATCCTGTTCCCACAGTGGTTCGCTCAGACACACGGCAAACACCGGTGGCCGCCAACTGAGGATTTTCCCGAGTTCGACAAATTGGTGGTAGACGGTGTCATCGTTGTCGTATGGCGCTTTCTGGTCTGCCGGTTCTTGCGTTGTCCATTGGTAAGTTGGGTAAACCGCCATATCGGTCACCCACAGTACGGCGTTGAATGCGTGACGTCCGCGGATGCTGCGCAACTGCGTCACTGCCGGGAAATCCAGCGCTTTCGCTTCGCCACACCAGATCAGCACAGCGTTCTGGCTTTCCTGCCAGCGCGCCTGTGTGAGTCCGGGCGCCAGTTTTTCAACGACCTCAGCCTCACCGGTGACCAGCAGCCAGGGCTGCTGGTGCTTCCAGTTCCAGCCATAGCGGTGACGCAGGGTAAAGCGTAGGGTGTCAAAAGCTGAAATCCGGGCGTCGTCCTGCTTTTCCGGTGGGCGGTTAAAATCGAGTAACTCAAAGACGAAAGCGTAGCGGGCCATCAAAAAATAACTCAACAGAATGACGCCAGTGCCCCACCAGACGATGGCCCGCGTGGCGGTGTCGTCGCCGGTTTTCAGCCACAGAGTACTCACTGCCAGGGTAAGTATCATCACCAGCAATATATGAAGACTTTTAGTCATGACGTTTTTGTTCCAGCAAGTGCCATTCAACATCCAGTTGTTTGCACCATAAACGCAGCGCCAGCGGGACAGAGAAACTCAGTAACGCCGCGACGATCACCAGGCCACCAGCCAGCCAGGGCAGCATGGTTATCTGCGTGTCGCGTTCAGAAGGCAGCAAGATAAGGGACAGCAGGACGAAAAAAATCCCGCTGACATACGCCAGTGGATAGCGCGAAACCGTATCACGCGGTGTTTCAACCGGTGTGGCCGGCTGGGTGCTGAGCTGAGTCAGACTGACGGATTCATCGTGCTGCGTAGCGACCAACTGACCACGCTGGCCTAAATCACATCCCTGCGCGGCCAGGCACAGTGTAAGCCAGAATGAGGCCGGGCTTTGAGGGCCTGACAGCAGGGCCAGATCGTGACGCCCCTGTGCCGATAGTATTACACCGTTCTCGTCCAACAGAGCCAGCAGGGCACCGCGTTCGCGGCTTTGCAGACCGGCGTTCCACAGGTGGTTCAGTCGTTTGACATTGGTCTGGCCAGTGGCCAGAAAACGGGGAAAATCGGCTTCCAGCTCGTGTGCTTGCGTCATTAACGGGCGAAACAGATAAACAGGGCGGAAAGGCGGGGCTTTTACCTGCGGGCCGGCGGAGGTCTGGAAAAGCAGGGCAGCGCTGCAGGCACTGGCCCGGCTTTGGTCATCTACCAGATGCAGGGCGATCACCAGACGCGAGGTGGTGATATCTTCATCACACCAGCCGTAGAGCAGCGCAGCATCCGGAGCGGTATGCTGCCAGTGAATATTTTCAGCGGGTAAGCGCTTTTTGAGCCGTTCAGACCAGTACTGTTCTACTGCACTTCTGGCCTGTTCTTCCGGCGTATTCGCATACAGCCATATATTAACGGCAGATTGCGCGCGTAGCGTATCGAATAGCGGTTTCAGTGTCTGAGAGAGGGTGTCTTTTAATGGAGACTCCCCCAACTGTAATGGTTGAACGGGGATAATGTTTTCCGGCCTGGCCGGTGCCTGCGGCGGCATACCTGACAGGCCCAGGGTGCGGCTGGCGATATCAGCTTCAGGTGTCACGCAGTGAAACGCCACCAGACGTAATGACCGTCGCCCCCAGTGCTGCCAGTTGGCATATTTACGTTCGAGAAACAGATGCCGCCAGTGTATATGACGGCGGGACTGTAATGAGCCGCTGAGCACAAAGGCCATCACGGCGGATGACAACAACACCGGCAGTAACAACAGCCAGAACCAAAAACGCAGATCAGCATAACCACGCTGTACCGGCCAGGTGAAAAACAATGCGATGGCAGCCAGGGCAATACAACCTGCCGGTACGGCCAGCCACCACCACCAGGCGGGAAGCTTTGGGATAGCCTGACGAGACATCTCCGGAAGGCGCCAGTTCATCATTGTGCTCCGGCGTTCGGTAACGTGGTATGCACAATGCAGCCGCACTGTGCGCTACAACTGTCCACGATTACTGCTTTACCGTTCATTTTCCAACTGGGATGTCCCTGATTCACTGGCACTGTGCCATGCTGAGGGCAACTGACCGTGTCACCGGCCAGCATTACTGGTTTGCCGTCAAATATTGGCCCTGAAGCTGAACTGACCTTGCCGCCGTGTGTGTGTGGATCGTCTAAACGAATAACGCCTTGCATGTGATAGTCCTTTATCTGTATTGATAATTGGCTCTAATTTTAGAATCAGTAAATATGGCACCCCCGTAAGCTAAGCCATATTTTTTAGCCAGTTTATTGGCCGCCTCTTTAAGTTCATCACGTGAAAGTGTTTTTTGGACTTTTCCTTTCTGAGGAACCATTTGCAAATTCAAATGTTGGGCCAGTGTATGCCAGTCGAAAGCTGTTTTAAGATCTTTCGTTACCTCTGCGCCATTATAATAAATATTACCTAAGGAAATTTTTTCCTGCAATGCACTTTCACAGTAGGTCTTGCGATGATCATCCGGATGGCGGCACTTCGTTGCTTTCATATACCACTCGGTGGCTTGTTGGTAGTCTTGTTTTAAATATAAACCATTGTAATGTATATTTACTATATTGAGATTTGATGGCGAAGAATCATGATTATCCGTAGAGTTTGCAGATTTTAGATACCATGTGTAGGCCATCTCATCATTAACAGGGACGCCTCGGCCAGGATAATAAACATTCCCTAAATTAAATGGAGACGCTGCATCATCAAGTTCTGCTGCCTGACTATACAGATGAAATACCTGAGCGTAGTCTGGAAGTGCTTTGGCGTAATATTTATTACCCTGCTCAACAAACTTAATGCTGTTACTGTGAAAATTATGGCTTACCCTATTAGTTAAACACACATCACCCGTTTTAAATTGTTTTTCTTTTAATGCGATTTTTTGAGGTGGATTTAAATTACGATCAGTTTCGTGGCAGATATCAATGGGAAACATCAGCGTGTTGGCAACGAAAGAAAAAGGGAGACCTGTTAAAGTTAAAGGGGAAAATGGAGAGGGGAAAAATAAAATATCATAAAAAGTGCCTGGGTAAACTGCAGGTTGATTTCTGCCAAAACTGATGTTGCGTGATGCGATAGACATATGGCCATTCAATAACAGCACAGTCGTTATTAACGGTAATACTAAAATAAATTCAGATATTTCCATTATTACTTACCCTTGTTTACGTAAGCGGTTAGTACTGATGGCGGCAATGTATTGGATGTTCTGTCAACACTAAAAACGATTGACTGGAATCCTGCCATGAACAAAATAACCAGAGGAGTTTCTCTCTTTTTCTCTGTTATATAATTCTGTGATCCTGCACTGACACTGTATTTTTCGTCTTTATATGCAGGCATCAGTAACCCCATGCATTCTATTATCACTGCACACTCGGAATGTTTTTCTTCTTCAAGATATTGCTTTTTAAGTACAGTTGCGGTCAAGAAATCAGTGGATTTTTCTCCTGATTGAACCATCGCTAAGTAATCACCTTCGCTTTGCTTCTGAATATAAAAAACGACATATTTTTCTATTTTATAACTTCCCTGGATATCGGGACAGGTTTCCTTGTGTCTTTCAGGATGAGTATTGCAGCCTGAAATAAATAATGTTGCTAAAGGTAATATTAATTTCCATTTCAAATAATTCATTTTACTTCCTTATATAAATGATGGTTACCCTAAATTCGGGTCACAGCGCATATGGTCCCAGCCGGTGTAATTTTTGACTTCAGGAACCTGGTTGGGGATATCCTGAAAATTGGTTTTATACGCCAAAATTGACCATGGTTTTGGGCCTTGCACGGAATTCCATGAAAGGTAATTTTCACCCCATTTTCCTCCACCGTAACCAGGAGTAATGTGGTGTGTCTGTACAAGCCCACGTTTTGTTGTGATTGTATAATCAATACCGCTGCCTCCCGGCTCAAGGCGCGGATCATCAAACGGCCTGGAACTCATGTAGATATCACCGGATTTGGTCAGCATAAAGCCCTGGTCGTTGACTACGGTGAATGATTCAATTTCTTCGCGTTGGGGTTTATCATCAGCATATCTGACAGCGCCACCGCCGGGTGAGTATTTTGCCATACCCCATGTGCGACCAAAATCTTTGGAAATATAGAACCCAGACCCTTCAAATTCAGTAATGGCTATATATCTTTCGGATGGATGGATATAACGTCTGGTAAAGATCTTATAAAATTGTTCCTCGACTTGGGAATGTATTCCCCGTTTGGTATCGGTAAACCACAGTGCACCTTCACAGTTATATCCGACTAACTCGAGATAGCGATGATCATCAAACCGATAAACCACCTGTGTGGAAGGCGACTGAGGTGTGGCATGACACGCACTTATAAAGTTAGGCAGTACTATCAACACCATTATATTAATCTGTTTCATATTATTTTTCTTATAAAATATGTGGGTTAGGTAAATCCCACTGTAAAATATCAACAGTTTTGTGTTCCATCTCACGCTTATTACCAGGTTTTATCATTTGTCTGGATCCATAATCATTAACAACACCGCTGTCTCCCAATGGCATAGCATAGGGGCGTTCAGGCTTATTCATGAATGGCTTGAAAGTTGGTGGTAGAATTCCGTCTTGATAGTATTTTTTTTCTTCAACCATTGGGCTTTCCGGTCTACGCCAGTCGGCGCGCAACAGCAACCGCTCCCAAAATTCAGGTCGCTCAAACGCTTCACACTGACCAATCGCTAAATCATAGGCCATTGCCTGAGCGGGAGCCTTCTCACTGGTGACAATCGAAGAGTGCTGGCTGTAGGAAACATCAATTTGCACAGCGGCTTCCAACTCAGCATTCGTCATTTCCCGCTGAAGAATAAGTTGCTGAAATGAGTCTTTGTGGCCTGAAACTACACCAGAAACAAAGACGTTGGGCTCGTGCCGGGCATTCAGTTCAGCCAACTGGTTTGGCCGCAGCCGGCTTCCGTTTGCCCCCAGTCCGTGAAACAGAGGGCTGTCCGGTATATCTACCGTTTCAGGAATAAATTTTTCCGCTTTCATGGCTGCTTTGGCTATTTCACGGTCATTACCGGCCATTTTGGCTTTATAGTTATCTTTCCCCTGTGCCGTTAATGTGAACTGAAACGGCTCTGGCAACACCGGTGCGTTGATGGTGACATCGGTGTAGGCGTAACCGGTATCCTTCGAATCATCAGGCTGACGCGCCGGCATTGCAAAATGAAAATCGGTTTTATCGCCAACCATGACCCCTTTGCAAAAAACGCGCTGATAAAGATTATCGCCAAGCTGCGCCCTGATTTTGTCCGGAATACCTCTCCAGCCAAATCCCTGGATCGGTCGCATGCAAACCACCTGATCGTTAGGGCAGAAGTAATTATAAACCCGGCCAAAGTTATTGCGGTTATAGAGCGGGCTCTGCCAGAAAGTTTCTTTCGCCTTTTTAGCCAGACAGCCGGTATCCATTATTTCCTGAATATAGGCACTGTCATGAGAAAGGGTTCCCTGCGGCGCGTTAGGATTTTTCGCCATCAGTTTACAGAAATTAGCAAAGGTCTTTTTTCGGGCATCGCTGGTTTGTTGGTTGCCAGGCATCGTGTTTTCCAGCCAGCGATTTTCCAGCGCATAAGGCGAGTGATTAAGTATTACGCAGTCAGCGGGAGCGAATCCTTCAGCTTGCACCCACATATTCGCCAGCATGGTAATGATGGTACCCTGACTGTGAGCCACGATATTAATCGTGTCATTCCCGGTTTCTTCATTACGGCGTATATTAATAATCAAATCAGCCAGTCTTCTTGCCGCATACGCCTGATAAATGCGATGCGGATTCTGATAAATAGGGTGACTCCAGTCTTTTTTGTGCCAATTGCCCAGTTCTGTACGTGACATTAACTTGCCAATTACGGCCAGTATCAGCCCCCTTGCTCCCGGGCCAAACATATCGGGAATATTTGTGGTCGCATTGGCAAACGTCCCTCCGCCTTTGGCGGATGAAGCGTCTAACCAGTTATTCAGGTTATCGATTTTGGCACTGTTGTGTGCAGCAATCTTTTTGGCGTTATATTCACGGTAGGTATCGTACGGCACGTCAGCCTGATTGCCCTTCTTCAGCAGCTCGGCTTTATAGCGTTTCTGGTCTTGCACAAAAGCATCGTGATCGACCGGTTTATAGCCCCAGTAGAATGGGATCACCGGTGAACGATTAACAACACCAACACAGGTTTG
>JAATFO010000096.1 GCA_015655145.1 Enterobacterales bacterium | reverse complement strand
TTAAGGCGCGTTGGCATAGTGGCCATGCAGCGGATTGCAAATCCGCCTACCTCGGTTCGACTCCGGGACGCGCCTCCAGTTATACTTTGCCCGGGTGGTGAAATCGGTAGACACAAGGGATTTAAAATCCCTCGGCCATTAGGCTGTGCGGGTTCAAGTCCCGCCCCGGGCACCACCGAAAAAACCAAATAAAAACAAGCAATAAAGAGTAATGTCGTAACCGCCAATGGGCGGTTTTTTTGTGCCGGTAATTAAATGTCTATCCCGTTATGGTGATTTGTGCATTAATCTACCTGCCGCCGCCAGGCGGAAATGTGTTCTGTCAGCTCTTGATGTTTAATGTCACCTGTTTCGAGGCCATTCCCGATGGCCTTACTGATTGCACAGATAGCATCGCCTGAGCAAAAACCACATTATATCCAGGTAACGTCGAGATGCAGCCAACATCTCTGCAGATGGGTATATAACATGAACCTCACTTGTGCTGGTCATTAAGTGGAATATCTGCCAGTGTTCTGGAACCTGGGCAAGTCTTATCCTGACGTAATAAGGTCGCAATTGCCATGCAGATGCCTATCACCATAGCGGTATTACTCTGGATAAACAGGACATCGGTTAAACCGAGCGAGCCCAGCGCCAGTACCAACAGCAGAGAACAGAGGTTAGTTACTGTATATCTTTTTAACGAATAAATAAGTCCGGATAAATAAAATAAAACCAATGAAGCAGCCCCCACAACACCCTGTAAAGACAAACTTTCGATAATTTCATTATGAAAGTGATAATGTATTGAATGGATGGAAAGGGTACTTTCTTTATATGTGGCGTGGATATAATCGCTGGCCTTCGCAAAGCGTTCATCAGCACTTTGTCCGAAAAGAGAGCTATTGGAGACAGCCAGGCCCGTTTTGAACATGGTTAAGCGAGCACCAATCGAGGTATTGTCGTCATTTTTTGCTAAATAGGATATATCTTCTGACGCTTCCAAAATTCGATCTTTCATTTTGTACATAGCACCACTCAATATGACGGTAAATATTAGCACGGTTGTCATTGCCGCCATTTTGCTCCGTCTAATAAACTGACCGAAAAACAATCCTAAAGATAATATGAAAAAAACGATCAGTGCTGAACGAGTTTGCGTCATCAGAAGGAAGATGACAAAAGAGGAAAAACAGGCAAACATCATGGCGATATAGAATTTTGCGTGCTTAAAACGGAATTCAATGATTGATAACGCGATAATAGCTTGCAAAACAATAATATAAGATGTCGTTGTTGCTGCATCAGCCAATAGCTTTATTCTCGTTGCGCCATGTTTTGATTCATGATAACCAAAATAAAGAGAAAATAAAACGAGGATAAACGTCATTAGGGATGCATAGCACATTACGGTTTTGGTGATTTTAGCTTCGCTGCGGGAAAAATAAAACATAATCAACGCTGAGCAAAACAGTAGCTTTCCTGCATGAAGGTAGTTATTTTTAATGTCCAGGAACTGGATAGTGTCAAATTTCATTGACCAAATTATTTTGCTTAATGCAGTTATTATTATCGCCAGGATAAGCAGTAAAAGTTTTTTGTTTCTTTTATACCAGACGCGAAGATCTGTCCACTGACATAATAAAAAAAGTCCTGCCAGGGAAAGGTAAAATACAATATAAAACAACTTTCTTGGCCAGGTATCTAAAAAAAGATCGCTGCCAAGAGCAAAAACCAGCAACAAAAAACAGGTGTTAACGGTGGTATTGTTCAGTAATTGTTTATTAAGCATGGGTGTTATTCTTCCTTGAATGCAAACGTTTTCTTTGATAAATCAGATACCAATAGACAGACGTAAAATATTTTCTTTTGTTCCACAGTGTTTTGTAATAAAATTTTACTTGCTGCGCTGTTTCTGGTATGACCATATTCATCATTTTCCATGGTGAAAGCATTTTATTATAACGGTAATACTCAGTGGCCGCCTGTTGATTCCACATCTGCCATGGTTTATTTGCACCGGCATAATGCAATAAAACAGTGTCTTGTGGTGGACGTAACATAAAATCGATTTTTCTATGGCCGATCATAAAAACAGTATTGTAACGTTTTTCCAGATAATGTACTTTCCCGCAGAGTACCCAATTCAGTGCATCCTGATCAAAGTATTTAAATTCCCCTGCATTATCATGTAATACTTGTATCGCTTTTTCACTGATATTTTCTTTAATCCATTTAGGTACGTTAATCAGCATAACGCCAGAGTTAAAATAGTCTCCCTGTGGAATACCGACACGTGCGGATAGCTCTTTTTGATTTTCAGCTTCTTTTACAACCGCACAGATTTTATTTTTCAGATCTCGATTATGAAAGATATCCTGGAGAGAACGTAGCGCAATGATATCTGCATCAAGATAAAGTATTTTTGAGTTTGCCGCTAAAAGGTAAGGGGAAAGAAGACGATAATAAATGGCATGACTAAAAACTTTTGATGTCGGGAATAAGCTAAATAGTGATTTTTTTATTTGTAAAACAGTCAGCGTATGCGATGTTTTCTTAATGATCGTATGTAACTTTTCGAAATCATCAGGTGTGTTATCGCTGGTGATAACATAGAAATGAAGAGTTACATTTTTCGTGGTGTTAATGATCGAGAGTATCGATATTCCAGCATGGGTAATGAAATTACCATCAACACCATAGATAATAGTAAGCGTATCTTGATCTTCAGTGTGGTTTTCTCCACGATAAGTACAACGGCTAATCAGTATGTCATTAACCCCATCTGGCGTGATTTTCTGCCAAAACGCGCTGGCACACATAGGCTCTGTCATTAGTCTGCACTCATTAATTGCGGGGAAATCACCCTCTTCTACCGATACCATTATTGGATAAATGCACCAATTTCGCGCATTTTTTTTGTAATAGATGATAGGTCATCATCAGTCAATACCAGTTGTGCCGCGATAAAAAAAGGATGTGTGACGACATTGCGCGTGGTTCGTCGCCCCGGTGTACTTGCGTCACTGACTATTGCTGGCGACGCCTGCCAGCTCCGCCATTTGGTTACCGGTATAGCCCAGTTGTTCTTTCAGCGCATTTAAATCATCCGGGGTGGGTGACTGGTAAGCCTTGATAATTTTCATCAGCAGGAAGTAAAGTATCTCTGAAATTTTATTAAAGAATTTGAGCAATCGTCAATATGACTACTATGATCACATCATATTCAGCGGGTTGATGATAGCCCTCCTGGTGCTATTCATCAACCCTCGATGCTAAGAGCCTATCCCATTAGGTAAATTTTACTTGCCACTTTGGCTCTGGGCAGTGTTCGAAATCCTCACGTACTACGTGTACGCTCCGGTTTCTCCGCGCTGTCCGTGTCCGAATTGATGGCGACAATAATACCTACTGGGATAGGCGCTAAATTATCCCGGCAGGCATTCGGTTTGAACCTGCCATCATGAGCATTTTACCTCACAAAAAACATATTATAATGATTTTTATTGTTTTTATTCCATTACCCCAGGATTACTATTTTCGGCTCTTGCGCGCAGCTTAATCTGTTGCACGGCACGATGCTGAACCTGGCGGGAAGTGAACGGCAATAATGTGATTGAATGCGAGTAAACCGGAAAAGAAAATGTGGTTTAACAGCCAAAAAGGTTATTAGCGCCGCAACGATGGGCTATATTGCTGTAATACATCCGGTAGCTGCTCTGCGGCCAATGCCCGCGAGAAAAATCCTCCCTGAAAGTGATGACAACCCATGTGGCACAATGCACTAAATTGTCCTTTTGTTTCGACACCGTCGGCAACAATATTGATGTTTAACGCCTGACACATCGCAATGATGCCGCGAAGGGTGAGGAGCATATCACTATTTTCTGTCATGTTGAGCACCAGTGAGCGATCAATTTTTACCTCATTGATTGCCAACTTACGCAAGCCAGTAAGCGATACCATGCCGGTGCCAAAGTTAGCCATGACGACCTGAATTTTCATCTCTTTCAAGACCCTCAATTTGTATTGCGTATCTGGTAGATTATCAGACAGGGCGATTTCAGGAATCTCGATATTTAAACGCTGAGGATCGATTTTGTGTTGAGCAAGTACTCGCTCAATACTTTTAAGAAAGTCGGTGCGTTTCAGTTGGCGGGAGCTGATATTGATGGATATGGGTAACGTATCGAAGCCAGGCTGCAATTGCCATAAACTGATCTGCCGACAGACTTGATCCAATGCCCACTCGTTAATTCTGAAGATCAAACCCGAGTTTTCCGCCACCGGAATAAAGAGTGAGGGGGCGATCATTTTACCTTGTGGTGTACGCCAGCGCAGTAAGGCTTCGACACGGATTACTTTACCGTTTTCCGCATATTGTGGCTGGTATTCAAGGTAGAACTCGCCGTTATCCAGAGCTCGATGTAACCCGGTTTCAATGGTATCTCTCTGGCTTTGTTTCTCACATAATTTTTCTGACCAGACCATCCATTTACGATTATTCCTCTTGGAATAATATTGCGCCATATCCGCTTTATGCAGCATATCTGCCACGGGCGCGGGATCATTATTAAAAAGATAAATACCAATGCTACTGGAAATCGTAACGATGTTGTTTTCAATCTGGATATCTTGCCCAATATTATCCAGTATCCGGTTCGCCAGCACGATCAATTTTCCTCTGGCATCCTGATAATTACTACCGAGGTGCCTGACCAGTAACGCAAACTCATCTCCACCCAGACGGGCGATGGAATCATGGTTGCGGATGGCAAGACGCAACCGTTGCGCAATCTCTTTCAATAATTGATCACCCGCGTTATGACCAAGTGTATCATTCACTTCTTTGAAACGGTTAAGGTCAAGATAAAGCAGGGCAATATATTCGTTATCTGAGCGTGACTGCTGACGAGCCAGCTCAATACTGTGATAGAAACGGGGGCGATTTTCCAACTGTGTTAAGGGATCATGCCAGGCGAGTTGATGCATCTCTTGTTCCCGCAGCTTTTTCTCCGTGATGTCTTGCGTTTTGCCTAACATCTCAACGGCCATCCCTTTTTCATCATGACGTACGACTTTGCCATGATTGGCGACCCACAGGATATTTCCCTGAGGAGTGATCACCCGATATTCACAGTTGTAGGTGGGCGTTTTCCCTCGCAGGTGTTGCACCATCGCTTGCCTGGCTTGTTCAATGTCATCAGGATGGATGAGATGGATGACGTCACTTTCACGATGAATCAGTTGGTCATCGGAAAAACCGAAAATATGGCTCCAGCAATGATTATGGGAAATATTGCCACTGGGAATATCCCAGAACCAGAAACCTTCATCAGTAATTTCCAGCGCTTGTTCCAGCCGCTGGCGCATATGCGCCTCTTCACGCTGAGCAGTCAACTCTGCGGTGATATCGGTGCCGATAAACACATAACCTGGTACGGTATCGGGGTCTTGCAACATGACACAGTGCGTACGGATATACCGGGGATGGATACCGTCATTGATCTCAATGATTTTTTCGTCCGGTGATAGTGCAATATTGAGTTGATGTGTAGCAATCAGACGATGAAATAATGTGCGCCCTGGGTGATTGGCGAATGTCAAGTTATTATTGTCGTCAGCAAGAAAAATAGCGTTAGAACTGTGCGCAATAATTTGCTCAAAAATACGTAAATTTTCTTCAGGGAGGCGGTATCGATGCATGACAGGCCACATTACCAGGCAGGGATGAGGGATAAATTCAAACGTTTTTTTGCTTTGTTGCGCGAAGGATTATTAACGTTTTTTCAGATTTAGTCCATGTTCATTGGAAATAAAAAGGTAATAGGGTTCATATAGTGACAATTGTAATATTATGTTCTTTATTTTTTAATAAAGTTATTATTAAATAAATTAATTCATCGATTTTCCAGTTCAATACTTCGTTCATTAGAAGTATTTATGTACAAGTGGTGGAAAACTGTGCCTTCATCATGGCATGCAGAACACGTGCTCTGCTTACCTTCAACAGAAACGAGATAACACCGATTATTCCCTCATGAGAAAATCAGGTTAGTATACTATTTTTTCAGCAGTTTTATCGTGAGCGGTAATTGTTGAGGAGGGCGGCATTGCCGGCGTTCTTAACTGATAATGATTGGTGTTATTAACAAAGACATCATTTTTTTTTATGCTTTCCTCACCATTCATGATCTGTTATTCAACGACGCGGTATCTGGAACACGCATGTCAGGATGGATGCTCAGCGTGTGAAACCTATTTTTTCTGCTACTTTTAGTCTCAAATAGCATAAAAATGAAAGTGCAGTGTTTTTTGCATCAGGAAAAATATTTGCTGCCTGATGGCGTACATGTTGCCGCCATGGGGCGTATGAGCTTTCGCATGCTTATCACCGTAACCCCGTGATGTACTGAGCGACATTTGTATTATATGGAAGGGGGAGCCTGGAAGGAGATGGCTGATGGAAAATCGTGATGATAAATTGATTGCCGTGATCGGATTACTTTCTGCCAGTTTAATCACCGTTGTGTTTATCTTCGCCATGATCTGGTTCAGCGAACCCGCAGATCTGACACCCGATACGCAATCTTGCGATACCCGTGTTTGTTGTGCTCATTTATTCGCATCGTCTGACCCGCGATAACACCGTCACCACTTCTGTGGTGACGGTGTCGTGGGGTCGGGTGACAAAAGCATCGATGATGTGCTCGTCGTCGGTGCTTTCCTCTAAGGGTGAGATATCATCCTGTCTCACATTAAAATGACATTTACCGGACGGGTTATCGGTAGCGGGTTGTTGGTATCGTGCGTCTGTCGCCATACGGCGTCGCTGCACGGCATTGGGAATCCGCGGTATGCCGATTTTCAGCCCATGTACCGATGCCCTGGCCCTGAAGCAATGACGTTAAATAAACATTGACAAAAGGCGTCATTTTTCGATTTAAACAATGGCGAAAAAATTTATAATTGAGCGCAATGATGACGAAAAAACACAGTGCCGCCAGGGCTGCTGCAACCCGTGGACCCAGTCCGGAAAAAACCGAACGTACTCGAAGTGCAATTCTCAACGCAGCACATGATGAGTTTATCCGGCATGGTTTTTCTGCCGGAAAGATCCAGCATATCTGTAAAAAAGCCGGGGTTTCCCGAGGGACTGTCTATCACTATTTTCCCACCAAAGAATCCTTGTTTGAAAACGTTTTAAAAGTATTCATTACCTCTGCTCGAGTGGAATTACAAAGCCATCAGCGTCAGGAAGGCGAGTCGATAAAAGACTTGTTTATGCGGACCTTGTTGCCGGTTATGGCCACGCTTGAAACCTCGGGTCGGGCGCAAATCGCTCGTTTAGTGATCCTTGAAAGTGCACAGTTCCCGGCATTAGCTGAAGCCTATGTCCGTGAGGTACATCAACCACTGCTGGATGATGTGCAGAAATTACTGCAAATAGCGGTTGATGAAGGGGAATTAAAAGATCCGCGACTGGTACAGTTTCCGCAGTTGATTATGGCGCCTAACTGGCTGGGTATGGTGCATAACGGCATGCTTAACCCAGCGCATCCGCTGGACCTTAAGCAAATGTTTGAAGCGAACTTAATGTTATTGTTTAGCACCATGTCCTGAATTGTCAGACATCTTTCCTTGCTGTCTCCGCGTCCAGCTTTAGCGGTGGGCGAACGACGATTTATGCCGTCATTCGCCCACCATCTCGTCAATCGATGATACCGGCCAATTCGCGCTGAGAGGCGGGGCAGTTCTCAGCGCTTACACCACCAGGCGGCAGTGGGGCGGTTATTTTTTGTCAGTTAAGGCGTAGGCAATGACATAGTCGCCGCGTTGTGGAGACTGGCGAGCCCCTCCGGCACTGATGATAATGTATTGCTTGCCGGTTTTTGGCGAAACAAACGTCATTGGACCAGACTGGCTGCCGACCGGCAAACGCGATTTCCAAATCACTTTCCCGCTGGCGGTATCAAACGCGCGCAGGTAAAAGTCCTGGGTGCCGGCAAAGAACAGTAATCCGGACTGCGTGGCAAGGCTGGCCCCAAGGGTCGGCATTCCGATCGGCATCGGCATATGCATTTTTATCCCCAGAGGACCGGTATCTTCAACCGTACCGACCGGCACCTGCCAGATGATTTTGCGGGTCTTTAAATCGATCGCCGACATGGTGCCAAAAGGCGGTTTCTGGCAGGGAATGCCAAGTGGCGACAGGAAGCGTTCGCGCACCGCGCCATAAGGGGTTCCCGCCATGGGTACCAGGCCCATTTCAATCCCGCTGGAATTAGCCGGTACCTGGCTACGCGGCACCATATAGTTTGCCAGGCCCAAACGCATATCGTTCACAAACATGATGTTGTTGTTCGGGTCTGCAGCAACACTGCCCCAGTTCATGCCGCCAAGAGAACCAGGGAACTGCAGGGAACGATCCAGACCTGTCGGCGTGTAAACACCCTGATGGCGCATCCCCCTGAACGCAATACGGCACATCAACAAATCAATCGGGGTCGCGCCCCACATATCAGATTCGGTTAACTGCTGGTTGCCGATCGAGGGCATGCCGACCGAATAAGGCTGAGTGGGGGAATAGCGCTCACCAGCAATATTCCCCGACGGAACCGGACGCTCCTCCACTTTTGCCACGGGTTCCCCGGTGGCGCGATTGAGCATAAATATCATCCCCTGTTTACTGGTTTGCACCAGAACTGGAATGGTCCCGCCTTTACCGTCCGGCAGGTCGTACAATAACGGCTGTGCGGGCAGGTCAAAGTCCCAAAGATCGTGATGAGTCGTCTGGAAATGCCAGCGTACCTGGCCGGTTGTCGCATCAAGTGCAACAATCGACGAGCTGTATTTATCTTCCAGCGGTGTACGTTCGCCGCCGAAGAAGTCCGGCGTGGTGTTACCGGTTGGCAGGTAAATCAGGTTTAATCTGGCGTCATACGACATGGCGGACCAGACATTGGGTGTACCGCGGGTATAGGTTTGTCCCTCTGGCGGATAGCGGGTTATCGCCGGATTGCCCAAATCCCATGCCCATACCAGATTACCGCTATGAACGTCATAAGCGCGCACGACGCCGGAAGGTTCGCCGGTTGAGTAGTTATCGGCGATTCGTCCGCCCACCACCACCAGATTTCCCGCCACCAGCGGGGTAGACGTTTGCTGATAGTAACCCGGTTTTATCTCGCCCATCCCTTGTTTCATGTCCACAATGCCGTGATCGCCGAAGTCTTCACAACGGCTACCGTCATCTGCGTTGATGGCAATCAGGCGGGCATCAATGGTCGGCAGGAACAGCCTGCGCGAACAGGTCGCAGCCGGAGGCACGGAGACTGCCGGCGTAGCTGATACGTGTTCGCTTTCTGCGTAATATCCCAGGCCGCGACATCGCTGCCAGTTGGGCGAGGAGGATTTTGAATCATATTTCCACAAGATCTTGCCGCTGTCGCCTTCCAGCGCCAGAATGTTGCTATAGGCGGTACAGACATATAGTGTGTTGCCTACCTGTAATGGGGTATTCTGATCTTCCGCACCCGATCCGTTACTCTGGGGAATATCGCCGGTGTGAGTCGTCCATGCCATTTGTAGTTGATCGATATTCTGTTTATTGATCTGGTCCAGTGCCGCGAAACGATCACCACGCGGGGTATTTCCCCAGTGTTCCCAGTTTTTCTGTTGTTCAGCCGGGACAACTGGTTTCACCGGCACAGGAATACCGGTGTTTACCAGCGAAACGGGGAAGAAGGTCTTGACGAAGCCCGCCAGCAGCGCAATAAACAGCAGTCCGGCCAGCACATAGCTGCCTTTACCGGGCGTTACGCCGCGATAGCGCCGGATATGCGGCCACACCAGCGTCAGCAAAAATGCGAGGGCGCCGAAGGTAAACAGACGGGAGAACAGGGGCCAGAATTCAAGTCCGGCATCCGCCAGCGACCAGATAACGGTCAGTATTAACGCAACGGCATATAACCATCCGCCAGCTGGATGCCGCAGAATGATCAGTAATCCGGAAACGAGGGTCGCCAGTCCCATCAGCAGGAAGAAAGCGCTTCCTCCCAGCCAGAGTAAATACCCGCCGCCTGCCGTCAGGGCGAGGCCGATAAGTGCCATCAGTATCCCCAGCAGTCTGGCCAGCAGGGGCCCTGCGATACAGCTATTATCTGTGTTCGGCATAATTGTCTCTTTAAAATAGCCCATGTGAGTATAAAATGTGTTTATTGACACGACGGATATTCACGCGTATCGGATGATTAATTTGCTGGCACGACAATATGTTATAAATGGTGAAGCAGTCTGTCCTGAGCAGATTATTGTTTAGTGATTTCTTTATTTCCGATCACTTTGTGCATTACGGCATAGATCAACCCGGAAAAGGTAAGGATGGCGGAGAGCAGTACCAGCACTCCGAGGGGGAGGCCCCAGTGTCCGGAGACGTCATGCAGGTAGCCGACAATGATAGGACCCGGAGAGGCCAGACTATACCCAGCCCCTGGACAATCGTGGATATCCGCCGGTTATCATCAAGATCCGACGAGTTATGCATAATTAGCATGAATATCACAACGAAACATCCTCCCTGGGCGATACCGCCAATAAAGGTCCACGCCAGCCACTGTCCGGGGGCGACGATCATCCAGATGACTGCTATCAACCAGCAAACCCCCATTGTTATCAAATGCCAGTTAACCGGAAAATAACGCGTCAGCGCAGGGATGCCGAAAGCGCCTGCCAGCGCGAAAACCTGAAAAACGGAGGCCACCATCCCAGCCTGGGTGGCGCTCATAGTTTCAGCATGAATAAGGTAGGTCGGCATCCAGGCGGTAAGACTGTAGTAGATAAACAAATGGAGAAAAAATGCCAGTGAGAGTAACCAGACCACTGTGTTGCGTGAGCGGCTGTCGGGACTTGCTACGGCGGATTGCAGGTGTTCGCTTTCACTTTCCAGAGCAGACAACCGGCTACGACGATGTTCTGTATACCACCAAAGTATGATGGACAGCAACGGAAGCCAGAGCCAACTGGCCAGCGCAAAACGCCATCCGGCGATGGTCGCCAATGGCGCGGTGAGAGAGCTGGTCAGCATGGTGCCGATGTTCAGCGCAGATGTATATAACCCGGTGACGCCAGACAGACTATGGCGAAAATCACGGGCGATCACCATCAGGCTGACAATATTGCCGACCGCCAGCGCGGCGCCGATAAGCAGAGTTCCCCCCAACAGGCCAGTAACGCCGCTGTAAGGGCGGAGTAACAGTCCAATGGCTGCGCCGAGGAGTGTCAGGTAGATGCTGTTCTGGATGCCGGTTCGAACAATCAGTGCTGACGCCAGCGGTGTGAGTAGACCAAAACACAGTACCGGCATACTGGTCAGTAAGCCGAACACGGAGGAACTGAGCCCAAGATCCTGTTGCATGGCGGCAACCACCGGCGGGATGGCGGTCAGCGGGCTGCGCAGATTCATGGCCAGCGCGACCAGGGCCATTAACACCAGTCCCTGATACTGACGTAAAGAGCGTTTTTTTGACGCGCCAGGGACGGATTTTTTTTTCATATGGTTAAAGCCTTACGCCCTCAGAGGCGGCTTTTACTCGCGCCAGACAGTGAAAGGTTATTTTTTTGTAAACTGAATGCAGGAATTTTAGATCAAAATTGACTATTAAGTCAATTTTGATCGGTGAGAGAGCGCATGATATCAACCCCTAGCCAGCAACGGGAGAAAGGGGGATTGTGTTTGATTTTCTGCGAATAATCGCTATAAAATTTGGCGAAGAAATAGTCGCTGTTGAGCAATCAGGCGAAATCCTCCGCCCGATTGTTAACGATTCGCTGGTTTACCGGAAAACAAGAATTTAAGTACGGGTATGCGTAAATGTATTTCGTACAACACAAAAGCAATACCAAATACCAGCGCCAGACCGAAAAAAAAGCCCAGAGTGTTATTACTGATATGCGGAGTGATAAAGATGCCATATAACAGTGTTAAAGGATGATGTACCAAATAGATAAACAGTGATGCATTTACTAAATAGGTCACGCGCGCTGAATGTGCATTCAGAAACCGGTGCCCGAAGGCGAACACCACATTTACCATCCAGAGTCCCATCAGCAGAGTGATCACTGCATCAATCTCATACAACCAACCGTCACCACTGCTATAACGCTGGTTAGCAAGATACGCCAGAAACGCGACCAGCGAACCGAGCAGCATTAACGGATTTATTTTGACGAATAAAGACTTAATTGCCGGATACTTCCATGACATCGCGCCGAGGAAAAAGAAGGGCAGATAAAACAGGGTTTGCATCACAGCGATGCTGAACAAGCCATCGATTAACAGGTTGGGTTGGAAAATGAATATCAGGCGGCGTAGTGCTCCCCACAACACGCTGAAAAGCAGAAAAACGAGGGTAAGTTTGCCCCATGTCAGATCAGAATAGTCTGTATTTCCTTTCCGGCGTGGCGCGAGGTCGCGTAGCCAGGCAAACAACCCGATGCCCAGTGTGGTTAAAATCACCAATACCAGTAAGAACCATAAATGTGAGATGAGATACCAGACCAGCGTGTTGTACTGTTGGTACAGGGACAAGGTTTGCCAGTCGCCAAAGCTGTTTGTCCAGGCTTTAAGCATAAAAAATTGTGGTAATGTGATAAGCGGGATCGCCGCCAACAGGGGAATACCGACACGTTCCACGCGCAGTTTTAACCAGACCAATGGTTGATAGCGCAAAAAGAGCATGTAGGAGAAATAGCCCGAAATCACAAAGAAGACCTGCATGCGGAAAGCATGAATGAAATCGTTGAGTACGGTGAGCCACACGCTTGGTTCGGCACTGTTGGCTGACCAAACATGACTGGAGTAAATCAACGATATATGAAAAGGAACCCCGAGTAACATCAACCAGGCACGGATCGAATCAAAAAAATACTCACGTTGCGGTGTTTGGGTATGCATAGTTATCCAGTATTGATAGGTATACTCGCCACACATCAGATTACAGTTGGGCTGACTTGGTTGCCCGGCCCCTATGGGCTGCCGCATGCGTCGTTCAACCTGGTTTCGGACAGCGGGGCTACTCACCCCATCGCGGCATGTTAAACACGCCAGTATCCTTCACCTGCCATCGTCCTGTAATGCGTATCATTTCGAGTATATAACTGCCCTGACTCACCCTGAACCAGGTAAAAACGTACGGCGTATTTTACCGGAGCGTGGAGCGGTATTCTACCCGCTAAATCCCTGACGGCTAACTGGTTGAAAGCCGAAAGGTAATCTGACGGAATAATGGAACAAAACCACCATCATGCTGTCGGAAAACAGAATAATCCATTACTATAGATGGGATTGATTTAAGTACCCGCAAGGGGGAGATGTGCGAATTGAAATGAAAAATAAACCAGAACTGATCAAATTTCGTTGGGCAGGCGTTGCGGTTTTGCTGGCAATGTATGCCAACGGCAGTTGGGCATTCAGCATTGATGATGTAGCAAAGCAAGCGAAAGCATTGGCAGGGAAAGGCTTCGAAGCGCCAAAAAGCAATTTACCGTCGCAGTTTCGAGATATGAAATTTGCCGACTATCAGCAAATCCAGTTTAATCATGACAAAGCATACTGGAGCAAGCTGAAAACGCCCTTCAAACTCGAGTTTTATCATCAGGGAATGTATTTTGACACGCCAGTGAAGCTGAGCGAGATCACCGCCACGACAGTACGTGAAATCAAATATGATCCCAATTATTTCAATTTTGGCAGCGTGACACACGATCCCGAAACCGTGAAAGACCTCGGTTATGCCGGTTTCAAAGTGCTCTATACAATTAACAGCCAGGATAAGCATGACGAAATTAGCAGCTTCCTCGGCGCCAGCTACTTTCGGGTGATTGGGGCCGGCCAGGTGTATGGCCTCTCTTCACGCGGGCTGGCGATTGATACCGCATTACCTTCCGGCGAAGAGTTCCCGCGTTTCAAAGCGTTCTGGATTGAGCGTCCAAAGCCGCAGGATAAACAATTGGTTATCTATGCCTTGCTGGACTCTGTGCGGGCGACTGGCGCTTACCGTTTCGTTATTCGCCCTGGTCAGGATAGTACCGTTGATGTACAGGCAAAAATTTACCTGCGCGATAAAGTCGGTAAGCTTGGCGTTGCTCCGCTCACCAGCATGTTCTTATTTGGCCCGCATCAGCCTTCGCCGATGGTTAATTATCGCCCTGCGCTGCATGATTCAAACGGTTTGTCGATCCATGCCGGTAATGGTGAGTGGATTTGGCGGCCGTTGAATAATCCGAAGCATCTGTCGGTGAGCACCTTTACCGTTGAAAGTCCGAAAGGGTTTGGTTTATTACAACGTGGGCGTGATTTCAGCCAGTATCAGGATCTGGATGATCGTTACGATCTCCGTCCGAGTGGCTGGATTGAGCCGCAGGGAGACTGGGGCAAAGGCCGGGTTGAACTGGTGGAAATTCCGACCGCCGATGAAACCAACGACAATATTGTTGCTTTCTGGACGCCGGAAAAACTCCCCGATCCCGGTAATGAAATGAATTTTAAATACCGTTTGCATTTCACCCAGGATGAAGATCAACTGCATTCGCCAGATATGGCGTGGGTAAAAAATACGCTACGTTCTACCGGCGATGTAAAACAATCTAATCTGGTGCGTCAGCCGGACGGCACCCTTGCTTTTATCGTCGATTTCGTTGGCGAAAATATGAGTAAGCTGCCCGCAAACACGGTGGTAACACCCCAGGTCAGCGTGGGAAGTAATGGTGACGTTGTTGAGCAAAGTGTGCGCTACAATCCGGCCACCAAAGGCTGGCGTTTGCTATTGCGGCTGCGAGTTAAAGATCCTCGTCAACCGACAGAGATGCGTGCGGCACTGGTCAACAGTGATAAAACGCTGACGGAAACATGGAGCTATCAGTTGCCTGCCAATGAATAAATCTATTGTTACCCCCGCAGAGTACATTGAATCTCTGCCGCTGCCGTCTGAACGTAAAGCCGCGCTTGCGCAGTCGTTGCCGGCAGACAGTGAAAATACGGAAGACGTTTACCGTAAGCTACATCAACAACTGGCGCAGGAGGAGGCGCCTGATACGCGTGCTGACGACGCATCACTGGCGTCGGTGAAATCACGCATTGAGATGACCTGGCCGGATTCACTGAATAACGGCGAGCAATTTGGGAACGACTCGGAAGGTCGAACCTTATTGAAAGCGATGCCGCCGGTGAAACGTGCGATGATGTTTCCTGATGCCTGGCACACTAATCCTCTGGCGCGCGCCTGGGATTCACTGCGTGGCCGCAAAGAGAAAACTCAGCACCATCACTATGCCGATGCGGAGCAACAGCAGATAGAAGAAAAATGGCGCCATGCCGGTTCTGTCCGCCGTTATATCTTACTCATTCTAACGCTGTTCCAGACGGCAGTGGCCACCTGGTATATGAAAACGATTCTGCCGTACCAGGGCTGGGCAATGATCGATCCCATCGAAATGTTCAACCATAACTGGCAGCAATCGGTGCTTTATATCCTGCCTTATGTGCTACAAACCGGGATTTTGTTCCTGTTTGCCATTTTATTCTGTTGGGTCTCCGCCGGTTTCTGGACTGCCCTGATGGGTTTTTTACAGTTACTGATTGGCCGGGATAAGTACAGTATTTCTTATTCGAGCTCGGGTGATGAACCGATCAACCCGGCACATCGCACGGCGTTGATCATGCCGATCTGTAATGAGGATGTTGAGCGAGTGTTCGCCGGGTTGCGTGCGACCTGGGAATCGGTTATGCGCACAGGCGAAAGCCAGCATTTCGATGTGTATATCCTCAGTGACAGCTATGATGCTGATATTGCCATCGCAGAACAAAAGGCGTGGATGGAATTGGTGCGTGATGCCGGAGGGGCGGGTAAGATTTTTTATCGCCGCCGCCGGCGTCGCGTCAAACGTAAAAGCGGCAATATTGATGACTTTTGTCGTCGCTGGGGGAGCCAGTACAGCTATATGGTGGTGCTGGATGCCGATAGTGTCATGAGTGGCAGTTGCCTGACCGGATTGGTGCGGATGATGGAAGCCAGCCCGAATGCAGGTATTATCCAGTCGTCACCACGGGCTTCGGGTATGGACACGCTGTATGCGCGTTGTCAGCAATTCGCTACCCGTGTTTATGGTCCTCTGTTTACTGCGGGTTTACATTTTTGGCAATTGGGTGAGTCTCACTACTGGGGTCATAACGCCATCATTCGTGTGAAACCCTTTATTGAACACTGCGCACTGGCGCCATTGCCGGGTGAAGGCTCGTTTGCCGGTTCGATAATGTCGCATGACTTTGTCGAAGCAGCATTAATGCGGCGTGCCGGGTGGGGCGTTTGGATCGCCTACGATCTGCCCGGGTCGTATGAGGAACTGCCGCCGAACTTACTGGATGAACTGAAACGAGATCGCCGCTGGTGTCACGGTAACTTGATGAATTTCCGCTTATTTCTGGTGAAAGGTATGCATCCTGTTCACCGTGCGGTATTCCTGACCGGCGTGATGTCTTACCTTTCTGCTCCGCTATGGTTTATGTTCCTTGCGCTCTCTACGGCATTGCAGGTGGTGCATACGCTGAGTGAGCCTTTGTACTTCCTGCAACCGCGACAGTTATTCCCGGTGTGGCCGCAATGGCGTCCTGAACTGGCGATTGCCTTGTTTTCGACGACGCTGGTACTGTTGTTCCTGCCGAAGTTGCTGAGTGTTGTGCTCATTTGGTGTAAAGGCTCAACGCCGTATGGCGGTCCTTTCCATTTGTTTATCTCGTTGCTATTGGAAATGTTGTTCTCGGTGCTGCTGGCCCCGGTGCGTATGCTCTTCCATACCGTGTTTGTGGTGAGTGCTTTTCTTGGCTGGGAAGTAGTCTGGAATTCGCCGCAGCGTGATGATGATGCAACCCCCTGGAGTGAAGCGTTTGCCCGTCATGGTTCACAATTACTGCTGGGGTTGGTCTGGGCGATTGGTATGGGGTGGCTCGACCTGAACTTTCTGTGGTGGTTATCGCCGATCGTCTTTTCGTTGATCCTGTCGCCATTTGTTTCGGTGTTCTCCAGTCGTGCAACCACGGGGATGGTAACGAAACGGGCGCAACTGTTCCTGATCCCGGAAGAGTATGATCCCCCCAAAGAGCTGGTAGATACTGAGAACTATTTACAACTCAATCGGGAGCATGCGCTGGCGAATGGTTTTATGCAGGCCTTGATCCATCCTTCGTTCAATGCTCTGGCAAGTGCAATGGCGACGTCACGCCATCTTAACCGTGACATGCTGGAGCATGACCGGGACCGCCGTGTAGATCTGGCGCTGAGCGGCTCGCCCGCTAAGCTTAATCGTGAACAACGTCTGGTGTTGATAAGCGATCCGGTGATACTGGCTCGGATGCATTACCGCTTGTGGCAGGATGCGAATAAGTACCCTGAATGGATTGAGCAGTACCGAAGGTTGAAACTGAATCCACTGGCGCTGCCATCAGCAAAATAACCTCAAAGGCGGCATAGCCGCCTTTGACATCTTAGCAAAACGCTGAAGTTCACAGCGGCATATCCGGAGTCACCCACTGCGTGAACAGGTTTTCTCGCACATTGCTGATGTTAAGTTGTGTGGTTACATTGGCGGGTTGTGGTAGTATTATCAGTCGAACCGTGCCCGGACAAGGGCACGGTCATCAGTATTATCCCGGCGTACAGTGGGATGTACGTGACACGCCGTGGCGCTTTCTGACCTTAATTGATCTTCCTCTTTCCCTGGTGGTGGACTCACTATTGCTCCCAATCGATGTGCATCACGGACCCTATAAATAGCTCATACCCAGTGATCAGGTGGCGTATCGTCATCATCCCATTCTTGCGCGGCGCTTTCAGCTTCCTCGCTGTCGGGAGGCAGCTCAAGCTGAAAATCACCTTCGTCCCACTCATGCAGGGTGTTTTCCGCCAGCCACTGTTGGCGTAGATCCACTTCGTCAAAGTCACCATCAAAAATGGCCTGTGCCGCCTCGCCACTCAGTACCGGCAGACATTCACCTTCTTCACCTTCGTCGGTGAAAAATTCGGCCTGCCACATCAGGCTACCATCTCGCATCACATATTTTTGCAAGTTGAACTGTGACACTGAAGCATCATCTTCAGTGAGGTGTGGATTGTTCGCCATATACTCCTCGTGGGCATTGTCGATGGCTTCTTCCAACGTTGAATATAATGACATACTTTTCTCCTTGCCTCGGTTACACGGTTCTAAGAAATAATAGACGAAGATCGATGAGTGTAAATAGCAGAGTCATGCGAAAAAGAATAACATTATTTTTATTATAAATTAGGATATTACGTGATTTTTTATGATGTACTTCTGCTCACCACCCAGTGGTTTATTTTTTGGATACAGCCCTGGACCGGGTTGTTGGCAAAACGCGGGAGAAAGTGCGTAGGGTGGGTTGCTGTGGATAGCCGGTTCTTAATCAGGGGGATTCAGTTGTCGGAGGCCGGTATGCGTGGCCGCTTGCGCTGACGCTGAATACACCAGGAATAAATCGCATTAAACAACACCACACCAGCCGTGACGATAAATACCGCGCGAAATCCCCAGTGAGCGGAGACAACAGCCCCCATCAGAGGACCACTAACGTTACCTATATCGCGAAATGACTGATTATAACTAAAAATCCTGCCGGCAATCTGGTTGCTGCAATTGTAAATCAACAGTGTTTGCACGGCCGGCAGCAATGCACCATCAGCCGCACCCAGTAAAAAGCGTAGCACACCGAGTTGCCAGGGCGACTGTACCAGGGCCATGGGAAATATGAGCAGCACAGAAACAATGAGCATAAAAATTAAAATACGTTCGGGGCCAATGCGATCGCCCAGTCGGCCCAGTCGTGGGGCGCTCATCATCGCTGCGACACCCGGAACAGAGGCGATAAGGCCGCTGATGAATGCCAGGTTTTGCACGCTGCCAGCCAGCTCACGCACATAGAGCGTGAGAATAGGCGCAATGGAACCGGTTGCAATCTGAATAATCATCGAAGTAACAAAAAGAGCCAGCACCAGGCGCGGGTTTTTTAGTGCAAAAAAAACGTGCCTGACGTGCAACATATCTTTTCGTTGCACCGGGATAAAGGATTCCTGAACATAAAACAGCGTCATCACAAAACAGAGAAACAGGATGCTGGCGGTAATGAAAAAAACCAGCCGCAAACCAAAACTATCCGCCAGTAAACCGCCAATCAAAGGGCCTATCAGGGCGCCGGTAACCGAACCGGTTGAGAGCGTGCCCAACGCCCATCCGCTTTTATTTCGTGGCACTTGTGTTGCAATCAAGGCGTTGGCATTGGGGACAAAACCGCCCAGTAAACCGAGAATGGCCCGTAATACCAGAAACTGCCAGATATTACTGGCCAGCCCCATCAGCGCCATGACAATGGCCATTCCCAGCGCTGAACGAAGCAACATGATCTTACGGCCTTTACGGTCAGCAAGTCCGCCCCAGAAAGGCGAAGCGATAGCGGAAAACAGAAAGGTAATACTGAAGACGATCCCCGACCAGAGATTAAGCTTTTCCGGAGAGGTTATCCCCAGTAATTCAACATAAAGCGGCAGAAAGGGCATAACCAGGCTGAAAGCGACGCCCGTCAGGAAGCAGCCGATCCAGGCAACGTATAAATTTCGTTTCCAGTTGATGGGGACATCGTTCGATGGCGTGGTCAAAACCGTCTTCTTCATCCTCAATACAGTTTTGCTTCTAGTGGCGGTCGCGTTTTAAACCGGCGGTGCAGCCACATATATTGTTCGGGCGCCATTAATATGATCTTTTCCATCACGTGGTTCATGTGCGCTGCAGTGGCGCATTCATCGTCCAGCGGTATATCGCTGACCCCGGGAAAAATGATCAGTTCGTAGCCTTTTCCATGTGGCAGGCGACGCGGTATAAAGGGGATAACCGCCGGATCCGCACTGCGAATGAGCAAATAACTGCCCTTGGTTGTTGCCGCATTTTTGACGGCGAAAAAAGGAACAAACACGCTACTTTGTGGGCCATAATCATGGTCTGGCGCATACCAGATCATCTCGCCATCTTTAAGCGCACGGATCATTCCTCTCAGGTCTTTGCGGTTCAGCATACTTTTATTGGTACGCATGCGACCCCAGGTTTGTAGCCAGTTAAGTAATTTATTGTCATTGGGCCGATAGACGCCAATGCCAGGATTAAGCATCCCTATGATACGAGCCCCTAATTCCAGCGTAAGAAAGTGCATACCAATCAACAAGATCCCTTTATGTGTATCAATGGCATGCTGGATATGCTCAAAGCCGGTCGCGGTAAACCATTTTTTTATTCGCCAGTCTGGCCAAAACCAGGCGATGCCTGTTTCAATTAAGCCCATTCCTACCGATTCAAAATTATGATGAACCAGGGCTTCTCGTTCAGCAGGGGGCATGTCCGGGAAGCAGAGTTCCAGATTACGTTGTGCAATGACAACGCGGCGTTTCATAAAACGCATAGCGAGACGGCCAATGCCGCAGCCAAGACGGTAGAGAATTGGGTAAGGCAATAAAACGATGAGGTAGAGTAAAGCAATACCAAACCAGGTTAACCAATAGCGCGGATGAAAAAATTCGCGAGAAAATTGTGGCAACTGAGTCATGTTATTCCAGTGTTCATCGTGGGGACACTATTATCGCGTCCACGTATTCCCATTATTATGGCGTATCGTGCCATTTTTAGTATTGAGCAGAAATATAGCAAATAAACGGCAATCTGACGTAACCGATAAAAATAAATGGCCTGGCGAGCGTCCCCGCCGGCCGGAAAAATCATGATTTAAACAACCCCTTGACGTCATGTGGTTCAGAGCGCCAGTACTGTGGCGGAGCCTGAACTTTTGCGCCCAGAATGGCCGCCGCATGCCATGGCCAGCGCGGATCATAGAGCATGGCGCGAGCAAGGGCGATGGCATCCGCCTGGCCCGATCTAAGGATGCTCTCCGCTTGTTCCGCATCGGTAATCAGTCCCACGGCAATGACGGGAATACTCATGGTTTTTTTGATGGCGTCAGCAAAGGGTACCTGGTAATTAGGCCCTAATGTGATGTGTTGTTTTGGTGATAACCCGCCACTGGAAACGTGAATGTAGTCGCATCCCAACGCCGCCAGTTCGCGACTGAGTGTTATCGACTGCGCAAGATCCCAGCCGCCTTCAACCCAATCGGTTGCAGAAATTCGAACACCCACGGCTTTATTTTCCGGCAATGCCTGACGGACTTCGCGGAAAATATCAAGGACAATGCGCATGCGGTTCTCCAGCGAACCCCCATACTCATCCTTCCGCTGGTTCGACAGCGGGGACAGGAACTGATGCAACAGATAACCATGGGCCGCATGAATTTCGACCAGTTCAAAACCGAGACGATCCGCACGGATAGCGCTATCAATAAAAGCCTGTTTGACCTCCTCAATCCGTGCCGGGGTCATGGCCAGAGGGCTGTTATCCTGCGGATGAAACGGCAAGCTTGAGGGGGCGAATGTTTGCCAGCCACCTTGTGTTGGGGATAAAGTCCCACCGCCACGCCAGGGAACGTCACAAGAGGCCTTACGACCGGCATGACCAAGCTGAATACCGAGTGGCAAAGTGGCATATTTTTTTACATCATGCATGACGGTGGCCAGCGCATGTTCGGTGGCATCATCCCACAGACCCACATCGTAGGGGGTAATGCGCCCGGCGGCTTCAACCGCCGTTGCTTCGATGATCAACAACCCGGCACCAGAAAGTGCAAGGTGACCTAAATGAATACGATGCCATGCCGTCGCCTTCCCTTGTTCTGCCGAATACTGGCACATGGGTGCGATGATGATACGGTTTTGCAGGGCTAATTTCCCCAGCGTGATCGGGGTGAAAAGATGGCTCATGCGGATTCTCCATGTTCAATCACTAAAGTGATAGTAAGGGCGCTAAGCACATGCTCGGATGAATTTGCATACAGGTCAAGTCCGGTTGTGCTGTACGGTCACAAAGTAATAGAAAAGAAAAAATGTATCGGGGGACTGAGATCCGGCGGTAAATCAGGTATTATATTGCCGCTAAAAATCCGCTTATTGCTTACAGGAACGTACACCATGCCAGTGTTACACAACCTTGTTTCCAATGAAGAGCTGAAGGAGCGCATGCTGGCTGAATCTGAACCGCGCACGACGGTCTCTTTTTATAAATATTTCACCATTGCAGAACCGCAAGCATTTCGTGATGCGCTCTATCTTGCATTGACCACGCTGAATGTATTTGGTCGTGTTTATGTGGCGCATGAAGGTATTAATGCACAAATCAGTGTGCCGGCCAGCCAGTACGAATGCATGAAACAGACATTATACGCGTTTGATCCGGCACTGGATAATTTGCGCATGAATATTGCTTTGGAAGATGACGGTAAATCGTTTTGGGTACTGCGTCTGAAAGTGCGCGATCGCATTGTGGCCGATGGTATTACCGATGACACGTTTAATCCCGGTAATATTGGTGCTTATCTCAAAGCCGCAGAAGTGAATGCCATGCTCGATGACCCTGATGCGGTCTTTGTCGATATGCGTAATCACTATGAATATGAAGTGGGTCATTTCGACAACGCGCTGGAAATTCCGGCAGACACTTTCCGTGAGCAGTTGCCGATGTCGGTGAATATGCTGCAAAGTGAGAAAGACAAGAAGATCGTGATGTACTGTACCGGCGGAATCCGTTGCGAAAAAGCCAGCGCCTGGATGCGCCATAATGGTTTTGAACAGGTGTACCATATTGAAGGAGGCATTATCGAATATGTTCGCCGGGCCCGTGAACAGGGGTTACCTGTGCGATTCAAAGGTAAAAACTTTGTTTTTGATGAACGCATGGGCGAGCGTATTTCACAAGAGGTGATTGCGCATTGTCATCAATGTGGCGCGCCGTGCGACAACCATGTCAATTGCAAAAATGAAGGATGCCATCTGTTGTTTATTCAGTGTCCGAGTTGCGCAGAAAAATTCAACCACTGTTGTAGCACGCAGTGTATGGCAACGCTGGAATTGCCGATTGAAGAACAGCGCGCACGCCGGGCTGGGCGGGAGAATGGCAGTAAGGTATTTAATAAATCGCGCGGGTTGTTGAATATCACGCTGGCGGTTCCGGTACCAGAAGAAAAACGGTAAATTCCACCGTCGTCAGGCTCTAAGTATAAAGACAGCCGATCAAGGTGTCTTTATACTTTATTCTCAATCTTAAACCACCTCTTATGGAGGTGGTGATCGTTCATGTAGGGCTTTGCCCGTAGAATACCCATGCTAAATACTGCCCCGGTTTGTTACCCGCAAATCAAGGAGTCAATAGCATGAGCAGATATGAATCCGCTTCTCGCGTATTCTATCGCTGTCAGTATCATCTCGTATGGACACCGAAGTACAGATACAAAATCCTCAAAGGCAATCCTGGTAAAGAGCTTTATCGCAACATCTACATCTATTGCAACATCAAGAAATGCACTGTAGTTGAACTAAATGTACAGATAGATCATATACATC
>JAATFO010000112.1 GCA_015655145.1 Enterobacterales bacterium | reverse complement strand
CAACGCAATCAGCTGGTGACCACTCTCTTCACGGGCTTTCACCAACAGGGTTTTAACGGTTTTTTCGATAGGCAAATGGAATTTTTCAACCAGCGCCGCAATGGTTTTCGCATTAGGCGTGTCGATTTGCCTCATAGTCTGCGTTGCCGCAGGCCGATCACCCGGGGGGACAATCGCTTCAGCCAGTTCAATATTGGCAGCGAAATCAGAACCGCTGGAGAACACGATATCATCTTCACCGCTCTTCGCCAGCACCTGAAATTCGTGTGATGCACTGCCGCCGATTGAACCGGTATCGGCGCGGACTGCCCGGAAATCAAGTCCCATACGGCTAAAACTTTGGCTGTAAGCACGGTACATGGCATCATACGTTTCTTGTAACGATTCCTGCGAGGTATGGAAAGAGTAGGCATCTTTCATGATGAACTCCCGGGAACGCATCACCCCGAAACGTGGACGAACTTCATCGCGGAATTTGGTCTGAATCTGATAAAGATTGAGCGGCAGTTGTTTATATGAACTCAGTTCATTGCGGATCAGGTCAGTAATGACTTCCTCGTGTGTAGGGCCGAGTACGAAATGGCGATCGCCGCGGTCAACCAGACGCAGAAGTTCAGGACCATACTGTTCCCAACGGCCGCTTTCCTGCCAGAGATCGGCCGGCTGGACCACGGGCATAGAGATTTCGATAGCGCCGCTATTGTTCATTTCTTCGCGGACAATATTTTCGACTTTTTTTAGTACGCGCAAACCGGTGGGTAGCCAGGTGTATAAACCAGAAGCCAGCTTACGAATCATGCCGGCGCGCAGCATCAGCTGGTGACTGATGACTTCGGCGTCAGACGGAGTTTCCTTCAGAGTGGAGAGTAGATATTGAGTAGTACGCATGTATTACGATTCCATTTAGACGGAAAGCTATCAGAAAAAGGAGTGACAAAAAAACACTGGCGGCTAGTGTACCAGTGAGTCTGGATACTCAAAAGAGAGAGGATCATAAATTAGCGGAGATCGACGGCGATCACCTCGGTACCCTCCGCTGTTACGCGCCAGCGGACATTAAAATCCAGCAACCAGGCGGCATACTCACGCGGCGATTCGCTATTTTTACGATAAGCCGGACGCGGGTCTTGTGCCAGCACTTGTGTAATAAAACGCTGTAAACAGGGATAATGCGGTTGCTGACCAATTTGCTGCATAGCCGCAGGGGAAAACGTCACCGGCATATCGGCGTCAGGTACTTGCTGCGCGAAGCCTGCACGGGCGTCAGGCCGTGCTTCAGCAAACGGTAAATAGGGCTTCACATCAATCACTGGGGTTCCATCCACCAGGTCAAGGCTACCCAGTGTCAGGATCACCTGATTTTTTTCACAGTGCACTTTTTTCAGGGTTACCAGCGACATACCGACAGGATTTGGCCGGAATGTTGATCGGGTGGCGAAAACACCAACACGTGCATTACCACCGAGACGGGGAGGCCGTACCGTAGGATGCCAGCCATTTTCCATGGTCTGATGAAAGATAAATAACAGCCATAAGTGACTGAATGCATCCAGACCCCGCACCGCTTCCGGTTGATTGTAAGGCGGCAGAAGATGCAGTTCACCGCCGCCATCCTCAATCAGACCCGGCTGACGGGGAACCGCAAATTTCTCCTTCCAGGGAGAGCGAATCACACCGATTTGCTCAAGGGAGAACGTGGTCATTGTGCGGATATTTTCAAGGCAGAACCCTGGCAAACCGCCTGGCGATAACATCCCGCAGCGCCGGTCACGATGTCACATTGGTGTAAAAGCACGGCATTTGCCTTCATATATGAGGCTCGTGTCTGCATTCTCTTCCGGGCGGTATTAATATTGGCGGGTGAATCCTGTGTGTTTACCTGACAATCACTGCCTGAAACCTCGCCCAGATCACGGAATGGTTTACTGACCAGATCAGCGGCATCCGTATAGAGTTTGACCATGGCCGGATGCACGGCAGGTTTGGTACGCGGCGGTACAGTCTGCGTCGGCTGCGGCGCTGAGCTGCTAACGGGTTTATAGGGTTTTTGCAGCAGAGAACACCCTGTCAGCGACAACGCTAACAAACAGAGCGATAAAGCGCGCATGGTAAGGATCCTCAAAATTTAGCAAGTGGCGTTATTGAAGCAAGCAATGGAAAAAATGACAAGTAACGATGGATAAAGTCGCAAAAACAGCAGATGCAGAGGTGTCCGTTATCGTTCACCTTGCAGATATACTGGCGATACGGCTTGCTCACCCGAATCCGGTACCTGAGTAAGGGATTCGGGCGTCACCGGTTGGCCATCTTTCTGCAAGGGCAAATCGATGAGGCACCCCATCGCCAAAAAGTAATGGGTATATCTTACCAGCCTTTTACTGCACCGCCATTGAACGTTTTGTTGGCGGCATCGGCCACTTCGTCAGACTGGTAAGCCTGGACGAATTTTTTCACGTTTTCAGCTTCTTTGTTATCTTCACGCGTTACGATCAAATTTACGTACGGGGAATCTTTATCTTCCACGAAGATACCGTCTTTCTCCGGCGTCAGCCCAATCTGGCTGGCATAAGTGGTGTTGATAATCGCCAGCGCGATTTGCTGATCGTCCAGCGAACGTGGTAGCTGAGGTGCTTCCAGTTCAACAATTTTCAGTTTCTTTGAATTCTCCGTAATATCCAGTGCGGTTGGCAGCAGACCAACACCGTCTTTCAACTTGATTAAGCCGACTTTTTGCAACAGTAGCAGTGAACGTCCGAGGTTAGTGGGATCGTTGGGAATGGCGACCTGTGCGCCTTCTTGCAACTCATTCAGCGAGGTGATCTTTTTCGAGTAACCGGCAATGGGGTAAACAAAAGTATTACCTACCGCAACCAGTTTATAGCCACGATCTTTGATTTGTTGATCCAGATAGGGTTTGTGCTGGAAGGCATTGGCATCAATATCACCTTTGCTAAGCGATTCATTCGGCAGGATATAATCGGTGAAGGTGACCAGTTCAACGTCCAGCCCGTATTTTTCTTTTGCCACTTTTTGTGCAACTTCCGCAACCTGCTGTTCTGCGCCGGCGATAACGCCCACTTTAATGTGATTGGGGTCTTTCTCTTCCTGACCACAGCCAGCCAGTGCCATTGCAGCGATCAGTGTACCCACAGCGGCAATCTTTTTAAATGTAAAAGACATATCCCTTCCTTTATCAAGATAATTAATAGTGTTTACTTACTTGTGTGTGACTGCGCGAACAATGCGATCACCACAGAATTGGATTAAATACACCAGAATGACTAATAAGACTAATACCGTATTCATCACCGTGGCGTTATAACCGATATAACCATACTGATAACCAATTTGACCGAGACCTCCGGCGCCGACTGCGCCGCCCATAGCAGAATAACCCACCAGCGTAATTAACGTGATGGTCGCGGCATTGACCAGTCCCGGCAGCGCTTCCGGTAGCAATACTTTACGGACAATCTGCCAGGGCGTGGCGCCCATGGCGCGTGATGCTTCGATCAACCCGGTGGGCAGTTCCAGTAGTGCGTTTTCTACCATCCGGGCAATAAACGGTGCCGCCCCTACAGTAAGCGGCACAATGGCGGCCTGCAGGCCAATGGACGTGCCAACAATCATCCGTGTGAACGGGATCATCCAGACCAGCAAAATAATAAAAGGGATGGAACGGAAGATATTCACTAATGCTGATAGCACCCGATAGAGCCGGTTATTTTCAATGATCTGCCCCGGTCGTGTGACATAAAGTAAAATACCTACTGGCAGGCCAATCGCAAAACCGAAAAATCCGGAGGCAAAGGTCATCATCAGGGTTTCCCAAATGCCCCGGCCCAGCAACCACATCATTGCTTCAGACATAGCCTAATACCTCAACGTTAACATAGCGCGCTTGTAAATATTGGATCGCGGCGTCGGTGTCAGCTTTGTTGCCACACATTTCAGCCAGCATAATGCCGAACTTCACGCCTCCGGCATAATCCATCTGCGCACTGATAATATTGTTGTTCACATTGAAACGGCGTGCAATTTCCGACAGCAGTGGCGCATCGACAGACTGCCCGGTGAACTCCAGACGCAGTAATGGCATGCTATTGGCGCTGGCGTGCGGAGACATCCGCTGCAGATAATCTTCCGGAATATCAAGGTGGATCGTGGACTGAATAAACTGTTTCGCCAGTGGTGTTTTAGGGTGCGAGAAAACATCGCTGACACTGCCTTGTTCAATTAACTGACCATCGCTGATAATAGCAACCTGATCACAGATGCGTTTTACTACATCCATTTCATGTGTGATAAGCAAAATTGTTAATCCCAAACGGCGATTTATATCTTTTAACAGGGTTAGAATGGCGCGGGTTGTTGCCGGATCAAGCGCGCTGGTGGCTTCATCGCACAGCAGCACCTTCGGATTGCTGGCCAGCGCCCGGGCGATAGCGACACGTTGCTTTTGTCCCCCGGACAAGTTAGCGGGCCAGGCATCGTGTTTATCGGCCAACCCCACCAGTTCAAGCAACTCGATGACGCGAGTTTTCATTGCCGCATGCGACAGGTTACCTAACTCCAGCGGCAGGGCGACATTGCCGAAAACAGTACGAGAATTAAGCAAGTTAAAATGTTGAAAAATCATGCCGATCTGCCGGCGTGCGCGTGTTAACTGGCTTTCTGACAACGCAGTCAGATTTTGCTCATCGACCATCACACTGCCGGATGTGGGGCGTTCAAGTAGGTTAACGCAACGGATCAGGGTACTTTTCCCAGCGCCTGAAGCGCCAATCACGCCATAAATTTGTCCGGCAGGCACATGCAAGCTGACATCAGACAGTGCGGTGATAGTGTGTGTGCTTTGCTGAAACACTTTGGTGACATTGGTCAGTTTAATCATTGAGTTATTTTTATCGCGATTAGAGTTAGCCGTAGTATGACGGGGTTTTCGGCGTGAAACTGAAATGGATGGTAAGGCATCCAGACGTCTAAATCAATCTAAGTCATTCAATCCGCCATTCTCTCTTTTATTACAATCATGCGATACTGGGCGGCAAATTGTGTAGCAGGAGTCTCTACGTGGTAAATAATGTTCCCGCCATTTTTCTTGATCGTGACGGCACAATAAATGTCGATCATGGTTATGTCCATGAAATCGATGATTTTCAGTTTATTGATGGTGTCATTGATGCTTTGCGTGAACTGAAAAAAATGGGTTTTTTGTTAGTGCTGGTGACAAATCAATCCGGCATTGCACGGGGTAAATTTACCGAACAACAATTTATGCAACTGACTGAATGGATGGACTGGTCGCTGGCCGATCGTGAAGTAGACCTTGATGGTATTTATTTTTGTCCTCACCACCCGGACGCAGTGGATGCGCAATATCGTCAACAGTGTGATTGCCGTAAACCACAACCAGGCATGCTGCTCGCAGCACAACAGCAACTGAATATTGATATGGCGGCGTCCTATATGGTGGGTGATAAACTGGATGACATGCTCGCCGGAAACGCGGCGGGTGTGGGGATAAAAGTTTTGGTACGGACCGGTAAGAAAGTGACGGATGAAAGCACAGCGGCGGCCGACTGGGTGATTGATAGTCTTGCTGATCTGCCGGCCAGAATAAAACAACAGTAAAGCAGCAGTTTGTACGAAGTTGCAGCAATCAGAAAAAAAAGGATAATTGTTGCTTGCACTCGGCGGCGACAGCCCTATAATGCGCCCCCACTGACCCGGGATAACCGGTCAGCGGAGGTCACACTCCGGCGGGGCTTCAGGAAATAAATACTTGACTGGCCCGGAGGAAAGCGTAATATACGCCACCTCGCAACAGACGGCTAAGCCGCTGTT
>JAATFO010000119.1 GCA_015655145.1 Enterobacterales bacterium | reverse complement strand
GCGGCTTAGCCGTCTGTTGCGAGGTGGCGTATATTACGCTTTCCTCCGGGCCAGTCAAGTATTTATTTCCTGAAGCCCCGCCGGAGTGTGACCTCCGCTGACCGGTTATCCCGGGTCAGTGGGGGCGCATTATAGGGGGTTTTATATCATCCGCAACAGCTAAATCACACTGAATAACTTGTTTGCTGCATTTCACAGCAAACCCGGTGGTTATACCTGCTTATACACAGAGTTATCCACATCAACGCACCCTGTACAATTTAGACGAGCATCGCGCAAACGTTTTCGTTACAATGCCCGGCGACGTTCGAATACCCCACCTGCGGGGGTGTTACCTGAAGTCTGGCATCGCCACATTGCCGCTAAACTTGATGTAACGCCCTTTATATGTATATGCGAACTAAAGCCAAGGAATAAAACCACCATGCAACAACATCGTCCTGTACGCCGCGCTCTACTCAGCGTGTCTGACAAAGCCGGTATCCTTCAATTTGCTCAGGCGCTGGTAAGCCGCGGTGTCGCGCTACTCTCCACCGGAGGGACTGCGCGTCTGCTGGCTGACGCAGGTCTGCCTGTCACTGAAGTCTCTGATTATACGGGCTTCCCGGAAATGATGGATGGGCGCGTCAAAACGCTGCACCCGAAAGTGCACGGCGGCATTTTAGGCCGACGCGGTCAGGACGATGCTATCATGGCCGAACACCATATTTCGCCTATTGATATGGTGGTTGTAAACCTTTATCCGTTTGCCAGCACCGTCGCACGTGAAGATTGTACGCGCGAGGAAGCCATTGAAAATATTGATATTGGCGGGCCAACTATGGTGCGGTCCGCTGCCAAAAACCACAAAGATGTCGCCATCGTGGTGAAAAGCAGCGACTACAAGTCTATCATTGCAGAAATGGATGCCAACGAAAATGCACTCACGCTGGAAACCCGTTTTGACCTGGCCATTAAGGCCTTCGAACACACCGCCGCGTACGATAGCATGATTGCGAATTACTTTGGCTGCCAGGTGCCCGCTTATCACAGTGAACCCCCCACGCCTTCAGGCCGCTTCCCCCGAACCCTCAACCTGAATTTTATTAAGAAGCAGGATATGCGTTATGGCGAGAATAGCCATCAGCATGCTGCTTTTTATATCGAAGAGCATATCACGGAAGCATCCGTCGCCACCGCCCGGCAGGTTCAGGGTAAGGCCCTCTCTTATAATAATATTGCAGATACTGACGCCGCACTGGAGTGCGTCAAAGCGTTCAGCGAACCAGCATGCGTCATCGTTAAACACGCTAACCCATGTGGTGTCGCAGTAGGTCAGTCGATCCTTGATGCCTATGAAAACGCCTATAAAACTGATCCGACATCGGCCTTCGGCGGGATCATCGCCTTTAACCGACCACTGGATGAAGTAACCGCACAGGCAATCATCAGCCGTCAATTCGTTGAAGTTATTATCGCTCCCGATGTTAGTGAGTCTGCATTAAACGTTACTGCCGCCAAACAAAATGTACGCGTATTGATCTCGGGACAGTGGGGATCGCGTATCGCAGGGTTAGATTTCAAACGGGTCAATGGTGGGCTGTTAGTACAAGATCGTGATGTCGATATGGTGACTGAAAACCAGCTACGCGTGGTCAGTAAGCGTCAACCAACGGAACGGGAACGGCATGATGCGTTATTTTGCTGGAAAGTGGCCAAATTTGTGAAATCTAATGCCATTGTGTATGCCCGCGATAATATGACCATCGGTATCGGCGCAGGCCAGATGAGCCGTGTCTATTCAGCCCGGATTGCCGCAATCAAAGCCAGTGATGAAGGTCTTGACGTGAACGGATCGGCCATGGCTTCAGATGCCTTTTTCCCGTTCCGCGACGGTATTGATGCCGCCGCTGCCGCTGGCGTGACCTGCGTGATTCAGCCAGGCGGTTCTATTCGTGACGATGAGGTCATTGCCGCCGCCGATGAGCACAATATCGCTATGATTTTCACTGGCATGCGCCATTTCCGCCATTAATCATCCAGGAACATTGAATATGAACATTTTAGTGGTAGGTAATGGTGGACGTGAACATGCGCTGGCATGGAAAGCAGCACAATCACCGCTCGCTGACACGGTGTTTGTCGCGCCAGGTAATGCCGGTACCGCACTGGAACCGGCTTTACGCAATGTCGATATCAGTGCCACCGATATTCCAGCCTTACTCCGTTTCGCTCAACGTGAAAATATCGGGTTGACCATCGTTGGTCCGGAGGCTCCGCTGGTGATTGGCCTTGTAGATACCTTCCGCGCGGCAGGGTTAACCGTTTTTGGCCCAACACAAGCGGCAGCGCAGTTGGAAGGCTCGAAAGCGTTCACAAAGGATTTCCTCGCACGTCACCAGATCCCAACAGCGGAATATCAAAACTTCACGACAGTAGAACCCGCGCTAGCTTATGTCCGCAGTAAAGGAGCGCCGATTGTCATCAAGGCAGACGGCCTCGCTGCCGGTAAAGGCGTTATTGTTGCCATGACATTGCCGGAAGCTGAAATAGCCATTCAGGATATGTTGGCTGGCAACGCTTTTGGTGATGCAGGACACCGTATTGTCATCGAAGAGTTTCTTGATGGTGAAGAAGCCAGTTTTATCGTAATGGTTGATGGTACACATGTGCTGCCAATGGCCACCAGCCAGGATCATAAACGCGTTGGTGACGGTGATACAGGCCCAAATACCGGCGGAATGGGCGCTTACTCACCTGCCCCGGTGGTTACTGATGAGATTCATCAGCGCGTTATGGACCAAATTATTTGGCCCACTGTGCGTGGCATGGCGGCAGAGGGCAATGTTTATACTGGTTTCCTGTATGCCGGGTTGATGATCAACAAAGAAGGGCAGCCTAAAGTGATCGAATTTAACTGCCGCTTTGGCGATCCAGAAACGCAGCCGATCATGCTACGTATGCAATCCGACCTCGTCGATTTGTGTCTGGCGGGCTGCGACAATACACTCAACCAAAAGGATTCGTTGTGGGACCCTCGCCCTGCATTGGGAGTGGTATTAGCCGCTGGCGGTTATCCTGGACATTACACCACGGGTGAGAGCATCCAGGGCTTAGCGCCGGAAACATCAGCGGATGGCAAAGTGTTTCATGCCGGGACTAAAATGCAGGATGGCCTGGTCGTGACCAATGGCGGACGGGTATTATGCGTTACCGCGCTGGGCAACGATGTCGCCGCAGCACAGAAGCACGCTTATGCTCTGGCAAAAAACATCACATGGAATGGTTGTTTCTGCCGTCATGATATTGGCTATCGCGCAATTAATCGGCAATAAACCCCGTCTGTATGGTGCTGCGACATGCTCCCGCGGGAGCATGTCGCGTTAATCGCTGATCGCGGCCCCGCTATCCTCGCATTAAAAATCATCATCTTTCGGCTCCCACTGGCAATCATCATCACGGGTGACTAACAATAGCTGGGTTCCTTCCGGGGCCTCCAGCCAGGCAACATTGACGGGTTTCCGGGCAGAGCCCTGCCGCTGTGCGATATAATGTAATGCGGTATTATCCAGATCCGCCTTCACCACCTCACCCTGGCAGGTTTTCACCGCATCATGACCAAGCCAAACGCCTTGTTTCAGTTGTACCCGTCCAGTGAGCAAGGCATCGCTAATTTTTAGCATCCGTTGTGCGTTAAATTTATCGAGTTCGATGGTATCAGGGGTAAGCGCTTCACGTCGTCCTTCCCGTTGGCGTTGCATAAAACTGAGGTTGCCATTTTGATCGAATCGCAACGTCACCCCCTCTGGATGAGCCCCCTGGATATGACGCTCAATACTAACCAGTTTGCCATCCTGCCAGCTGTAGTCTGCGGTTTCAGTGGCATCGGCATTAAATGGATTAAATACCGTCATCAGGTGTGAAATGTGTTGTTGCTGGTCTTTGCGCCAGATCCGCACGGCGCCACGGTCAGCCAGATAACCGCTGGCAGTAAAATCCGGTACTTGAGATTGGGAACTACAGCCAGTAATCAGGACGACGATGATCAACCAATGGGATTTAAAAAAATCGGCAAATTTCATAAGGAATTATCGTCGCTGTCAGTTGATAACCGCCGGAACCTATCCACACCAGGTGAGAATCGCGGGCCCGGTCCAGGCTAAGGGCTTATTCCAGTCAGTGTTATTTAGCGCAGCCAGTTTGGACACGAACGGCACAGAAACCGCCGCGCATACGCAGTACGTGAGGATTTCCAGCATTGCCCGGGGACAACATGACACGTGAAATAGCCGTAATGACATGGACGCTAAAATGACCTGAAAACTCGATCAAACAAAAGGGGCGAAATCGCCCCCTGTCAAACCTTTACCACAACGCTATTACTTAACAGCGTCTTTCAGTGCTTTACCCGATACAAATGCCGGCACGTTTGCAGCAGCAATTTTGATCTCTTTGCCAGTCTGCGGGTTGCGGCCAGTACGCTCAGCGCGGTGGTTAACTTTAAAAGTACCAAAACCAACCAGTTGTACAGCATCACCGTCTTTCAGAGACTCAGTAATCGCAGCCAGGGTGGATTCCAGAGCTGCTTTAGCCTGGGTCTTAGACAGGTCCGCTTTGTCCGCAATTACATCAATCAGTTGAGTCTTGTTCATAAGTTATCCTTACAGTGTATTTATCGCTTGCTAAGCATCAAGTGC
>JAATFO010000056.1 GCA_015655145.1 Enterobacterales bacterium | reverse complement strand
TCTGCCCCTAAAGACAAACACATGGCTGCAGAACGGGTCCTCCCGAACGGCATTTTCCACCTTGGCCGCCAGACCGTTAAAGCCGTTACGCATATCGGTAATACCGGCAACGATCCATATTTTGGTTCCTGACGGCAGGCCGATCATACCCCGCCTCCTGCTATCAGCTCATGGACCAGGGCAGCCAGCAGCTCCGTTGAAGGAGCCGTTAATATCAGATGTCCTCGGGCGAAGGCCACTTCGCAACGGCACGACTCAACCGACGCCAGGATATCAGATGGCGGCGCAAGCGCGACCTGTTGAGTGATTTGTACCGGGATAAGCGCGGGTTGAGTCTGGCTGAGAACGGTCACAGGCTGGCGCCGGGTGACCCGCCCTTCGCGGCGGTAAAGACGGATCCAGTTGAATAAGATGTTGTCATTCACCTGATGACGGCGAGCAATGTCGGCCACCGTTGCCCCTGGCTGTAAGGCGAGCAGTACCAGCATGAGTTTGAATTCTGGGGAGTAAAACCGGCGCGGTGTTGAGCGCCAATCAGATTTATTCTCAGGAGTGTCCACAATAGATGTCCGTCTGTTGATAGATGAGCATCTACGTTATCTGTTCATATCAATTTTGGGCAGACGGTCCGAGGTGGACGCTTACGGTTCTGTTACTGGCGTGGACAGATAAAAAAGGCAGATACACAATTTAAATTACAGGCTCATGTATACACCAGACAAAAAAATACCGAATACGATTCCTGTATTCGGTCCAGGGAAATGGCTCTTGGAAGAGCCGTGCGCTAAACGTTGGTATTGGTATGGGTTAAATCACCCTTTAAGGGTAGAACAGCAGTGTGGATTTTCCAGCCAATTGTAAATGAGTTGGTAAAAAGAAGTTAAGTCTGTGATCCCACTGGCAGAAAACACACTGGTACCTTCCACCAGAGGCAGATATTCGCCACACGGTATAGCCATAAGTAGCAAAAAAATAGCAAGAGAACGGATGCTGGCGGGCTTGCCTGATGTGCAATAACAACATTGTCGCGGTTTAGCGGGCGCCTTCCGTCACGCGGTTCAACGCAGGACCGGGTAAACAGCAATGACGGAAGTCATCTGACGATAAGGTATATGCCCATCAAGGCGTACACAGCGTTTCCGCGCGTGCCACAAAGGGCTGCAAACTCATCTTCTGCCCTGGTTTTTTTGGATCATCAATCTGAATCACCGTAATTGATTGTGCTTTCGCCTGCCCGGCTTTCATCATCTCCTCAGCTTTGTCATTCAACGGATACTGCACTAAGGTACTGGGATTGATCGCAAACAGAGCATGGTTGTTACCACAAGAGAGCATCACTTCTTCACGGTTGAATGCCCATTGGTCTTTACCAATTTCGAACCGGCTGACAGTAATGACTCCTGAAGCCAGCGCGCTACTACAAACACTCATCAGCAACAATAAAACGGCCCGTGTTTTCATTGAGTTCTCACCTCATTAGATAAACATACGCCCGACAGTTCGGACATGAATCGCACCCGTTCAGGTGGGCGCCTGTGTGGCGAAGAAACTGACCAGCAACAGCACGATGATGGCAATCGCCAGCTCCAGTTGGGTCATACGCACAAATTTAATCTGCGCCTGGCTCCCGGCAAGGCGAAAATGCGGCACCAGCCAGTAGCGATTAACCAGGGCTATCAGCACCATCACGCCAACCAGTAAAATCTTAACCAGAAGTAATCGGCTATATAAGGAAAAATGAATCAATGGCCAGCCAAGGATTATCCAGGAATTTATCATGCCGGAGATAATTACCAGTACAACCGCTAAATGACCATAACGGGAAAAGCGCATCATGGCACGAATGGCCTCAGCACGTTTTGTTATAGATTGCGCATCCGCCATCAATAGCAACAAAGGTAACAAACCGCCGGCCCAAAAAGCGGCAGCGATCAGATGAACAGACTGGCTGATGCGTTGTAACAGACCGATCCAGCCTTCCAGCATCGCCGCATGGCCAACCAGCGCCATGCCGCAGAGTTGGGACATGCCGCTGATCAACAACAACCAGTGACGGTATTTGCCGCGCAGGGAAAAAACCAGGCAGGCGAACAGTGCCAGCACAATCTGCCAGCACCAACGCGTACCAAATTCCGTATGCAGCACCGCCAGCCAGGTCGCGCTGTCGCTGATATTATGCCAGTCGCCGCTCATTAGTCCGACTTGTACAGTTAACAGCGCCAGTGCACTGGCCAACGCCAGCCATGATGAGCTGCGTAGCAACGGATGAAAACGTATCGAGAGCGGCTCTTTACCCGCAGGCGTTAATAATAACGTCGTATAAAATGCGCAGCCAGTTAACTGCATCACCGCAATAAAGTGCACCCAACGACACAGTAGATACAGTGTGCTTAGCGTCATGATTTATTTCACGCTGAAGGTATCAATCCCATGGCGCCCATCTCCGCCAACCAGGAATACCTGCCCGTCACACCCGTCTGCACCAGCAAACCCTGGGCTTGCACACCCGGCGGCAATAGTTAACATCGGGGGAAATACCGGGTTAAACATCGTTGATCCTTTTAAACAACCACCAGGCGGCTCAGGGCCGAAAGAATACTCTGCGGGCAACGCAGTGTCGAGGCGATAACGGCGATTATGGTGCAGGTTAACTTGCCAATATCGCCGATCTGCATTACTTTTGCGCATGTTTGACAGGAGAAGAAAATGCCGCACAATCTGGCGAAGTTATCACAAGAAGAGAAAGATAAAATCAATGTTGATTTAGCCGCCGCAGGCGTTGCCTTCAAAGAACGCTATAACATGCCGGTGGTCGCAGAGCGGGTGGAGCGCGAACAGCCTGAAGCACTGCGCGATTGGTTCCACCAGCGTCTGGTACACTATCGCCAGGCATCGCTGAACTTTTCACGTTTGCCTTACGAACCCAAACAGAAATAAGTGATTGCCGGCATGGCAGAGCACAACAAACGGAAGGTGATCAATGTTACGCGTCATTGATACAGAAACATGCGGCTTACAGGGTGGCGTGGTCGAAGTGGCGTCAGTGGATGTCATTGACGGTCAGATCGTTAATCCGATGAGCGATCTGGTTCGACCCGATCGCCCTATCACTCCACAGGCGATGGCGATTCATTGTATTACAGAAGCCATGGTGGCGCGTAAGTCCCCCATCGAACAGGCCATTTCCCGTTACCACGGCAGCCCTTATTATGTTGCCCACAATGCCAGCTTTGATCGCCGGATGTTGCCAGAAATGCATGGCGAATGGATCTGTACCCTGCGGCTGTCACGCCTGTTATGGCCCGGGATGAAATACAGCAATCAGGCGCTACGTGACAGCCTGCAACTGCAGGTCGTGCCACCCGCAGGATTACATGCCCACCGGGCATTGTATGATTGTTATGTCACTGCCGCCTTACTGATTCGTATTATGGAAACCTCTGGCTGGAATGCGTCTGAGATGCTGGAACGCATGCAGCAAAACAACCGTAATATATTGCCCTTTGGTAAATATCGCGGCCACAATATTACCGATGTGGCAAAACGTGACCCCGCTTACTTGCGATGGCTGCTAAACAATATCCCCGATATGCAACCAGACTTACGCAACGCCCTGTTGCAAGGTCTGGCAACCCCGGCAAATTAACTTTTCCGTGGTTGTCATCTGTTAGCAGGAACAGCCGCCGTAGCCGCCCTGCTCATCACTGAATATGTCGTTATACGCCACCCTGCTGCGAGATTACCACTGAGCGTATACCGTCATCTTCTGGCTGGCTCATTTCCGCCAAAGTTCCGCTGTTTTAGCATCACCCCGTTCAGTTAATGCCTACGCAAACGTTTTCGTTTATACTGCGCGCGTTTTTCATTTTATTCAGGTGGATGATATGACGACTCTGGGTACCGCGCTGCGCCCTGCCGCCACGCGTGTTATGCTGTTGGGTTCAGGTGAACTGGGTAAGGAAGTGGCGATTGAGTGCCAGCGTTTAGGGGTGGAAGTTATCGCGGTTGATCGCTACCCTGATGCGCCAGCCATGCATGTCGCCCATCGCAGCCATGTAATTAATATGCTGGATGGCGCCGCGTTGGAAGCACTGGTGATACAAGAGCGTCCTGATTATATTGTGCCTGAAATTGAAGCGATCGCCACAGACAGGTTAATTGCGCTGGAAAATCAGGGTCAACGCGTGGTGCCCAGCGCTCACGCGGTCAGTCTGACAATGAATCGCGAAGGCATTCGCCGACTGGCGGCGGAAACGCTGGCGCTCCCTACCTCCGACTACCGTTTTGCTGACAGCGAATCCACATTTATCCAGGCCGCGCAGGCAATTGGCTTCCCCTGTATCGTCAAACCGGTCATGAGTTCATCAGGTAAAGGCCAGAGTTTTATTCGCGATGCCGCACAACTTGAACCCGCCTGGCAATATGCTCAACAAGGGGGGCGTGCGGGTGCGGGACGCGTTATTGTTGAAAGCGTAGTGAAGTTTGATTTTGAAATTACCTTGCTAACAATCAATGCTGTCGACGGTATTCACTTTTGTCTGCCGATCGGACACCGCCAGGAAGAGGGTGATTATCGTGAATCCTGGCAACCACAACAAATGAGCCAACTTGCCCTACAACGCGCGCAAAGTCTTGCCGAAAAAGTGGTTCACGCGTTAGGCGGTTATGGCCTGTTTGGGGTTGAGCTTTTTGTTTGCGGTGATGAGGTGATATTCAGTGAAGTGTCACCACGCCCACATGACACCGGGATGGTTACCCTTATCTCGCAGGATTTGTCAGAGTTCGCCCTGCATGTCCGCGCCTTCCTCGGACTGCCCATTGGCGCTATTCGTCAGTACGGTCCGGCAGCCTCTGCGGTGATTTTACCGATGCTGGAAAGTGATAACGTACAGTTCAGTCATGTGGACTCGGTGCTGGGTGCGGGCATACAACTACGCCTTTTCGCGAAACCAGACATTCAGGGTAAACGCCGTATGGGCGTTGCACTGGCCAGTGGTGAAACCACTAACCATGCCATAGAACGTGCGATTGCCAGTGCCGCAGGTATCAACGTGCACGGTTAACTGTCACATCCCAGGGCCGCAACGGGTGGTCCTGGGTGCAATATCGCGGCGTTATTGCGCCCCTGCTACCGCCTCCCGCGCCAGGGCGGTGATGGTGTTATAATCGCCAGTCTCCAGGGCACTGGCCGGCACCAGCCATGAACCGCCAATGCACAACACGCTCTTCAACGCCAGATAATCACGGTAATTTTTCAGTGAAATGCCCCCGGTTGGACAAAAACGCACCTGAGGGAATGGGCCGGCGATCGCCTGTAAGGCCTTAACGCCGCCGTTCGCCTCTGCCGGGAAAAATTTAAATTCCCGCAGTCCGTATTCCATGCCGATCATCAATTCAGACACCGTGCTGATCCCGGGGATCAATGGCGTCGTCCCTTGCACTGCGGCTTTTAATAATGATTCCGTAATGCCGGGACTGATAACAAATTGCGCGCCAGCTTCGGTCACTTCCGCCAGTTGCTGCGGATTGATTACCGTTCCCGCGCCAACAATCGCATCCGGCACCTCTTTAATGATCAGCCGTAATGCATCCATTGCCACCGGCGTGCGCAGCGTAACTTCCAACACCCGTACGCCGCCAGCAACCAGCGCTTGCGCCATCGGAACCGCATGCGCGAGTTTATTCACCACGATCACCGGTACAACGGGGCCGGTAGTCAAAATTTGCTCTGCGCGCATTTTCCAGTTTTTCATCACTGTTTTTCTCCAGGCAGGCCCGTATTCTGCCCTGTCAGCCAGCGCTGACAACACGAGGCAAAACGGGCATCAACACAATAATAATGGCTTTCACCATACCTGATTTTCCCCTCAGACGTCCATGACACAGCCAGACTTTTGAAACCACTGTTCATGTTAATATTGATAAATAAACCTGCGGGATGCGGGTTTATTTATCACGGTGATGTTGTCCATCAGAAACACAGCGGGCGACTTGCCACACATTCCGGAACCGTGTTATTCGAATTCGTTCCAGGCTCGACCATCTCTGGAAATCATCGCCACCGAAGCCGTCGGCCCCCAGGTTCCCGCCTGATAAGGCTTAGGCCCTTCACTGTCGGAAGCCCAGGCATCCATAATGGAATCGACCCATTTCCATGCTTCTTCCACTTCATCACGACGTACAAACAGTGCCTGAATACCGCGCATCGTTTCCAGCAACAAGCGCTCATAGGCATCCGCTAAATGCGACTGATTGAACGTCTCGGAGTAACTCAGGTCCAGTTTTGTGGTCTGCAAATTGTGTTTATGATCCAATCCCGGCACTTTGTTCAGGATCTGAATATCGACGCCTTCATCCGGCTGCAGGCGAATCGTCAGTTTATTCTGCGGTAACACCGGCCAGGAATCTTTAAACAAATTCAGTGCCGGGTTTTTGAAGTACACCACCACTTCAGAGCATTTGGTCGGCAGGCGTTTTCCGGTACGCAGGTAGAAAGGAACCCCCGCCCAACGCCAGTCATCAATATCCACACGGACGGTGACAAACGTTTCTGTGTGACTGGATTTGTTCGCGCCCTCTTCTTCCAGATACCCGGGTACTTTTTTACCCTGAACAAACCCTGCCGTGTACTGACCGCGCACGGTCTTTTCACGTACATTTGTGTTATCAATGCAACGCAGCGAACGCAATACTTTGACTTTTTCATCACGGATACGATCTGCGGATAAATCAGATGGCGGCGCCATGGCAATCATCGTCAGAATCTGTAGCAGATGGCTTTGGATCATATCCCGCATCTGACCTGCTTTGTCGAAATAGCCCCAACGCCCTTCGATGCCCACCTCTTCCGCCACCGTGATCTGCACATGATCGATGGTACGATTATCCCAGTTTGAAGCAAACAGCGAGTTAGCAAAACGCAGCGCCAGCAAGTTCAGTACGGTTTCTTTACCCAGGTAGTGATCAATACGGAATACCTGGCACTCCTCAAAATGCTCACCCACCTGATTATTGATTTCCCGCGAGGTTTCCAGTGAAGTGCCAAGCGGCTTTTCCATCACCACGCGTGCCGGTTTAGCATTCAGTTTAGCTGCCCCTAAACCTTTACAGATAGCCCCGAAGGTACTCGGCGGCATAGCGAAATAGTTAATGGTGACGCGTTTTTTCTGATCCAGCATCTTACCCAGTCTCGGGAAACTTGCGGCATCATTAACATCAAGGTTGCAAAAATCGAGACGCGCACTGAGTTTATCCCACAGGGCCTCATCGATTTTTTCTTTCATGAAAGTTTCCAGCGCATCACGAATGATTTTGGTATAGGCTGCTTTATCCCAGTCAGCACGGCCAACACCGATAATACGGGTATCTTCGTGGAGCTGCCCCGCTTTTTCCAACTGATACAGGGATGGCAACAGCTTCCGGCGTGCAAGGTCGCCTTTGGCACCGAAAATGACCAGATCACATGCCTGGGCTATTTGTGTTACCGCCATTTTACTCTCCTCGTTGTAAGATAAATCCCGACCTGTATATGCCATAATGCGTCAGATTATTAGGGTAATTTTCTCTCAGTACAATGGGCTTCTTTCGCTTACCGCACTTGATGCCACTGCCACAGGTCATTATTTACTGGTAATCCAATCCAGCACAGCGATCCTGTTTGTGCGTAATTTCTCCCCTTTTTTGTTACTATCTTTACAATTTTGCCAGTCAGACACAGTAAACATTCAGACAAACAGTAACAATCGGTTGTCGAAGGGGCGCCCCTTGCCTGGCAACAGCACGCGCTTTCACTATAAAAAGGCATCGATTTCGCTTCTGCATGAAACCGACAGAATTGATGAGTGGTCACCAATTTATGAATATGCTGGAAAGAATTCAGTCTCAGCTTGAACAGCTTAGCAAATCTGAGCGCAAAGTCGCTGAGATGATCTTAATCTCCCCGCAAACCGCTATTCATGCGAGCATTGCATTACTGGCACGCAAGGCCGAGGTCAGCGAACCGACGGTAAACCGGTTTTGCCATCGTCTGGGGACCCGGGGATTTCCTGACTTTAAACTGCAACTGGCACAAAGTCTGGCGACCGGCACGCCGTATATCAGTCGTAATATTGATGAAAATGACAGCGTTGAAGCGTATAGCGCGAAAATTTTTGAGTCTGCCATGGCCGGACTGGATCGCGCGCGATCCCAATTAGATATGACGGCGGTGAACCGCGCTGTCGATCTGTTAACACAAGCCAAAAAAATTGCCTTCTTTGGCCTTGGCGCTTCCGCCGCCGTCGCCCATGATGCAATGAATAAATTTTTCCGTTTCAATGTGCCTGTCATCTATTCCGATGATATTGTGATGCAGCGCATGAGTTGCATGAACTGCTCGGAAAGTGATGTCATTGTGCTTATTTCGCACACAGGCCGGACGAAAAACCTGGTGGATCTGGCACAGGTTGCGCGAGAGAACGAGGCGACCGTTTTGGCTATCACCTCGCCCGGCTCACCACTTTCTCGCGAGGCAACGCTGGCATTAACGCTGGACGTACCAGAAGACACCGACATTTATATGCCAATGGTCTCTCGGCTGGCGCAATTAACCCTTATCGATGTGCTGGCAACCGGTTTCACTCTGCGACGCGGAGCAAAATTCAGGGATAACTTGAAGCGAGTCAAAGAAGCATTGAAAGATTCGCGCTTTGATAAGGACTGTCACATTACAACGCTTCAGCGGTAGTATCCGCATTAGCTTCCGCTGCAGCAGAACACAAAAAGACAGGCGTCAATTGCTTGTCTATACCCAGGCAACATCGAGATGTGTATATAACACCAGAAAAGCATAAGCGTGATTGCATTTGCAACACCCTGTTTAACGTCAACGGAGTCATACATGTCAAGACGTCTCAGAAGAACCAAAATCGTAACGACCCTGGGTCCGGCCACCGATCGCGATAACAACCTTGAAAAAATCATTGCGGCTGGCGCCAATGTCGTTCGACTTAACTTCTCGCACGGCACGGCGGAAGATCATCAACAGCGCGCATTAAACGTACGACAAATTGCAGCGAAACTTGGGCGCCACGTGGCAATCCTCGGTGATCTGCAGGGGCCGAAGATTCGGGTTTCCACTTTTAAAGAAGGCAAAGTTTTTCTTAATGTTGGCGATCGTTTTTTGCTTGATGCCAGTCTCAGCAAAGGTGAAGGCGATAAAGAGAAAGTCGGCATTGATTATAAAGGCCTGCCCGCAGATGTGGTCCCTGGCGACATTTTGCTACTGGATGATGGTCGCGTTCAATTAAAGGTACTGGAAGTTCAGGGAATGAAAGTGTTTACCGAAGTCACGATTGGCGGTCCACTTTCCAATAATAAGGGAATTAATAAACTTGGCGGCGGTCTTTCTGCCGAAGCATTGACCGATAAAGATAAAGAAGACATCATCACTGCCGCTAAAATCGGGGTGGATTATCTTGCCGTCTCTTTTCCCCGCTGTGGTGAGGATCTTCACTACGCGCGCAGGCTGGCACGGGAGGCTGGCTGTAACGCGATGATTGTGTCGAAAGTTGAACGTGCCGAAGCCGTTGCTTCAACAGAAGCGATGGATGACATCATTCTCGCTTCTGATGTAGTAATGGTCGCGCGTGGTGACCTCGGGGTAGAGATCGGTGACCCGGAACTGGTAGGCATTCAGAAAGCATTAATTCGGCGCGCGCGTCAGCTTAACCGCGCAGTCATTACCGCGACCCAAATGATGGAGTCAATGATTACCAACCCGATGCCAACACGGGCAGAGGTCATGGATGTGGCTAATGCCGTACTTGATGGCACCGACGCCGTAATGCTCTCCGCAGAAACCGCCGCCGGACAATACCCGGCGGAGACGGTAACGGCGATGGCAAAAGTCTGCCTCGGCGCGGAAAAAATCCCCAGCATTAACGTATCCAAACATCGTCTTGATGTGCAGTTCGATAATATCGAAGAAGCTATCGCCATGTCGACAATGTACGCCGCCAACCACTTGCAAGGCGTGACCGCCATTATCACCATGACTGAATCAGGCCGCACCGCGCTAATGACCTCACGCATAACCTCAGGCTTGCCGATTTTTGCCATGTCACGCCATGAGAAGACGTTAAACTTCACTGCATTGTATCGTGGTGTGACACCGGTTTATTTCGACAGCAGCAACGAAGGCGTTGTCGCGGCAAACGATGCTATCAACCTGCTCCGGGACAAAGGCTTTCTGATGTCCGGCGATCTGGTGATTGTCACGCAGGGCGACGTGATGGCCGCTATCGGCACCACCAACACCAGCCGCATCATGCGCGTCGAATAAATCGCGCCCTGACAGGTTCTTGCGTGTGAGACGTAATAACCTGTCAAACGGCTGTTCGCACTCATTTCCTGAACAATCCAACCGACCGCCCCTATCCAGGCAACCGCGTAGCGGGTCATCGGGTTTGATCAACATGGCGGTCATAATTACTTCGGGAATAACTTGTCCTGCTTATAAGGTTCAGTCTCGCCCACTTTCCGCGTTTTTAGCAACTTCAAAATCCAGGTATATTGCTCAGGGTGCGGGCGGACAAACATCTCCACTTCTTCATTCATTTTACGCGCCAGCGTCATATCATCCGCCTCTTGTAATCCTTCCATTGGCGGATGGACATAGATTTCCAGCCGGTGTGTTTTGCTGTTATACACCGGAAACAGCGGCACCACTTTAGCATGACAAATTTTCATCAGCCGACCGAGCACCGGGAGCGTGGCTTTATACGTGGCGAAAAAATCCACAAACTCGCTGTGAGCCGCACCGTGATCCTGGTCAGGCAAGTAGTACCCCCAATAGCCCTGCCGTATCGAATTGATAAACGGTTTAATGCCGTCATTACGCGTATGCATGCGGCCACCAAAGCGGCGCCGTACTGCATTCCAGACATAATCGGTCAGTGGATTACTCTGATTATGGAACATGGCTGCCATCATGATACCTTCAGAGGCCAGCAGCATTGCCGGAAGGTCCACCGCCCAACCGTGCGGCACCAAAAAAATCACATTCTGTTGTTCCTCGCGTAAAGCATCGATAATTTCCCGGCCATGCCACTCAACATGCTGGCGCACTTTTTTCCTGTCACGCATGGCTAATTCAGCCATCATCACAATGGATTGCGGCGCAGTCGCAAACATATCGTTGATAATCGCTTCACGTTGCGCTTCAGACAATTCCGGCATGCAATAGAACAGATTAATTTGGGCACGACGACGGGCACTTTTGGCAAATCGCCCGGCAATTCGCCCGGCCACGCTGAGGATCGGATCACGCAAGGCGGCAGGTACTAATGCCATCCCCGCACACGCGCCAATACCTAACCAAACACCCCAGTATTTCGGTTTAAGGAAAGACTTGTGAAAGACAGGAATAAACTCACTTTGGCTTTTCTTGCTATTTTTCATGCACTCGCCCCAGATAATAACCGGCTAATAATAGTGCTGGCGGGCAAATTTGCAATCTTCTATGGTTTCTATAATCAAAAAAAACCGCCATGTCACCATGGTGGTTTGATGATTAGAATGAATGATACACATCATTTCCGCCTTGCCTGATGCGTTGGCGCTGCCTGTTCGCCGCCTCGCCAACGCTGATCAGTGGCTCCTGTCGTCTTGTGGCAACGCGAAATTTATTGCGACTGGTTCAATTTCAGTTGCGGGATAACCACTTTGACCTGTGCCAGATAATTTGCCCGTTCTTTGCCAGTCAGTCCTTCGGTACGCGGCAATTTGACCATTAATGGATTCACCGCCTGATTGTTAACCCAGACTTCGTAATGCAAGTGCGGACCCGTTGAACGCCCGGTATTACCGGAAAGACCAACCCGGTCGCCCCGTTTAACCTTCTGCCCAGGCTTTACCAACAGCTTTTTCATGTGCATGTAACGCGTCATATACTGACGTCCGTGACGGATCGTCACATAGTTACCCGCGCCGCCACTGCGTTTAGCGACAATCACTTCACCATCGCCTACCGATAGCACCGGAGTGCCGATTGGCATGGCAAAATCAACGCCGCGATGCGGCGCTACACGACCCGTTACCGGGTTCAGACGGCGAGGATTAAAATTAGAAGAGACACGGAACTGTTTCACCATCGGGAAACGCATAAAACCACGCGCCAGGCCGGAACCACTCCGATCGTAGAATTTGCCGTCATCCGCACGAATGGCGTAATAATCCTTACCGCCAGAACGTAAACGCACACCCAGGAGTTGGCTTTGCTCACTTTTACCATTCAGTATTTCACGCGACATTAACACACTGAATTTGTCACCCGCATGGAGTTTACGAAAATCCATTTGCCATTGTAGCGCTTTAATAATACTGCCAATCTCATTGCTGGACAGACCGGTTTTTCGCGCGCTGCTCACAAAACTGCCCTTCACCGAACCGGTCAGCACCTGGTTCTCCCAGGCGCCCTTTTGCAGCTCACTGGATAATTTAAAGCTGTTACCGACGCGATCATAAGTACGGGTTTCCCGGCGCGACAGCTCCCAACTCAAACGTTGCAGTCGGCCATCTTCGGTCAGAACCCAAGATATCTGTTGCCCCACGCGCAAATTACGCAGATCTTTATCAATCTTAACCAGTTGGCTCAGGTCAGCCATATCAATACCATACTGGTTAAGGATACTGCTCAAGGTATCTCCCGTTGATACGACATAATCGTGCGTATCGCTGGCACCGGGAACATCCTTATCGATTTCATCTGCCGGCGTATCGTCTTCTGGCTCCGGCGCGGGTTGATCGATAGGTTCACTGGCTTCCGGTAACAAAATATGTTGTCCGTCGTTATCCAGTTCCACAGTATTTTGAACGACAGGCGGCATTTCGCTGGGATGATAAACATATGGCCGCCAGACAGCGACAGCCAAAGTAACAACGGTAAGCGATCCCAACATTACGCGGTGGGGACGCGGTAAATTATTAAACGCCATGGCGACAGCGCGGACTATCTGCTGCACTTTTAACTTTTCCTCTATGCTCCGTTCAGGCAGCTCACATACTGGCTCGACAACTGTGAGAGGAAGTTCACATAGCTGTCTTTTGTTAAGCTGATACTCATACCCAGTGGATCCAGAGTGCCTTTACGCACATGTGTTCCCCGGGCTACGGCATCGATGATGGCTGGCCTGAATTGTGGCTCAGCAAAAACACAGACTGCTTTTTGCTCAACCAACTGTGTTCGTATTTGATGTAAACGCTGTGCACCCGGCTGGATTTCAGGGTTAACGGTAAAGTAGCCTAATGGCGACAAGCCGTAATATTGCTCAAAGTAACGATAAGCATCATGAAAAACGAAATACCCTTTATCTTTAACCGTTGCCAGCACGCTGCCAATCTCCTGGTCTGATTTTACCAGACTCGCATCGAATTGCTGCAGGTTAGCATCCAATTTGGCTTTGCTTTGTGGCATAAGTTCCAATAATTTTGCATGGATTGCAACCGCCGATTGCCTCGCTATTTCCGGCGATAACCAAAGATGCATATTATACTGGCCATGATGATGGTGATGATGAGACGCATCATCATGTACAGCCTCTGTTTCAGCACCAGCATCAGCATCATCTACACTGGCGATAAGGTGCGATTTCACCCCAGGCAATTCCGCCAGTTCAAGGTTTTTGGCCACCGGTAACGCTGCGGCTGATTTGGTCAAAAAAGCTTCCATCTCGGGGCCGATCCATACTACTAAATCAGCATGTTGCAAACGCTTTACGTCAGAAGGGCGCAGTGTGTAATCATGCTCTGAAGCCCCATCGGGCAACAAGACCTCAACCGGGGTAACGCCATCGGCAACGGCCGCCGCAATAAAGCCGAGCGGCTTTATTGATGCCACCACAGTTGCACTGACCGGTGCGGCTACCGCAACCGTCAGACCCAGTGACACTAAGACCGCCAACCGTCGTTTTTTATTATGTAACATAATGCTTCGTCCCATCGTGATAAACCCACAAATCGTGATATTATAACATCAGAAATCTTCTGCAACTTATAACCAATATGCCCTCACTTGTTAGTCTGGAAAAAATAACGGTCAGCTTTGGCCAGCGGCGCGTTTTGTCCGATGTTTCCCTGAAACTGCAACCGGGGCGTATTCTGACGCTGCTGGGACCAAATGGCGCCGGGAAATCAACGCTGGTGCGCGTGGTTATCGGTTTGGTGACACCTGACAGCGGTATCCTGTCTCGCCCGAGTGATTTACGGATTGGCTATGTGCCGCAAAAACTGCATTTTGATGCCACCTTACCACTCAGTGTTGACCGTTTTATGCGCTTGCGTCGTGGGGTAAAAAAAGCGGATATTTTGCCGGCGTTGAAACGTGTGCAGGCGGGCCATCTGCAACACTATCCACTACAAAAACTTTCCGGTGGTGAAACACAACGTGTCTTGCTGGCACGCGCTTTGCTGAATCAGCCGCAATTACTGGTGTTGGATGAGCCGACTCAAGGGGTGGATGTCAATGGTCAGGTTGCATTGTATGACCTGATTAATCAGTTACGTCATGAACTTAATTGCGCCGTATTAATGGTTTCACACGATTTACATCTGGTGATGGCGAAAACGGATGAGGTGTTGTGCCTTAATCAGCACATTTGCTGCTCTGGTACGCCAGAGGCCGTGTCGCAACACCCTGAGTTCATCGCCATGTTTGGCCCACGCGGGGCGGAACAACTGGCTATCTATCGTCATCATCATAATCATCGCCATGATTTACAGGGCCGGATTATTTTGCGCAAAGGACACGACCTATCATGATTGCATTACTGCTTCCCGGATGGTGCGCAGGTATGCTGCTGGCGCTGGCCGCAGGTCCGCTGGGGTCATTTGTCGTCTGGCGCCGAATGTCTTATTTTGGTGATACGCTGGCGCATGCCTCATTGCTGGGGGTAGCCTTTGGCCTGCTGCTGGATGTGAACCCCACTTATGCGGTGATTTTTATCACCCTCCTGCTGGCACTCGGACTGGGCTGGCTTGAGCGTCGACCACAGTTATCCATTGATACCCTGTTGGGAATTATGGCCCACAGTGCCTTATCACTCGGCCTGGTGGTCGTCAGCCTGATGTCTAATGTCCGTGTCGATTTAATGGCGTACTTGTTTGGGGATTTATTGGCAGTAACACCGCAAGATCTGGCGATCATTGTGCCTGGCGTCATGCTGGTGATGGCGCTGATGGCATGGCAGTGGCGCGCGCTGCTGTCGATAACCATTAGCCCGGAGCTGGCGCAGGTGGATGGGGTTAATATTCTGCGCGCCCGTCTGATATTGATGCTGGTCACAGCACTGACCATTGGTGTCGCCATGAAATTTGTCGGCGCGCTGATTATCACTTCGCTGCTCATTATTCCGGCTGCTACAGCGCGCCGTTTCTCACATTCACCAGAGCAAATGGCCGCCATTGCAGTGGCAGTCGGGATGATTGCCGTCACTGCCGGTCTAACCTTCTCTGCATGGTACGACACACCGGCTGGGCCATCTGTGGTATTAAGCGCCACGGTATTGTTTATCATCAGCATGGTGAAAAAAGCGCGCAACTAAATGAGGCTCTATCTGTTGAAGCGGTGCTGCCGCGCCAGTTAGCGCAGCGACAGCGTGGAATCCGTCCAGCGTTACTCCACTTCCCGGGTAATACCAAAATGTTTATAAGCATGCTGTGTGGCAATACGTCCGCGCGGCGTGCGCTGAATAAAGCCTTGCTGGATCAGAAAAGGCTCGATCACATCCTCAATCGTTTCCCGCTCCTCACCGATAGCGGCGGCAAGATTATCCAGACCGACCGGACCGCCGGTAAATTTATCGATAATCGCCAGCAACAGTTTACGATCCATGTAATCGAAGCCTTCGGTATCGACATTCAGCATATTCAGTGCCTGAACAGCCACCTCGCCACTGAGGTTACCCTCCGCCCGCACTTCAGAGAAGTCTCGCACCCGGCGTAACAGGCGGTTAGCGATTCGGGGTGTGCCACGGGAACGTTTAGCCACTTCCAGCGCGCCTTCATCGCTCAGCTCAAGCCCCATACAAACAGCACTACGCCCAACGATATGTTTTAAATCAGCCACACAATAAAATTCGAGACGTTGCACAATACCAAAACGATCACGCAGCGGCGAAGTCAGCGAGCCGGCGCGCGTGGTAGCGCCAATGAGGGTAAATGGCGGCAAATCCAGTTTGATAGAACGCGCCGCCGGACCTTCACCAATCATGATATCAAGCTGATAATCTTCCATCGCCGGATAAAGTACTTCTTCCACCACCGGGGAAAGTCGGTGGATCTCATCAATAAACAGTACGTCATGCGGTTCAAGGTTGGTCAGCATAGCAGCCAGATCGCCGGCCTTTTCCAGCACCGGACCCGACGTGGTGCGCAAATTGACGCCCATTTCATTAGCGACAATATTCGCCAGCGTAGTTTTACCCAATCCCGGTGGGCCAAAAATCAGCAAATGATCCAGTGCATCACCGCGCATTCTTGCCGCTTTGATAAAAATTTCCATCTGTTCGCGCACTTGTGGCTGCCCGACATACTCGGCAAGCAGTCGTGGGCGAATGGCGCGGTCAATGACCTCTTCTTCACTGATGGCGCCAGGGGAAATCAGGCGATCGGCTTCAATCATCTTTCACCTCAGATAGCGGCACGTAACGCTTCACGGATCAGCGTTTCACAATCAACGTCCTTACGCCCGATTTTACTGATCATCCGACTGGCTTCCACCGGTTTATATCCCAGCGCCACTAACGCTGCAGCCGCTTCCGACTCAGCATCATTGCCAGCAGGCGCCGGCAACTGGCTGGTTAACGCGAAGGTTGAATCCGTCGCAAAAAGATCACCATGCATACCTTTAAAGCGATCTTTCATTTCCACCACCAGACGCTCCGCGGTTTTCTTGCCCACACCCGGTAATTTCACCAGTGCGGCAATCTCCCCTTGCTCTACGGCTGTGACAAATTGTTGCGCCGACATCCCGGAAAGAATAGCCAGGGCCAGCTTAGGCCCCACGCCGTTAACTTTAAGCAGTTCACGAAATAGCGACCGTTCAGGCTTATGATTAAAACCAAATAACAGTTGCGCATCTTCACGCACCACAAAATGGGTGAAGATCATCGCTTCCTGGTCGAGTTCAGGCAATTCATAAAAGCAGGTCATCGGCATATGCACTTCATAGCCTACGCCGTTGACCTCAAGCAACACTTGCGGCGGCTGTTTCTCAAGAATGATGCCTCTCAAACGACCTATCACGTTAGCGTCCTTAAAATTATGCGGGAATTCGTTCGTTTATATCATAAAAAAGGCTGGATGAATATCCAGCCCATCAGGAACGTAAACGCCCCCGCGTGAGGACAAGCCGTTTTTCGCTCATTCGGTCCGCATTCTGACTGATGTGGCAGTGGGTAATCGCAATCGCCAGTGCATCAGCCGCATCGGATTGCGGATTGGCCGCCAGTTTCAGCAAGGTACGTACCATGTGTTGCACCTGCGCTTTCTCCGCGCTGCCAATACCCACGACGGTTTGTTTAACCTGCCGTGCGGCATATTCAAATACCGGTAAGTCATGATTTACCGCCGCGACAATCGCCGCACCACGGGCTTGACCCAGCTTCAGCGCTGAGTCGGCATTTTTTGCCATAAACACCTGTTCAATGGCAAAAAAATCCGGCTGAAATTGCGTAATAATTTCACTCACTCCCGCATAGATCAACTTCAGCCGCGCCGGCAAATCGTCGACAATGGTGCGAATGCAACCACTTCCCAGATAGCTGAGCTGCCGTCCGGTTTGACGAATCACCCCATAACCCGTCACACGTGATCCTGGGTCAATACCAAGAATGATCGCCATCACGCTTCTCCGTTACGGAAGATGTTATTTCGTTGACGCGCCACTACAGCAACGCCGCCACCTCATCGGAGATTTCACCGTTATGGTAAACTTCCTGTACATCATCACAATCTTCCAGCATGTCGATCAGGCGTAATAACTTCGGTGCTGTTTCCGCATCCATATCCGCTTTTGTCGCCGGCACCATGGACACTTCCGCTGCTTCAGCCTGAAGGCCTGTAGCGTCGAGAGCATCTTTTACCTCGCCAAATGCATCCGGGGTAGTGAATACGTCAATCGCGCCATCATCATACGTCACAACGTCTTCCGCGCCGGCATCCAGTGCGGCATCCATCACCGTATCTTCATCCAGGCCAGGCGCATAAGAGATCACCCCTTTTTTGCTGAACAGATACGCAACGGAACCATCAGTGCCCAGATTACCGCCGCTTTTGCTAAAGGCATGGCGCACTTCGGAAACAGTCCGGTTACGGTTATCACTCAGGCACTCCACCATTACCGCCGTACCGCCTGGGCCATAGCCTTCGTAAATGATGGTTTCCATGTTGTTGTCATCGTCACCGCCCGCGCCACGTGCAATTGCCCGGTTCATGGTGTCGCGCGTCATATTATTTGACAGCGCTTTGTCTATCGCTGCACGCAAACGCGGGTTGGATGCCGGATCGGCGCCACCCAGTTTTGCCGCAGTCACCAGTTCACGAATGATTTTGGTGAAAATTTTACCGCGTCTGGAATCTTGTGCCGCTTTGCGGTGTTTAGTATTGGCCCACTTACTATGACCTGCCATTCTTCTATCTCCAGAATTGAACCCGAACCAACACTCAGACTTATGCCGATGATGCCGGTTCGTTAAGCTAAAAAACCATCATGCCCTCTGACCCGCCATAATCCAATGAAACAGGGCGGTCAGACGACTAATGAACAAACTCTGCAATTGCCTGGCGATTACTCCAGGACTTGGTAAGCCGCGCCGCCGTTTTGGCCTCCAGCCATTGCCAGGCAAGGTGTTCACTGATGACCACATCACGTTCCTGCGGCAACGCCAGGGTGAACCAGTGTTCGGTGTTATGCACTACGTCTGGCGCATAACGGTGCCGAAAATGCGCAAAGATTTCAAATTCTATCTGCCGCTGGCAGTCTTTGAGCGTGAGCCGTTCTGCATCCACATTAATGGTCAGCTCTTCCCATACCTCACGCACCGCCGCCTGGACAGGCGTTTCGTCAGCTTCAAGGCTCCCGGTTACCGATTGCCAGAAATCAGGATCATCACGCCGCTGCAACATGAGTACCCGGCCGGTATCGTGGGCATAAACCACCACCAATACCGAAACCGGTTGCTTATAAGGCATCTCAGTTATTCTCTGGCTTTTCCTTTTTCACCACCTGAATGGCCAGTTCTTCCAGTGCCGCCGGATTCGCATAACTCGGCGCTTCGGTCATCAGGCATGCCGCCGCCGTGGTTTTCGGGAAGGCAATCACATCGCGAATATTGTCTGTGCCTGTCAACAACATCACCAGACGATCAAGACCAAACGCCAACCCGGCATGTGGCGGAGTGCCGTATTTCAGCGCATCGAGCAGGAAGCCGAACTTCTCACGCTGTTCTTGTGCATTGATACCCAGAATGCCAAAGACCGTCTGTTGCATCTGACTGTTATGGATACGTACTGAACCGCCACCCACTTCGTAGCCATTGATCACCATATCGTAAGCATTAGCGATGGCGGTTTCCGGCGCCTGTTGCAATTGTTGCGGCGTCATATCGCGTGGCGCGGTAAACGGATGATGCATCGCGGTCAGCCCGCCTTCGCCATCCTCTTCGAACATCGGGAAATCCACCACCCACAGCGGTGCCCAGACAGCATCGGCGGTAAGGTTAAGATCACGTCCCACTTTCAAGCGCAGGGCGCCCAGGGCATTCGACACCACACTGGCACGGTCGGCGCCAAAGAAAATAATATCGCCATCACGCGCGGCAGTTCGTGTCAGGATTTCCGCAACAATCTCAGCGTTAAGGAATTTCGCTACCGGGCTTTGGATCCCCTCAAGACCACGCGCACATTCGTTGACTTTGATATACGCCAGGCCTTTCGCGCCGTAGACTTCAATAAATTTGCCGTACTCATCAATTTGTTTACGGCTGAGGTGCGCCCCGCCCGGTACGCGCAATGCAGCCACACGCCCATTGGCATCATTGGCCGGACCAGAGAAAACCTTAAACGCCACCTTAGTCAGTAAATCGCCCACGTCCACCAGTTCCATGGGGTTACGCAAATCAGGCTTATCAGATCCATAGCGCCGCATCGCCTCGGCGAAGGTCATCTGGGGGAAATCCCCCAGATCAACCCCGTTGATCTCACGCCACAACGCCCGCACCATGCGTTCCATGACTTCTCGCACCTGCGGGGCCGTCATGAATGAGGTTTCGACATCAATTTGAGTAAATTCCGGCTGGCGATCAGCACGCAAGTCCTCATCACGAAAGCACTTCACAATTTGGTAGTAGCGATCAAAACCCGACATCATCAACAGTTGCTTAAACAATTGCGGTGACTGCGGCAACGCATAGAATTTCCCTTTGTGTACGCGGCTCGGCACCAGATAATCACGCGCCCCTTCCGGCGTCGCTTTTGTCAGCATCGGGGTTTCAATATCGAGGAAGCCTTCGCCATCCATAAAACGACGGACAAAGCTGGTGATTTTCGCCCGCGTTCTTAAACGCTGCGCCATTTCCGGGCGGCGTAAATCCAGATAGCGGTATTTCAGACGTGCTTCTTCGCTGTTATTTTGGTTGGAATCCAGCGGTAATGGTTCTGCACGGTTGATGATGGTCAACCCGGTAGCAAAGACTTCAACCTCACCGGTGGCCATGTCAGCATTGCTGTTTTTGGCTCCGCGCGCACGCACCGTGCCGGTAACCTGAATACAAAATTCGTTACGCAGCTCAGAAGCCCGTTTGAATACATCCTGATAGTCAGGATCAAAGAACACCTGAACAATGCCCGCACAATCGCGCATATCAATAAAGATCAGACTGCCGAGATCACGGCGACGATTGACCCAACCACATAGAGTCACTTGCTGGCCTTCATGAGCCGGATTAAGCCGTCCACAATATTCAGTACGCATCACGCCATCCTTTTAACATCGTTGCTGCTGTTCGGGCAGCCTGTGAGTTTATTTTCTGTTGCCTCAGTCCGCAGGGAAACAGACGAGACAGACGATACCCGAAAAAAGGCAGGCATTATAATGTAAAAAGCGTGGGACGATAAGTGCGGCAGCGGGTTTGTCTGACACTGTTAGCATAATCCCGGATCGCTCACCGGCCAACAATGCGTTTTACACACAAAAAATAACAATATTTACCACTTCTGGACACACTTTCCCTTACCAACTGCGCCTGTTTCCCCATATTCTTCCCCTTTGCGCATTCCCTGGAGAGATAATGAAACTGCATGCCGCATCAACCGCTCTGGTGTTAATCGATCTGCAAGAAGGGATTCTGCCGTTCGCCGGCGGACCACATAGCCATCAATCAGTGGTGGCTCATGCCGCTAAGCTGGCAGAGAAATTCCGTACCGTGCATTCGCCAGTGTTCCTCGTTCGCGTTGGCTGGTCGGAAGATTATGCCGACGCGCTTAAACAAACGGTGGATGCTCCGACGAAACAGGCGACACTGCCTGATAACTGGTGGCATTACCCTCCCGCATTAGGGGTAGAAGCCAGTGATATTACTGTTACGAAACGGCAATGGGGCGCGTTTTACGGTACCGATCTTGAACTGCAATTGCGCCGCCGCGGCATTGATACGCTGGTTCTGGGCGGCATTTCCACCAATATTGGTGTAGAATCCACCGCGCGCAATGCCTGGGAACTGGGATTCAATCTGGTGATTGCCGAAGATGTGTGCAGTGCCGCCAGCACTGAACAACATAACAGTAGCCTGCAATGGATTTTCCCGCGCATAGCGCAAGTGCGTCAGTCGGCGGAAATCATTGCCGCGCTGTCAATTTAATCCGGGTGTCGGCACCCGTTATCGTTACGGGTTAGAGCATGTCAACCATCAGGATTGGTCTGCCACAATGGCAACATGGGCAATGGCGGAAATTCGGTCTTGGCACCCTGGCCGATTACGCCCGTTATTTTAATTGCGTGGAAGGGAATACCACGCTTTATGCCCTTCCCGACGCCGGGCGGGTTCAACGCTGGCGTGCGATGACCGATGATGATTTTCGCTTTTGCTTTAAGTTTCCCGCCACCATCAGCCATCAGGCGGCACTCAAACAATGTCAGGATTTAACCAGTGACTTTTTCCGCACACTGGATCCGCTAGCCCGGCGTATCGGCCAATACTGGTTGCAACTCCCGGCGACGTTTAGCCCCGATGATCTCCCTGCGCTGTGGGCGTTTTTAGCCGATTTACCCACGGTCTTTAGCTACGGCGTCGAAGTGCGTCATCCCGCTTTTTTTGCTAAAGGAGATGCAGAACAAGCGCTGAATCGTGGTTTATATGCACGCAGCGTGAATCGGGTCATTTTAGACAGCCGTCCGGTACATGCTTCATCGTCAATCACCCCTGCGACCCTGGCAGCCAAACAGAAAAAACCCAACGTACCCACCCACGCGGTGATGACCGCAAACCAGCCAATGGTGCGTTTTATTGGCGGTGATGATGCCCAGGCTAATTTAACCTTTTTTGCTGACTGGCTGGAGAAGTTGCCGCTATGGCAGCGCACCGGCACACCCTGGTTATTTATCCACACCCCGGATATTGGTGCGGCCCCCGATCTGGTTCAATTCCTCTGGCCACATTTGCAACGCGTTTTACCGCACCTCGGGCCTGCGCCTCACTGGCCCCAACAAGCCGGTTTATTCTGAGTTTTGTTGAGTATGGTCATGCGTCGGCATATTCAGGCTGAGTTTTCGTGCCAAAAGGACGATTTCTGTCCTGTATGTTGATAGCGACAGGCAGAAAAGATGCAGCACGCTACACTTTCTGCCAAAATACCGCCCTTTCTGATGTTCACCGGACCGACCGTTATGCCTAACCGCGATACGCTTTTTTCCGCACCGATTGACAAACTTGGTGACTGGACCTTTGATGAACGCGTCGCTGAAGTTTTCCCGGATATGATCCAACGTTCCGTACCGGGGTATTCCAACATTATTGCGATGATTGGCATGCTTGCCGAACGTTTCGTACAACCTGCAACGCAGGTCTATGATCTCGGGTGTTCACTGGGAGCGGCAACGCTCTCTGTACGGCGCAATATTCATGTTGAAGGCTGTAAAATTATTGCCGTCGATAATTCACCGGCGATGATTGAGCGCTGCCGGCGCCATATTGATGCTTTCCGTGCCACGACACCTGTTGAGGTACTCAACGCAGATATCCGCGATATCCACATTGAAAACGCTTCAATGGTGGTGCTGAATTTTACTTTGCAGTTTTTGGCGCCAGAGGAACGTCAGCACTTACTGAGTCGAATCTACCAGGGATTAACGCCAGGCGGCGCCCTGGTGCTGTCGGAAAAATTCAGTTTCGCTGATCACAAGATAGATAACCTGCTGTTCAATATGCACCATGATTTCAAACGCGCAAATGGGTACAGTGAACTGGAGATCAGTCAAAAACGCAGTATGCTGGAAAACGTCATGCTCACCGACAGTGTGGAAACCCATAAAGCACGTCTGCGCCATGCCGGTTTTGCGCATGCTGAACTGTGGTTTCAGTGCTTCAACTTTGGCTCTCTGGTGGCGTTAAAAGCGAGTAATGCATGATTAATTTTGGTCACTTTTATCAGCAAATCGCCCAGGGGCCGCTGGCAAACTGGCTGGAAGTTCTCCCGGCTCAAATGGCGGCATGGCAACGAGACAATTTGCACGGCGACTTTAAACTTTGGGAAAATGCGGTGGATCATTTACCCCAGCCAGTACCCGAGCAGCTTGACTTGCGCCACAGCGTCAGCGCTGACAACAGTAACCTGACTGAACGTCAACGTGACGGCATTGAGAAATTATTGCGCAACTTGATGCCATGGCGTAAAGGCCCCTTTTCATTGTATGGCACACAGATTGATACAGAATGGCGTTCTGACTGGAAATGGCAACGCGTGTTACCGCACATCACCCCGCTCACTGACCGCCTGGTACTGGATGTGGGTTGCGGTAGCGGTTACCACATGTGGCGAATGGTCGGCGCCGGGGCAAGATTTGTCGTCGGTATTGAGCCGATGCAATTGTTTGTTTGCCAGTTCGAAGCGGTGCGAAAACTGCTTGGCAACGATCAGCGGGCGCATTGTCTGCCGCTGGGGATTGAGCAATTACCTGAACTCAAGGCGTTTGATAGCGTATTTTCCATGGGCGTTCTTTACCATCGCCGTTCTCCGTTAGATCATTTGTTGCAGTTGAAAAATCAGTTGGTCAGCGGCGGCGAATTGATACTGGAAACACTGGTGATTGAAGGGGATGACCATGATGTGCTGGTACCCGGTGAACGTTATGCGCAAATGCGTAACGTCTGGTTTATCCCCTCAGCCGCCGCACTGAAAAACTGGCTGGAGAAATGCGGCTTTATTGATGTGCGTATCGTTGATCACGCGATAACCCATACTGATGAGCAACGACGCACCCACTGGATGACCCGCGATTCACTGGCGGAATTTCTTGACCCCGACGACCCGCGCAAAACCGTGGAAGGTTATCCTGCCCCGTTGCGTGCGGTACTGGTGGCGAGCAAACCATAACACTACGCCGCCGTTTCCGTATCCAAAGCGTGTGTCCCGCCAGCACAGGATAGCTGGCGTATACACCGAATACACAAAGGTTCGCGTCCGGATCGGAACAATTTGACCTGTAAATGGCCGGAATCGCACAGGCGTTTAATTTGCGGGCGTAGGCGTTTTATCCCAATAGTCAAAGCGGTAGGCTGCACCAGCATGACGCTTTAGGGTACCAGCATCGGAAACCTCTATTTCAGATGAGTAGCTTAATGTGCAATTCCCTGTTTCATCCCACAATTGGCACTCATTAATGGTCGTTAACAGGCCGCCTGCACGATGACTGACCGAATTTAACTGTAATTCCCGGCCTTGTTTATCATAGGTATAGGCCTCTTTACTTTGTGTTGAGGTCATACTCAGCATTTGCCCGCGCTGATTCCAGCGATAGTAATATTCGCCATTACTCTGCACATCCGAACCGCGTGCCACACTGTTTATCAGGTGAAATTGTTTATCGTGGCGATAGGTGGTTTCAGTGAACCCTTTATTCCCCATATTGGTAAAGGTATCACTGGCACTGATAATATTGCCGTGTATCCCCACCAGATAATTAATCATGCCCTGTTTGTTGTTCACTTCAACTTCGCGTCCATCGCGCTGCACTCTTACCGACATCTGGTATTCAGCCAGCCATCCTTCGCCGTTGACCTGCTCCAGATGCTGCGCCATAGACAATATGACGTTCCCTTCGCGTTTGTCATAAAAGATATCGGCCACGGTTAGCGCCCCGCAGCGATCAAATTGCCCTAACATGCGTTTTTGCAGATCCACATCTTTACCAAACTCACCAACAACAAACTGCCGAATATGCCCTCTCGCGGTACCGCCCAGCATAATAACGCTATTACTGTCATTCACTGCCTGGCTGTATAGCGGACAACGCGCCAGCACCTGGCGTGGTAACATCACCGTCGCCAAACTGATGAGAAAAATCGGGTAAGCCCACAAGTTAGTTTTCATCATGCTCACGCCATCAGGGAAAGAATGTCGGGTATCAGTATAAACAGCATCGACCCGTTGCTTGCGGATGATTCGTGTTGCCACTGGAAAAAGACCAGCAGACTGATTCATTTAAAATCGGTCAGTTACCGGCTAAATCATTCACGTTACGGCAACCCGGCGAACGAATGAAGACCTTGATAAATGGCAAGGTAATATACCCGCTCACATACGTTGCTGCATCCGGATACAACGATTATCGCCAGTGCGGGTGTTTAACACATGAAAAGGGCGTCATTTTTCTGCACTCGGTTATTGTGCCTGACGTTCAGTTGTGCCAACTTACTGCCTTAGTCGTATACTTCCTGTGGCAATATTGCCGCAAAAGGAGTCATTATGTCTGTTATACCAGCCAGTAACGGTGTTAAACTTCGTCCGCTCGAACGGGAAGATCTCAGCTTTGTCCACCAACTTGATAATAATGCCAGCGTAATGCGCTACTGGTTTGAAGAACCTTACGAAGCCTTCGTTGAATTGTCGGACCTCTACGATAAGCACATCCACGATCAAAGCGAACGCCGGTTCGTCGTGGAACATGATGGCGACAAAGTTGGACTGGTTGAACTGGTTGAAATCAACCATATTCATCGACGCGCCGAGTTTCAGATCATCATCGAACCCAGTCATCAGGGTAAAGGACTGGCCAGCAAAGCCGTTAAACTCGCCATGGATTATGGTTTTTCTGTACTGAATCTCTATAAACTATATCTGATCGTCGACAAAGAAAATAAAAAGGCGATCCATATCTATGACCAGTTGGGATTTGAAATTGAAGGAGAACTTATCCACGAGTTTTTCATCAACGGTGAGTACCGCAACACCCTTCGCATGTGCATTTTCCAACATCAGTATCTTGAGAGACATAAACCTGCACATGCCATGGTGGAACCTACGGCGCAATAACCTAGCGGAACGTCCGCGATACGAGGAATGGGAGGCCGCATAGCAAGAATTCGGTTCCGTTCTGAACCGTTTTCTTGCTATGCGGACCCAGTTATCTACTTTAGCCTAATAATTTAATGAAAAAAAACCCCAACAAGATGCTGGGGTTTGGTACTTGCAAACATCACGTCGGAGAAACGGCGTGCTGCGCGGCAAAATGGGTTGTGGCATCAGGCCACCCGCATGGCGTTCATCTGCATAATACTTTTCATGGCTTCAACCATATCACCGTCAACACAATCACGGCTAAATTCATCGATTTCAGCACTGGAACACATAGAAACACCCGCCTTTCGGTAACGCATCCGGGAAGGAACTCGACGACTGACCGAGCTATGCAGCTCCTGGATGCCAACGTCAAGAAACTTCTGCAGGTTGCTTAAACGCACGCCTGCACCAGCCATAATGATTGGACCCTCACTGAGTTCAGTTAGTTCCTTTAGCAATGCAATTCCATTTTCTGCACGTTGCTGCTGGCCCGAGGTCAGGATTCGCGCCACCCCCAGCTCGGTTAATGTCGCCAACGCTCGTTTCGGTTGCTGGCACAGATCAAAAGCACGGTGAAAGGTCACCGCCATATCGCCACACAGCGCCATAATTTCGCTCATTCTGTTAATGTCGATATGCGCATCTTCATTCAACATGCCAATAACCACCCCGGGGAAGCCTAAATCGCGGATAAACGCCACGTCTGACTTCATTACGGCAAATTCCTGTGCGGAATAACAAAAATCGCCCCCGCGCGGGCGCACAATCGGATGCACCGGGATCAACACCTGATCCCTTGCCATCTTCAGCATACCGACAGAGGGCGTTAACCCACCCTCCCGTGGCGCGACACACAACTCGATGCGATCAGCGCCAGACTGCTGAGCAACCACTGCACCGTCAACCCCGTAGCAGCATACTTCCAGTTTTGTCACCGCATACTCCTGTTATTTAACGCTTAAGCGCCATCTTAGCAGTGATCCTGCTCTTCACACCTCATGGCCAGACAGTACATGGCCGCGCCATGTTATCCGTCAGGGGTATGTTGGACAATATTGCAACAAGAGCGCTTTCACTGCGATTCGATGCTATCCAAAGGATAGACCAGCGTCACAGTGGTCGTGCCAAACAGCATAAATAAGGTGATCGCGGATCGGCTGTCACTGCGACGTTACATTCCGCTGATAACATTATCCATGCCTTACCTCTTGGTAGCCGTCATGGTCTGTTGGGTTATGACGATACCACAGGGAAATGGCCATGCAACGGCTGGAACCAGCCGCTAACATCCGGTATTAGTCCCGCTCGCTGGCAACGATTTCTTTCAACGTCCAGCAATGAAATTTAAGGGTTATCTCGCCATCACTGACAGCCAGCGTCAAATTTGGCAACCCCTTGTTCTCCCCTTTCGGTGTCCGGCTTTTAAAGACGATACCTTTTTGCTGTAGCGCGTGATCAGAAAATAACGCCATCGCGCGTTTTCCCAGCGTATCGGGCTCGCCACGCAACACAATCTCCACATGTTCCCAACCTTCATGACGATAGTGTCTTTCACCCGGCCAGGGTAATTCAATGACGTCAATTGACCAGGGCCCCACCGTTAACGGTTGCTGCAGTGAAAACAAGCAAACGGGACGGCCATTAATCATATTTTCTGAAAATAGCTCACCCATTTGAGATAACCCGCGTTTCCAGCGCTCTGCGGTGGTAACTTGATGGCAACGTAGCGCAATGTGATCTGCATTGAGCTGCACCAGATTTAAATCAAGTCGCGTGGCCAGATTCATTAACGCACGATCAAAACGAGGTAAATCATCGATAATATCCATTAATTCTTCTGGACAATTATGGTGCATCAACGCATTCCTTTTTTAATCAATTTCTTAATAATCAGATATTATCGTATAAATATCAGGGCCATTGTTAAATACATTCGATATCAAATCAGGGACATTTTTATTTATAAAGAAAATTCTGATAATCCCATGAAATGCCAGTTATTATGATACAATGCCCGACACAGAATTGTCTGACAAAAAAATTAAAGTTTTGGTCTTTTTTTATTAGAAAATAAGGTAATTCCTAATTGCTTATCGCGTTATTGCAGGATAACGACCTTTCTTATAGATTAGACTTTACCTTCACATAAGGAATGGCCATATGCTGATGTTAATTGCTGTAGTGGTGCTTATTGCGTTGGTAATATTTGCCATCACGCGCCACTGGAAAATCCGTAACAACAGAATTGTACGCGACCCCAATCGCCACACCCGTCGTCGTTAGTCACCTTTTGCAGCTGAAGTCCTTTCATCACTTTTCCCCCCTTCAAGGCTACTGACGCCTGAATACAAATAACGTATACTTTTCCTCTTCTTTTTACCGCTGCGTCACTGAACAGCACGTCTTCTCGCTGTTTCATGCTGTCAGACGTGGGGGTGATAATGGCCCATCTGATCGTCATGGGTTTTATGGCTAATTAAGGTAATCTGGTGAATATTCAGGCTCTTCTTGCAGAAAAGATCCGTCAGGCAATGGCAGTGTGCGGCGCCCCGGCTAACTGCGAACCGATGGTTCGTCAGTCGGCTAAAGCCCAATTTGGTGACTACCAAGCCAATGGGATAATGGCCGTGGCGAAAACGCTGGGACTGCCACCACGAACACTGGCAGAGAAAGTAATACAACAGATTGATTTGAAAGAAATTGCCAGTAAGGTCGAGATTGCTGGTCCCGGTTTCATCAATATTTTCCTCGATCGCCAATGGCTGGCACAGCAGGTTGATATCACTACCGCCGATCCGCATCTTGGGATTGCGCAGGTTACGCCGCAAACTATCGTCATCGACTATTCGGCGCCTAACGTGGCAAAAGAGATGCACGTGGGCCACTTACGATCCACCATTATTGGCGATGCAGCCGTACGTACGCTGGAATTCCTCGGCCATAAGGTCATTCGCGCCAACCATGTCGGTGACTGGGGCACCCAATTTGGTATGCTGATCGCCTTCCTCGAACGGCAGCAAAGCGAACACGATGAAAATATCGCACTGGCCGATCTTGAAGCATTCTATCGTGAAGCGAAAAAAGTCTATGATCAAGATGAAGATTTTGCTGAACGCGCACGTAGCTACGTAGTGAAACTGCAACGGGGCGATGCCTATTGCCGCATTATGTGGAAAAAGCTGATTGATATCACCATGATGCAAAACCAGATAGTGTATGATCGCCTGAACGTCACGCTAACCCGTACCGATGTCATGGGTGAAAGCCTGTATAATGATATGTTGCCGGGCATTGTTGCTGATCTCAAAGCCAAAGGGCTGGCCGTTGAGAGTGAAGGCGCCATTGTGGTTTTCCTTGATGAGTTCAAAAACAAGGAAGGCGAACCAATGGGCGTGATAATCCAGAAAAAAGACGGTGGTTACCTGTATACCACTACCGATATTGCCTGTGCAAAATACCGTTATGAGCAATTACATGCCGACCGGGTGCTCTACTATATAGACAGCCGCCAACATCAGCACCTGATGCAAGCCTGGGCCATTGTTCGTAAAGCGGGTTATGTGCCAGAATCTGTCCCGCTGGAGCACCATATGTTTGGCATGATGCTGGGCAAAGATGGTCGTCCATTCAAGACTCGTGCAGGAGGAACCATCAAGCTGTCCGATTTGCTGGATGAAGCTGTTGAACGCGCAACCACCTTGATCGCCGGAAAAAATCCACAGATGTCCGCCAGTGAAATTGCTGCGTTGGCCAATACGGTCGGTATTGGCGCCGTCAAATATGCCGATCTGTCTAAAAGCCGCACCACTGACTATATTTTTGACTGGGACAATATGCTGGCCTTCGAAGGCAATACCGCACCGTATATGCAATACGCCTATACCCGGGTATTATCGGTGTTTCGTAAAGCCGGGATTGACGAGTCTGCGGTGACCGGCAAGGTCATTCTGACGGAAGATCGCGAAGCCGCGCTGGCAGCACGTCTGTTGCAGTTTGAAGAAACCCTTACCCAAGTTGCACGTGATGGAACGCCCCATGTCATGTGCGCCTATCTTTACGATCTGGCGGGGTTGTTTTCCGTTTTCTATGAGCATTGCCCGATCCTGACAGCCGAAGATGAGGCCATACGTCAAAGTCGCCTGAAATTATCGCTGCTGACAGCAAAAACATTGAAACAAGGTTTGGACACGCTGGGAATTGAAACCGTAGAATACATGTAGCCCGGCATAAAGAGCAATCGATTACAGGGGCGCGATATTTGTGCCTCTTTGCATGCGGTCAGTCGCCTGGCGTGCACGCGGTTATGCCCGTTTTCACAACTACTTTTGTTAATCAGGAGGATATAATGGCTTATCGTCATGTCCTGGTGGCTGTAGCGATGGCCCCGGAAAGTCATCTTTTAGTGAAAAAAGCCGTTTCAGTTGTCCGCCCTAATGCCGGGAAAATAAGCCTGATTACCCTGGCTTCTGATCCGGAATTGTATAATAGCTTCGCGGCCCCAATGCTGGACAACATGCGTGAACTCATGCAGGAAGAAATCTTGCTTTTTTTTAACGAGTTAAAAGCCCAGTCTGATTATCCGATAGAAAATACCCATGTTGTTTATGGTGAACTTGTTCCGCATATTTCTGCATACTGCAAAAAGCAGCATATCGACTTAGTGATATGTGGTAATCATAATCAGAAATTATTCAATGCGTTGATAGGTTCGGCGCGCCGCGTTATTGATAAGAGCGGGATTGACGTTCTAATTGTACCATTATGACCAGGCTATCCCCCATGTTACTGTTGCCGGGGGATAACTACCGGTAGGGAACACACTGTCGCTGGCGACCTCTGATCTGTTGTTTATGCCAGACGAGGAAACGTGGCAACCTTATTCTCTTTGTCCTGATCGTCGTAATGACGGCTGACCATGCGCAAATCATTGAGAAAACTGTCGCGCCAGTGCGTAATATCATTTACCCGCAAAATCGCCATCATATCGTTATAACGGGAGATGCGTTCAGTACGTGGCATGGTCAGGGCATTGTCCAGTGCCGCTGCCACTTCGTCTCGATCATACGGATTGACGATCAACGCCGAGGTCAGTTCATTGGCTGCCCCCGCGAAACGCGACAAAATCAGTACACCCGGGTCATCCGGGTCCTGAGCGGCAACATACTCTTTGGCCACCAGATTCATACCATCACGCAACGGCGTGACCAAACCGACATCGGTCAGGCGGAAAATTTTCATTAGCAGGCGGCGATCAAAATGCTGGTTAAGATAGTAAAGCGGCGTCCAGCCAAGAGTGCCGTATTTACCGTTGATGCGTCCTGCTTCGGTTTCCAGTTGATGGCGAATATCCTGATATGCCTGAACATCGCTGCGCGAAGTTGGCGCAATCTGCGAATAGCGAATGTTGCCGCGATGCTGAGGATAATTTTCCAGCAGCGCCTCATAGGCGAGGAAACGTTCCGGAAGCCCTTTTGAATAATCAAGGCGTTCACAGGCAATAATGTTTTTCGCATCACCTAACTCGCGTTTCATCGCCGCCATTTTTGGCGGCAACGCACCTTCTGCCATCTCTTTGATACTGTCCGGTTCGATGCCAATCGGATAAACCTCGGTAACAAAGTGATTATCAAACGCGCAGTGCTGTTTCGCCCCCGAATGTTGCACGGTGGTCAATAACGCGAGGCTTTCCAGAAACGCCACACGATCACTCTCAGTCTGAAAACCAAGAAGATCATATTGACACAACATGCGCAGTAGCTCTGCATGCGGCGGTAAAGCATTAAAGATCTCCGCCGTCGGGAAAGGGATATGCAGAAAAAAACCAATTCGATTATTCATCCCTTGCTGGCGTAAAGCGGCGGCAAACGGCAACAGATGATAATCATGGATCCACAAAATATCATCTGACTCAATTAAGGGATGCAGCCGTTTTGCCAACAATTCATTAACACGACAATACCCTTCCCAGGCTTCGCGCTGAAACTGCACCAAATCAAGCCGATAATGAAATGCTGGCCAAATTACGGTATTGGAGAACTGACAATAATAAAGATCATAATCATTCTGGCTTAACGGCAGGGAGGCGTAGGTAATGCCATCCTCGTTAATAATATCAACGTCCTCATTCTCTTCTTCTGTGATTGTGCTGATGTCACCATTCCAGCCAAACCATAACCCTCCGGTTGTTTTTAGCGCATCCAGAATACCGATGGCTAAACCACCAGCACTGGCCTTAGAACCATCGGGCACAGCGATACGGTTAGATACGACCACTAAGCGACTCATAGCCTTAACTCCCTACAAATAATTTTTTGTTTTGCTCCAGATGTAATCTTGCCTGTTCGAGCCAGGCATAAACGTCCTTTACCTCCTTCAGGCGATATTGCGCACAACCCGCCCCCTCGCCCACTTTGACGGAAATACCCTGCATGGCATTAACTGCGAGGAAACCATCTTCGTCCGTTAAATCATCACCGAAAAATACCGGGACACGTCCGGAAAAAGGCGCCTCACGCATAAACGCGTCAATCGCCGCGCCTTTATCAATCCCCTGAGGTTTGAGTTCCACAACACATTTCCCCGGTTGTAAAACCAGCATGGGGAAACGTGCTACCACAGTGGTTGCCAGTTGCAAAATCGCCGTTTCATAGTGTGGGGCCTGACGGTAGTGCAACGCAAACGCCATGCCTTTCGTTTCCAGTTGCGTTCCCGGCCAGCGGGCAAGGTTTTGCGATAATAAATCCGTCAATTCTTGCTCAATCCCCGGCGGTAAGGTGACGCAATGCAGTTTCCCGCTCGCATCACGACGCTCAGCGCCATGTACGCCGGCAAGCGGGACATGCAATGGCGCGACTAGCGCATCCAGCTCCCGCAAGGGGCGACCAGAAATCAGCGCCAGCGCGCCGTGACTCAACGCAGATAACACCTGCAGCGTATGACGAACCATTTCAGGAATAAACACCATGTCCGAACGTGGTTTTATCGCTGCTAAGGTGCCATCTACATCAAAAAAGAAGGCGTAGCGCCCACTGCCAGATACCGATAACACGTTATTTTCACTTAATACGGTTGTCACACGCGTTCTCCTGTCTCAATGGTTAACCTGTGATTATGCGCGACGCGTAAATCACACAAGCCACTGGCATGCTAATCATGTCGGATGTATCTCAGGGTAGAGTCCTGAATCACCATCCTGTGGGGAAATTATCTGCTGTGCCAAAAGTGTGGGTAGCTGTCATTCGTGGGCAATACAATAAGTGTGCAACAAACCTGCTGAGGTAAAAACTGCGTGGTTTTTATCATTATAAAAATGTGAAATCTCCTCAACGCCTGGCATCTCGGCCCATGGAATTTAAACGACCAGACCAACTCACCTCACGATCCCGGTTGCAGACATCGCTCAGGTTAAGTATAGCCCGGTATTGATCATTCGCCAGGTGATGTACCTATTCCTCGTTGAATCAACCAGACAGACAACGGCATTCAACCTGCCGGGTTTCTCAGGCAAGACCACTCTACGATAAATATAAGCTGGCTACCTGAGCTGAAATAAACGGATGCGTTTGACGGCCCCCCCCCCCCCCTC
>JAATFO010000110.1 GCA_015655145.1 Enterobacterales bacterium | reverse complement strand
GCCCCCGCAACCACTTTCCCTTAGAGTTCTTTTTCAAAAAGACTGGATGCATCGGGATACTGACGCATTAGCAGTGAGTTTTGAAAATAATTCTTTTGTATTGTGTGCCGAACCGCAATCGCGGTGTACAGGGTCCAGTCGCATTACGCCCCTATTTTCGGGGTTTTTTGTTATCAGGAAATCGTAACACTGGGCTATTAAGCCCTTTTTTTATGTCTTGGGGGTGGGCTTGTCCACATTAGAGCAGAAATTAACAGAGACGATCTCTGCACCGGTAGAAGCGCTTGGCTACGAACTGGTAGGTATTGAGTTTATTCGTGGTCGCACATCTACGTTGCGCATCTATATTGATAGTGAAGATGGCATTACTGTTGATGACTGTGCTGATGTCAGCCACCAGATAAGTGCGGTAATGGATGTGGAAGATCCTATTACGGTTGCTTACAACCTTGAAGTTTCCTCGCCGGGTCTCGATCGCCCCTTGTTTATCGCTGAGCACTATACGCGTTTTAAAGGCGAGGAAGTAAGCCTGGTACTGCGTATGGCCGTACAAAACCGCCGTAAATGGCAGGGCATCATTAAATCTGTCGAAGGTGAAATGATCACGGTTACCGTCGAGGGTAACGATGGAGTGTTCGCGCTGAGTAATATTCAGAAAGCGAACCTGGTCCCCCACTTTTAAAGAGTCCGGATTGAGGCTAACCAGGATGAATAAAGAAATTTTAGCTGTTGTAGAAGCCGTTTCTAATGAAAAGTCCCTGCCGCGTGAAAAGATCTTCGAAGCGCTGGAGAGTGCACTGGCTACTGCGACTAAGAAAAAATACGAACAAGAAATTGATGTGCGCGTCAGTATTGATCGCAAAACAGGGGACTTTGATACCTTCCGTCGTTGGTTGATTGTTGACGAAGTGACACAACCGACGCGTGAAATCACCCTTGATGCGGCACGTTTCGAAGACGAAACACTCGATCTGGGCGGTTATGTTGAAGACCAGATTGAATCGGTCAAATTTGACCGAATCACGACGCAAACAGCGAAACAGGTTATCGTGCAGAAAGTGCGCGAGGCCGAGCGGGCGATGGTTGTTGAACAGTTTCGTGAGCAGGAAGGCGATATTGTCACGGGTGTTGTGAAGAAAGTGAATCGCGATAATATTTCGCTGGATCTGGGCAGCAATGCCGAGGCGGTGATCTTACGCGAAGATATGTTGCCGCGCGAAAACTTCCGTGCCGGTGACCGTATCCGTGGTGTGCTGTATGCGGTACGCCCGGAAGCCCGTGGCGCGCAACTGTTTGTCAGTCGTTCCAGACCTGAGATGCTGGTTGAGCTATTCCGTATCGAAGTGCCGGAAATCGGCGAAGAAGTGATTGAAATTAAAGCGGCGGCACGTGATCCCGGCTCTCGGGCGAAGATCGCGGTTAAAACCAATGATAAACGTATCGATCCGGTCGGCGCTTGCGTCGGTATGCGTGGTGCGCGCGTTCAGGCGGTATCCAGTGAGCTGGCCGGCGAACGTATTGATATTGTGCTGTGGGATGATAACCCGGCGCAGTTTGTCATCAATGCAATGGCGCCAGCCGATGTCGCATCTATTGTGGTGGATGAAGATAATCACACCATGGATATTGCGGTGGAAGTCGGTAATCTGGCTCAGGCCATTGGCCGTAATGGTCAAAATGTGCGTCTGGCTTCGCAACTCAGCGGCTGGGATCTGAATGTGATGACCGTTGACGACCTTCAGGCGAAGCACCAGGCTGAAGCACATGCCGCGATTGACGCTTTTACCAAATACCTCGACGTTGACGAAGAGTTCGCCACTGCGCTGGTTGAAGAGGGTTTCTCTTCTCTGGAAGAACTGGCTTATGTGCCTATCAACGAGCTATTGGGTATTGATGGTCTTGATGAAGACACCGTGGAAGCGCTGCGGGAACGGGCAAAAAATGCGTTGACTACCCTTGCATTGGCAAAAGAAGAAAGCCTGGGTGACAGGAAACCTGCTGAAGATCTTCTGAATCTGGATGGCATGGATCGCACTCTGGCATTTAAACTGGCAGCACAAGGCGTCTGCACGCTGGAAGATCTGGCCGAGCAGGGGGTTGACGATCTGACAGATATCGAAGGCCTGAATAATGAGAAGGCTGGCGCATTGATTATGGCTGCGCGCAATATCTGCTGGTTCGGTGACGACGCGTAATAACAGGAAGGAACAGCATGACAGATGTAACCGTAAAATCGCTGGCCGCAGAAATTCAGACTCCGGTAGATCGCCTGGTACAGCAATTTGCTGATGCAGGGATCCGGAAGTCTGAAACTGATTCTGTGACCCAGCAAGAAAAAGAGACCTTACTGACGCATCTGAATCGTGAACACGGCAGTGCGTCAGGTAAGCTGACCTTGCAGCGTAAGACACGCAGCACCTTGAATATTCCTGGCACCGGGGGTAAAAGTAAATCGGTGCAAATCGAAGTCCGCAAAAAGCGCACCTATGTAAAAGGGGATGCTGAGGCTGAACAAGCTCAGGCTGAAGCAGAAGCGCAGGCGCAGCGTGAAGCGGAAGAACAGGCTCGTCGTGAGGCGGAAGAGCAAGCTAAACGCGGAGCAGCAGAAAAAGCGAAGCGTGAAGCCGAAGAGCACGCCAAACGTGCGGCGGCCGAGAAAGCCAAACGTGAAGCAGCGGAAAAAGATAAAGTGAGCAATCAACAAACCGACGAAATAACCCGGGCTACGCAGTCTGACAAAGCCCGCCGCGAAGCTGAAGCCTCAGAGCTGAAGCGCAAAGCCGAAGAAGAAACACGTCGTAAGCTCGAAGAGACTGCGAAACGTGTTGCAGAAGAGGCACGCAAAATGGCTGAAGAAAAAGCGAAAGAATGGGAAGCGGGTGAACCTGTCGAAGAAACTATCGACTATCACGTCACGACCTTTCAGCATGCTCGCCAGGCGGAAGATGAAACCGATAGCGAAGTTGAAGGCAATCGTGGTCGGGTCCGTAGCGTTAAAGCGGCACGTCCGAAGAAAGGCAACAAGCATTCTGAAGCGAAAACAGATCGCGAAGAAGCGCGTGCTGCGGTGCGTGGCGGCAAAGGTGGTAAACATCGTAAGCCCAGCACCCTGCAACAGAGTTTCAACAAACCTGCACAGGCCGTCAATCGTGATGTTGTCATCGGTGAAACCATCACTGTTGGTGAACTGGCCAACAAGATGGCGGTAAAAGGCTCTCAGGTCATTAAAGCGATGATGAAGATGGGGGCAATGACCACCATCAATCAGGTTATCGACCAGGAAACAGCGCAATTGGTAGCGGAAGAAATGGGCCATAAAGTGACCCTGCGCCGCGAAAATGAGCTGGAAGAAGCCGTCATGAGTGATCGTGACCGTGGAGCGGCAGCGGAATATCGTGCGCCTGTTGTTACTATCATGGGCCATGTCGACCACGGTAAAACATCGCTGTTGGACTATATTCGCTCAACTAAAATCGCCTCTGGCGAAGCCGGTGGGATCACCCAGCACATTGGCGCCTACCATGTAGAAACCGATAATGGCATGATCACTTTCCTCGATACGCCGGGCCACGCCGCATTTACTGCGATGCGTGCACGCGGTGCTCAGGCGACGGATATCGTCATCCTCGTGGTGGCAGCAGATGATGGCGTTATGCCGCAAACCATTGAAGGTATCCAGCATGCGAAAGCAGCTAAGGTCCCGGTAGTGGTCGCGGTTAACAAAATCGATAAACCTGAAGCCGATCCGGATCGGGTTAAAAATGAGTTGACGCAGTACGGTATTATTCCGGAAGAGTGGGGCGGCGAGAACATGTTTGTGAGTGTCTCGGCAAAAACCGGCGCCGGGATTGATGATTTGCTGAATGCTATTCTGTTGCAGGCGGAAGTGCTGGAACTGAAAGCGATTCGTAACGGCATGGCCAGCGGCGTGGTTATTGAGTCCTTCCTTGACAAAGGTCGCGGCCCGGTAGCGACGGTACTGGTACGTGAAGGGACGTTGAATAAAGGCGATATCGTACTGTGTGGCTTTGAATATGGTCGTGTCCGGGCAATGCGTGATGAACTGGGACGCGAAGTCCTGGAAGCTGGACCGTCTATTCCGGTAGAAATTCTTGGCCTGTCTGGTGTTCCTGCGGCGGGTGATGAAGCCACTGTGGTGCGTGATGAGAAGAAAGCGCGTGAAGTCGCACTGTATCGTCAGGGCAAATTCCGTGAAGTCAAACTGGCTCGTCAGCAGAAATCCAAACTGGAAAACATGTTTGCCAACATGACGGAAGGTGAAGTTTCTGAACTGAATATTGTGCTGAAAGCGGATGTACAAGGTTCTGTTGAGGCCATTGTCGATTCATTGTTGAAACTGTCTACCGACGAAGTGAAAGTGAAAATTGTCGGCTCTGGCGTCGGGGGTATCACTGAAACTGACGCCACTCTGGCAGCGGCATCCGAAGCGATTATCCTTGGCTTTAACGTCCGTGCCGATGCATCCGCGCGTCGCGTTATCGAATCAGAAAGCCTGGATCTGCGTTACTACTCCGTCATTTATAACTTGATTGATGAAGTGAAAGCCGCGATGAGCGGGATGCTGGCGCCGGAATACAAACAACAGATCATCGGCTTGGCAGAAGTGCGCGATGTGTTCAAGTCACCGAAATTTGGCGCGATCGCCGGTTGTATGGTGACCGAAGGTACAATCAAACGTCATAATCCTATCCGTGTGCTGCGTGACAACGTGGTTATCTATGAAGGCGAACTCGAATCTTTGCGTCGCTTCAAAGATGATGTCAACGAAGTGCGTAATGGCATGGAATGTGGTATCGGTGTGAAGAACTATAATGACGTGCGTGCTGGCGATATGATCGAAGTGTTTGAAATCATCGAGATTAAGCGCACCATTGCGTAATGCTGGTAACGTTGTTGACTATTTAAGGGAGGCCGTTGTGCCTCCCGAATTATTTGGAGAATTGATTATGGCGAAAGAATTTGGTCGCCCACAGCGCGTCTCCCAGGAGCTACAAAAAGAGATCGCAGTGATTATTCAACGTGAGATTAAGGATCCGCGCATTGGCATGATGGTGACGGTTTCCGCTGTCGAGGTCTCGCGCGATTTGGCCTATGCTAAAGTCTTCGTCACTTTTCTCAACGATAAAGACGAACAGGCGATTAAAACGGGTGTAAAAGTGTTGCAAGACGCCTCAGGTTACATCCGTATGCTGCTGGGTAAAGCGATGCGGTTACGTATTGTGCCGGAATTGACCTTCTTCTACGATAGCTCACTGGTCGAAGGAATACGGATGTCTAACCTTGTCACTACCATCGTGAGAAACGATGAGCAGCGCCGTGATTCAACGGAAGAAGACAAGGAGGATTAATGAGCCGTCCTCGCCGCCGTGGTCGTGATATTCACGGCGTACTGTTACTGGATAAACCTCAAGGGTTATCGTCCAATGATGCGCTGCAAAAAGTGAAGCGTATCTTTAATGCCAATAAAGCAGGACATACTGGCGCACTTGATCCGCTGGCCACCGGGATGTTACCTGTTTGCCTGGGCGAAGCCACTAAATTTTCTCGCTATTTGCTTGATTCAGATAAACGTTATCGGGTGATCGCCCGTCTTGGACAGCGTACCGCGACATCAGATGCCGAGGGTGTAGTGATTCAGGAACGCCCGATTCAATTTACGCAGGCGCAACTGGATACGGCACTTGACAGTTTCCGTGGCGAAAGTCAGCAAGTTCCCTCGATGTATTCAGCCCTGAAGTATCAGGGACGGCCATTATATGAATATGCGCGTCAGGGCATTGAAGTGCCACGTGAAGCACGTAGCATCGTGGTGTATGAACTGCAATTCATCCGCTGGGAAAACGATCAACTGGAACTGGAAATCCATTGCTCCAAAGGGACCTATATTCGCACCATCATTGATGATTTGGGGGAAAAACTGGCGTGCGGCGCGCATGTGATCATGCTCCGGCGTATCCAGGTGGCCAGCTACCCGATTGCCAGTATGGTGACACTGGCGCACCTTGAAGCGTTAGTGGACGAAAGTACGCTGCAGGGTATTGCGCCAGGTGAAAAACTGGATGCGTTATTGATGCCAATGGACAGTCCGGCGGCGGCATTTCCGGAAGTCAACCTGAGCGATATCGTTGCTGCTTACTTCAAGCAAGGGCAGCCAGTACAGGTTGCGGGACCATTGCCTGCAGGCATGGTCCGTGTCACGGCAGGGGATAGCCACCAGTTTATCGGTATGGCCGAAATCGACGATGATGGCTGCGTTGCACCACGTCGTCTGGTGGCGGAATATTCTGTCTGAGTCATTTGCCATCGTATCTGGCGAAGAGTAGAATGGCGCGGTTTTACATGGGGTCGCTGAATTAGAGATTGGCACCCTTACATTCATTTAAATTTTGGAGTTTTACTATGTCTCTAAGCGTAGAAGCTAAAGCAGAGATCGTCGCTAAATACGGTCGTGGCACAAATGACAGTGGTTCTACCGAAGTTCAGGTTGCATTACTGACGGCGCAGATTAACCACCTGCAAGGCCACTTCTCTGAGCACAAAAAAGACCACCACAGCCGTCGCGGTCTGCTGCGTATGGTGTCTCAGCGTCGTAAATTGCTGGACTACCTGAAGCGTAAAGACGTTGCACGCTACACCAGCCTGATTGAAAGCCTGGGTCTGCGTCGCTAAGTCTGAAGAATCCGTTCATCGGCGCTGACGCATTAACTTGCGAAAAAGTGCGACTGATGAACAGATTTGTGCGAGTTTCGCTAAAAGGGGGCCTTTATGGCCCCTTTTTTCAAGCAATTGGCAGCAATCCTAGCCAAACTCATGTATTGTTGCTGAGTGTGATCTTTAGTTGCAGAGGTTCGCGCGGCTAATGAGAGGCTTTATCCACTGGCGTATGGAATAAAGATTGTCATTAGTCGCGAGGATGCAAATGAAGATTAAAAATCCACAGTGAGCACGCAGTGTGCTTACTTGATGTTAAGGACATTATTTTGCTGAACCCGATCGTACGTAAATTTAAATATGGTCAGCATACCGTCACATTAGAAACCGGTATGATGGCGCGCCAGGCAACGGCGGCCGTAATGGTCAGTATGGACGACACCGCAGTGTTCGTGACTGTTGTTGGTCAGAAAAAAGCCAAACCAGGTCAGGATTTCTTCCCGTTGACCGTTAATTATCAGGAACGGACTTACGCCGCTGGCCGTATCCCTGGTAGCTTCTTCCGTCGTGAAGGGCGCCCTGGCGAAGGTGAAACCTTGATTGCGCGTCTGATTGACCGCCCGGTTCGCCCGTTATTCCCGGAAGGGTTTGTTAACGAAGTTCAGGTTATTGCTACGGTAGTTTCTGTTAATCCGCAAGTGAATCCCGATATTGTGGCGATGATTGGCGCCTCTGCCGCGCTGAGTTTATCCGGTATTCCGTTTAACGGCCCTATCGGCGCTGCACGCGTTGGTTATATCAACGATCAATATGTGCTGAACCCGACAACGGATGAAATAAAAGCATCACGTCTGGATCTGGTGGTTGCGGGTACGCAAGGCGCTGTACTGATGGTGGAATCAGAAGCGGATGTGCTGAGCGAAGATCAAATGCTGGGTGCGGTGGTCTTTGGCCATGAGCAACAGCAAGTGGTCATTGAGAACATCAATGCGTTGGTCGCTGAGGCGGGTAAACCTCGTTGGGAATGGCAGCCAGAAGTCGTTAACGCCTCCTTGCATGCGCGTATTGCAGCGCTGGCGGAGTCACGTTTGAGCGATGCTTATCGCATCACGGAAAAACAAGCACGTTATGCGCAAGTGGATGTGATCAAATCTGAAACGATCAGCACATTACTGGCTGAAGATGGCACACTGGATGATGCTGAAATTAGCGATATCCTGCATGCTATTGAAAAAAATGTCGTTCGTACTCGCGTATTAAATGGCGAACCTCGTATTGATGGCCGCGAAAAAGACATGATTCGCGGTTTGGATGTTCGTACCGGTGTGCTGCCGCGTACGCATGGTTCAGCGTTGTTCACTCGTGGTGAAACACAGGCGCTGGTAACCGCTACGCTGGGGACCGCGCGTGATGCGCAGAACCTGGATGAATTACTGGGCGAACGTACCGATAACTTCCTGTTCCACTATAACTTCCCTCCGTACTCTGTGGGTGAAACCGGCATGGTCGGCTCGCCAAAACGGCGTGAAATTGGTCATGGACGGCTGGCGAAACGCGGTGTGCTGGCCGTGATGCCGAAACTGGACACGTTTCCGTATACCGTGCGGGTAGTTTCTGAAATCACTGAATCCAACGGTTCTTCTTCCATGGCTTCTGTCTGCGGCGCTTCACTGGCATTGATGGATGCTGGCGTACCGATCAAAGCGGCGGTAGCGGGGATTGCCATGGGATTGGTAAAAGAAGGCGACAAATATGTTGTGCTTTCTGACATCCTCGGTGATGAAGATCATCTCGGTGATATGGACTTTAAAGTTGCCGGTAGCCGTGATGGTATTACGGCATTGCAGATGGACATTAAAATCGAAGGGATCACCCGTGAAATCATGCAAGTGGCGCTGAATCAGGCGAAAGGCGCACGACTGCATATTCTGGGTGTTATGGAGCAGGCAATCAGTACGCCGCGTGGTGATATTTCTGAGTTTGCACCGCGTATCCATACCATTAAGATTAATCCGGATAAGATTAAAGATGTTATCGGTAAAGGGGGATCGGTGATCCGCGCCCTGACCGAAGAAACCGGCACCACCATTGAGATCGAAGATGACGGCACGGTGAAAATCGCGGCGACTGACGGTGACAAAGCGCAGCATGCTATTCGGCGCATTGAAGAAATCACCGCTGAAATCGAAGTGGGACGTATCTATAACGGTAAAGTGACCCGTATCGTTGATTTCGGTGCCTTTGTGGCTATCGGCGGCGGTAAAGAAGGTCTGGTCCATATTTCTCAGATTGCTGACAAACGCGTCGAGAAAGTGACCGACTATTTACAAATGGGTCAGGAAGTGCCGGTTAAAGTACTGGAAGTTGACCGTCAGGGCCGTGTACGCTTAAGTATCAAAGAAGCAACAGAACAAACCCAGCCAGAAACGGCGGCGGTGAGTCCTGAAGCGGAATAAGCACGTTCGGCCACTAAAGCTCTCTCTGTGCGTGGAGAGAGCAGTTCCATCGCGGGGGCGGGAAACCTTGTGCAAGGCAGGCGGGTGACAGGATGTGCATCCCAATGTTGTTATTCGGGAGTGGGAAATGAAGCCTTTTTTGCGCTGGTGTTTTGTTGCGACAGCTATCATGCTGGCAGGATGCAGCAACTCGAATTGGCGTAAGAACGACGTTCTGGCGGTTCCTCTGCAGCCCACACTGCAACAGGAAGTGATTCTGGCGCGCATGGAACAAATACTTGCCAGTCGGGCACTGACCGATGATGAACGCGCACAGCTATTATATGAACGCGGAGTGTTGTATGATAGCTTAGGTCTGCGGGCATTAGCGCGAAACGATTTTTCGCAAGCGCTGTCCATCAGACCGGATATGCCTGAAGTATTCAATTACTTAGGCATATATTTAACGCAGGCGGGCAACTTTGATGCCGCCTATGAAGCGTTTGATTCTGTACTTGAGCTTGATCCAACTTACAACTATGCGCATTTAAATCGTGGTATCGCCCTCTATTACGGCGGACGATACAAGTTAGCGCAAGATGATCTGCTGGCGTTTTATCAAGACGATCCTAACGATCCTTTCCGTAGTCTGTGGCTCAGCCTCGTGGAACACGAGATGGATGCAGACAAAGCTAAAGTAATGCTGAAACAGCGTTATGATAAAGCAGTGAAAGATCAATGGGGATGGAATATTGTCGAGTTCTACCTGGGCGACATCAGTGAAAATACACTGATGCAGCGGCTCAAGGCGGACGCAACGGATAACACCTCGCTCGCTGAACATCTCAGTGAAACCAACTTCTATTTAGGTAAGTACTACCTAAGTCTGGGGGAGAAGGACGACGCGGAAGCGTTGTTCAAACTGGCGGTTGCAAACAATGTAAACAACTTTGTTGAGCACCGATACGCATTGTTGGAACTGGCGCTGTTAGGCCAGACACAAGACGATCTGACAGAATCTGACCAGCAATAGCTGACGAACATTTTTAGCCTGTGCTTAAAACGTCATCGCCTTACGAGGTGAGGACTTTTTTGTTCGTCGAAACCTATAATTTGAGCCGGTTCACACTTTTCAATGAAAATGACTGAATATTTTCACGACGAGTTATGTAGACTGGCCGCCGAAATCTAAGAGGCACGTGTACTACATGACTGAAATTGAAACCACTTTTGCTGATCTGGGTCTTAATACCTCCATTCTCGAAGCCCTGAATGATATGGGCTACGTTAAACCTTCACCGATTCAGGCAGAGTGTATCCCACACTTACTGGCCGGACGTGATGTGTTAGGTATGGCCCAAACAGGCAGTGGCAAAACAGCGGCATTTACTTTGCCCTTGCTACACAATATTGATATCAACCTGAAAGCACCGCAGATCCTGGTGTTGGCGCCAACGCGCGAGCTGGCTGTTCAGGTTGCTGAAGAGTGTACTGAATTTTCTAAACATATGCGTGGCATTAATGTCCTCGCTCTGTATGGTGGCCAACGTTATGACGTGCAGCTACGCGCACTGCGTCAGGGACCACAAATTGTTGTCGGTACGCCAGGCCGTCTGTTGGATCACCTGAAACGCGGTACGCTGAACCTGTCCAGCTTAAGCGGTTTGGTGCTTGATGAAGCAGATGAAATGCTGCGTATGGGATTCATCGAAGACGTTGAAACCATCATGGCGCAGATCCCGGCAGGGCATCAGACAGCGCTATTTTCTGCAACCATGCCGGAAGCGATTCGCCGTATTACACGTCGTTTCATGAAAGATCCGCAGGAAGTGCGTATTCAGTCCAGCGTGACAACCCGTCCGGATATCAGCCAGAGCTACTGGACAGTGTATGGTCGTAAAACTGATGCCCTGGTGCGTTTCCTCGAAGTGGAAGAGTTTGATGCGGTGATTATCTTCGTCCGCACAAAAAGTGCGACGCTGGAAGTGGCAGAAGCGCTGGAACGTAGCGGTTACAACAGTGCAGCCCTCAACGGGGACATGAATCAGGCCCTGCGTGAGCAAACGCTGGAACGCCTGAAGGATGGCCGGTTGGATATTCTGATCGCGACAGATGTTGCCGCGCGTGGCCTGGATGTAGAACGTATCAGCCTGGTGGTGAATTACGACATCCCAATGGATGCTGAATCCTACGTACACCGTATTGGCCGTACTGGTCGTGCTGGTCGTGCTGGCCGTGCGTTGCTGTTTGTTGAAAACCGTGAACGTCGCCTGCTACGTAATATCGAACGCACCATGAAGTTAACGATTCCGGAAGTGGAACTGCCCAGTGCCGACGTGCTGAGTGAACGCCGCCTGGCGAAGTTTGCTGAGAAAGTGCAGCAACAACTGGAAAGCAGTGATTTGGAGCAATACCGGGCGTTGCTGGCGAAATTACAGCCAGAAGACGGGCAGGATATGGAAACCCTGGCAGCGGCATTGTTGAAGATGGCTCAGGGCGAACGTCCACTGATTCTGCCGCCAACACCGGCTGCTCGCCCACGCCGTGAATCTCGTGAACGTGATGAACGTCGCGATGATCGTCGTGGTGACCGTGCGATGCGTGATAGCCGTGAAGGTGGTGAGCGTCCGCGTCGTGAGCGTCGTGAGGTTGGCGATATGGAGCTATATCGTATTGAGGTGGGTCGTGATGACGGTGTTGAAGTTCGTCATATTGTTGGTGCGATTGCCAACGAAGGCGATATCAGCAGTCGTTATATTGGCAACATCAAGTTGTTTGCCTCTCACTCAACGATTGAACTGCCGAAAGGCATGCCTGGTGATATTCTGCAACACTTCACGCGCACCCGTATTCTCAATAAACCGATGAATATGCAACTTATGGGCGATGTGCAACCACGTGAACGTGGTGAGCGTCAACCAGCCGGCCCGCGCGGTGCTGTGAGTGAACGCCGTGAAGGCGGTCGTGGTGAAGGTGCGCGCCGTTTCAGCAATGATCGCCCTGGCGAACGTCGTAGCAGCGGTTTCAGCCGTGATGGTGGCAACCGTGGACCACGCCGTGACGAAGGTGGTCACACCGCGGCGCGTCGTCGTGATGCCTGATCAGGGATTAGTGCTCTGAAGCCGGCAACCGGGCGCCACGAAAATGGTGGTGATGACCCGGTTGTTGGTGACGATATCCCCGCAGAATAAAAAAATCCGGAAAGGGATACTTTCCGGATTTTTTATGCCCTTTTACTGGGCGGAATTAGGGTGACTCTGACAGAGGCAGCAACATGGCCGGCTATGCACTGGCGGCTTGCATGGCCAGAGTAAAGGAGTGCTGTCGCGCCTGTTGATCGAAGATCTGCCCGTTAACCATGATTTCATCGGCCTGCGTTTCGCGAATCAGTACCGACAGATCCTGGCGAACTTTCTCACTGTTACCGACGATCGACATACTTAAGGCTTGCTGTACGCCATATTGCTCGGAAGGCGACCAGACCGTATCCATGTTTTCCACGGGCGCCGGCAACGGGCCCGGTTTACCGCGACGCAAATTGATAAACTGTTGCTGCATGGAGGTAAACAGGAAGCGCGCATCACGCTCGCTGTCTGCGGCGATCACATTGACGCACACCATGGCATAGGGTTTATCCAGCCGTGCCGAAGGCTGAAATTGTTTGCGATAAAGATGCAGCGCCTGAGACAACATCTCCGGGGCAAAATGTGAGGCAAACGCGAATGGCAGCCCCATTCTGGCAGCCAGTTGCGCACTGTACAAACTGGAGCCCAGCAGCCAGACAGGGATCTTAAGTCCCAGTCCGGGGACTGGTTGTACCGGCAGATGTTCACTTGTCGGGGTATCAAACCAACGAACCAGCTCGGCGACATCATCAGGAAAGCTGTCGACCTGGCCGGCGCTAAGATGACGGCGCAGGGCCATCATGGTTCGCTGGTCAGAACCTGGTGCGCGCCCGAGGCCAAGATCGATGCGGCCCGGATAGAGAGACTCCAGCGTGCCGAATTGTTCAGCAATCACTAATGGCGCGTGGTTGGGCAACATTACACCGCCGGAACCGAGGTGTAATGTTTTGGTCCCTGCCGCCAGATAGCCGATCAGTACTGATGTTGCGGCGCTGGCAATACCGGTCATATTGTGATGCTCTGCCAGCCAGTAACGATGATAGCCCAACTTTTCGGCTAGCTGAGCCAGTGACAGCGACGCGCGAAAAGCCTCACGAGGCGAGGAACCTTGCGGGATTGGCGCTAAGTCGAGCACAGATAAAGGAACGAATTTTTTCTCAGACATATCGGCCCACTTTTGGTCTGTAAACGCAGATGGCGGTATGCACCTGCTACGCACTGAACTCAGTATTACCGATGATTAACCATAATAAAACTGCATTTATTTTCAGGGTTTTTATTTCATGCCGGGTACTAAAGCACATTGGTTTGCAACATCAGGCCCGCCAGTTTGCGCCAGTAACCATTACAATCATTGCATTGCGCCATCATCAGCGGGGCTTCTCCTTGCTCATTGGCACGGAAACGGTCAATCAGGGCGAGGGTCTGTTGGTTTTCTGGCGATAAACGCACAATATCGACCAGATCATGCATCCCGTTGAGATCATTGCCAAGATTGTAGCAATAACCGCTCATGGTCTGAATGCCATTAAGAACGAAGACCTGTTGATTCTCCTGTGATAACACGCTCCGGCCTTGTGGATAATCAAGACAACAGGTCTCACATCCATCTTTGGGGCGGTTTTCCGAACGGGCGGTAAAACAGCGGGCGGAATAGGCGAGGGGCAGATGACCATAGCCGAGGATTTCCACCTCGAATTGCTGCCGGATACCCAGCGCCTCGCACTGATGCACTATATTGATTAACCAGTCACGCGACAGTTCCACCGGCATACACCAGCGTGTCATTCCTTGTTTCAACAATAAACGCAGCGTGACCGCGTTGTAACAGTTAAGGGCATGACCGGCGACAAACGGTAATTTCTGTGCGGACGCCATATTTACTGTGCCGAGATCGTTGGCTTCAATCAGAAATTCACCGTTATCAACATAACGTTTTATTTCGCTCAATTCGGAAGGTGATTGCACCAGTGTCAGGGTGCTCAGCACCACCTGTTTACCGCTATCAGCCAGGGCATGCGCTATCGCCAGCCAGTCGCCGAATTTAGTCGCACGGCGTTTACTGCAAACGGTTTCGCCAAGATAGATAATATCAGCATTACTTGCCGCCGCAGCCTGATAAAAATTTTCCAGTTCATTTTTTGGCCAATACCAGAGCACCGGCCCTAATGCATATTTCATCGCATTTCCTACTGCCATTCACGGTGATAAGCACCTAATGTGGTTTGTGTTCCTTCCGACAAGGCACCGAGCTCCGCCATCCAGTGTGCCTGAACACGGAAATTATCGGGATCAGCACAGCAGCGATCGATTGCCTGACGCCAGATACGAGTCACTTGTGCCACATAAGCCGGGCTACGCTGACGTCCTTCAATTTTTACTGAAGCAATATTTGCCTGTAGCAGCTCAGGCAGAAGTGCAAGCGTATTCAGGCTGGTAGGTTCTTCCAGCACATGGTAACGCTGGCCATCCACCAGGTAGCGGCCTTTGCATAAGGTGGGATAACCCGCGTTTTCTCCGTCGTCATACCGATCAATCAGCACCTCATTCAGCCGCGACTCCAACCCTTTTGGTGTCTGTTGCCAGCGAACAAAACTGGCTGGCGAACAGGCCCCGACGGTGTTGGGCGACTCGCCGGTGAGCCAGGACGAAAGATAACATCGTCCTTCTGCCATAATGCACAGACTGCCAAAGGCGAACACCTCAAGCGGAACGGGGGAGACCCGCGCCAGTTGGCGTACTTGATGGATTGATAAAACCCGAGGCAGCACCACGCGTGCGACAGCAAAGTGGTGGTGATAAAATTTCACCGCTTCCAGGTTGGTGGCGGAGGCTTGCACCGAAACATGACGTTCAATGTGGGGATAGCGCTCTGCTGCATATTCCAGCATGGCCAGATCGGCGAGAATCAATGCATCAGCGCCGATTTCCGCCGCCAGATCGATCGCGCGTTGCCAGCGAGCATAGCCATCGGGATGGGCAAAGGTGTTGATCGCCACATGCAATTTACGCTGATGCTGGTGAACAAAATGCGCGGCCTCCTGCAACCGTTTTCCGGTGAAATTTAATCCGGCAAAATGGCGGGCATTAGTATCATCCTTCAGGCCGATATACACGGCGTCGGCACCTTGCTCAATAGCGGCCTTAAGTGCGGGAAGATTCCCGGCCGGGCAAAGAAGTTCCATGATTTCTCTTGGGAATAAGACATAATAGACACGAGTGTAGACAAGCTAATTGTGACAAATTTTGATTTAAGGCAGTGAATGGCGTATTGATCGGATAAATACTGCCTGATTCCGCAGATGTTCGCACATTTTGTTGATCCAGCCGCCTGACGAATTTTTCTGATGTGGCACAATAGTCAAAATTTTTGTAAGGAGTGAATATTGTGTTGAACCTGTTGCGCGGGCAGTGTGTCAGAAAAGGCCCGCAACTATTGCGTTTTCCATTACAACTGACCCCCTTTGCGTTAAAAAAAACCGTACTGCAACAACTCCTGAACTGGCAATTTCGTCACGCTTTAACCGAAGGAGATCTGAATTTTCTTGACGGACGCAGGCTGGGCATCGACATTGCTGATCTGGCATTGCGCTGGACGATAAGCCTGGTTGATGGCCAGTTGCAGGTGGCGGCGCACCATCAGGCGGATGTCTGGTTTCGCGGCCAGGCGAATGATCTACTGCTGGTGGCCGCACGGAGAGTTGATCCCGATACGCTTTTTTTCCAGCGACGGCTGATCATTGAAGGAGATACCGAGCTCGGACTGGAGGTAAAAAATATGATGGATGCCATTGAACTGGACACCATGCCAGCGCCAATGCGTATTGGGTTATTGAAACTGGCTGATTTTATTGAAGCCGGACTGAACGAGGACGCGACATCCCCGAAGGATCGCGCAGGTGTATCATGTTAATTCGTACCGAAATTGGTGTGGATGCCGCAGGCATTGATCGCTTGTTACGCCGTTGTTTTGCCACGGGGACAGAGGCAGATTTGGTTCATCAATTGCGTGAAGACGCTCAGTTAACCTTAGGCGTGGTGGCAACCGACGATGCAGGCCAGGTACTCGGATATGCGGCGTTCAGCCCGGTGATTATGCAGGGCGAAGATCGTGGCTGGGTGGGTCTTGCGCCATTGGCTGTTGATGAACGCTGGCGTAACCAGGGCATTGGTCGTCAGTTGATCTTCGAAGGGCTGGATACGCTCAACGAATTTGGTTATGCCGCCGTGGTAGTGGTAGGTGATCCCGCCTGGTATAGCCGCCTCGGGTTTATGCCCGCAGCACCCCATCAGTTGCACTGTAAATGGGCGGACACTGAAGCGAATTTCCAGGTCTACAAACTGGCGGATAACGCATTTGACGGCATCACCGGCGACGTGGAGTACAGCGAGCACTTCAACCGTTTTGCTTAAGCCAGTTCTCGATCGAGGTGGGCTGGCTTTCTACCAGTTGTACCTTCTGCTGATGAGTCAGTTGTTTAACCTGATACTCCAGGCGTGAGGCGCTGGCGCGATCGCCCGCCACACAACTGAACCGTAACAACAGCGGCCCTTTGCCGCGCAACGCTTTGGCGCCGGTCCCCCCCTGATGCTGCTGAATACGGCGTGTCACATCATGGGTGATACCGGTATAAAGCATGCCGCGGGCTGTCTGCAAAATATACAGTTGCCAGACAACGGTGTCTGAATGACGCATTCTTTATCCACTCTTCTCAGGTTCAGCGTATTCTGGCAGTATTCAGTATGTTTTGTCATGTGGCAACATCGCCCTTTCTGCCCGGCAGGAGAACTGTTTTGTCTGATTTACAACACATTATCCATTATCTTAAAAAACAGCATGTGCTGTCATTGTGCTGCGCCAGTGACGCTGAAATCTGGTGCGCCAACTGCTTTTATGTTTTTGACGAGTCGCGGATGGCGTTCTGGTTGATGACGGATACCCGGACGCGTCATGGCGCGTTGATGCAGGCACGATCACATGTCGCCGGCACGGTGAACGGTCAGACTAAAACGGTATTGCTGATTAAAGGCGTGCAATACCGTGGTAATGCGCAATTACTCGATGGTGAACAGGAAGCGCTGGCGCGTGAAGCGTACTGTCGCCGTTTCCCGGTGGCGAGGACGGTGTTGTCACCGCTGTGGGAAATAATCCTCGATGAACTAAAAATGACGGATAACACGCTGGGATTTGGCAAAAAACAGATCTGGCAGCGGGCCTGATGTATTTTTATATCAATATAGCGTGCAGGAAATGAAGATTTTCCTCATGCTCAATCTTCGCCAGACGTTGATAAATTTTTTCTCGCTCCGGCAGTGAGTGACAACAATCAGTAAATTTTTGCCAGCGCTCATGGGCGCTAAAGGGTTCCGTCAGCGCCCCTTTGGCATGCAGACGCTCATGATAAAGTGTGCGTCCATCAATAAGCGTTAAGGTAACGTTATGGGGCAGATTGTCTGCCAGCGCCTCTTCTTCTGGTTGCCAGCTTTCCATCGTGACACGATTCATTAATGGGTGATGCGCCCGTTCCTGCACCCGCGGCGGTGTAAAATCGACGACACTCAGAGACCCCGCGTCCAGCATACAGACCACACAATAGTTCATGGAAAAGCGGGCCTGCATTTCATTTTCCGGCAGGGTATAGGCGAGATTGCGACGGTTGGCGATGCCCACTTTGCACTGAACAGACGCCACCTCGGCGGCAGTAAACACATATTTCTTTTGTAAATCGGCAATGGCATCCAGTATCCGGTGAGTGGAACCACAACAGGGATGCTTTTTAGGCATTACGCCGATAGTTTCAATCACGTGTTTTTCTTCTGCCTGCCAGCGGTGTACTTTCTCCGGCGAGAAATCGGCGCCGGAGAACAATTCATAGAATCCCATATGCCCTTCAAGAATATCCAACTTGCCACGCATTCCCGTACTGGCCAGAGCGGCGGCATCAACTGCGTTACGCGCCGCCATGCCGGCATGGAAAGGTTTTAACGGTGTACCAAACTGGCCTTTAGTCCCGCTGGCCAGGCTGACGGCAATGCTGAGGGTTCTGGCAATACCGGCACAGTCCATCCCTTTGAGCCAGGCAACGCCAGCCGCCGTACCAATGCAACCGATGGTGGAAGTGCCATGCCATCCTGCCGTATAGTGCGACGGGCTGACCACGTCACCGACAAACGCCTGTGCCTGCAGGCCAATCAAATAGGCATTAACCAGCGCTTCGCCACCCCGATTTTCTTCCAGGGCGACCGCCACCAGGGCTGGCACCAGCACGGCGGAGGCATGGCTCATACCCGGCGCAAAATTATCATCGTAATCAATGGCATGTGCGGCAGTTGCATTGCGCAGGGCGACAGTGGCGGCGGCGGGGTGTTCATCATGCGCCCAGGTTTGCAACACGGCCTGAGTGGAGAAGTCATTACGGCCGGCATAAAGGCAGGCCAGCGTGTCACTAATGGCTTCATGCGCCAGTTGATGCGCTGTCGCGCTGAAATGGGGTTCACGCGCGCACCAGGCGGCAATGGTTTCAATTACGGTCATTACAGATCTCCCGACACATCATTAAGCAATAATTGCAGTAGTTTCCCCAGTTGGAAGCGGTTAACTTCCTTGCCCGGACAATCTGTGTCGACACGATGCACGACGACCATGTTCAGCGTGGGCATCACCAGGCAAACATGGCCACCCGCGCCACGGGCTGAATAGCTGGCGGGAGGTAAAATCGCCTCCGGCCAGGCGATGCCGTCGCGGGTCACCCACCACATGTAGCCATAGGCACCACGATCACCCGCATGGGAAATGGGCAACGTACTGGTGTTGACCCAACGAGCAGGGATAACCTGTACGCCATCCCAGCATCCTTGTTGCAGAAAAAGTTGACCGAAACGGGCAAGATCGCGGGTAGAAAGACGAAATGGATACGCCGGATGGTCTGAGGCGGCGCCGGGTTCATACCCGCCATCTTCCGCCGGGCGAAAGTCCTCCATCCCTGTTGGCGCGGCAATGCGCTGTGCAAAAGCCTGATGAATATCTTCTCCGGTCAACTGCCGCCAGGCCGTGCCCAGCGCATTAAAATCCCAGTTGTTGTAACACCAGTTTTCACCGGGCGCATGACTGTGACGTGCGGGTTTGATGCGTTGCATCCAGGGGGTTTCATAGTTGGCCGGATGATAAATACCTGAACGGGCAAGCAACAGATCGTACAGTGTGGCTTGTTTTTCCACAGCTGAAAGAGGATGGCGATCATCAATGTGCAGGGCATCCAGCGTCAGGGAAAGATCGAAGCCATCACTGGCGACAGCGATACCGATTAATGCGCTAAGAAAGCTTTTGCGCATAGAGTGGCATTGATAACGATGCTGAAGATCGCCAAATGAATAAATCGGCCTCCCATTTTTCAGGACCAACAGGGCCGCGGTATCAATAGTGTCCAGATAGCGTGTCAGATCATTGAACATGTGATTTTCCTTAAATCTCACTGGCGGCCAAAAAGCGCTGGGTATAGGCTTCCCGTGCTTCACCGCGACGGATGGACTCGGCGGTTAATTCTTCCAGTAGTTTCCCCTGGTGCATGATCGCTACGCGTTGGCACAGATGTGTCACCACGGCAAGATCATGTGTCACCATCAAATAGGTCAGTTGACGCTGCTTGCGCATACGGGTCAGCAGGTTAAGGATCCCGGCCTGTACCGAGACATCCAACGCGGATGTTGGCTCATCCAACAGCAGTACTGAAGGTTGCATAATCAACGCACGAGCAATCGCCACACGCTGACGCTGGCCACCGGAGAGCTGGTGCGGATAACGATAGCGAAATGCGTCACTCAGTCCAACGGCCTCAAGGACCTCGCTGATCCGTTCTTCATGGTGATCAAGCTGGTGGAGAGTGAGCGGTTCCCGCAGGGTGGTATACACCATCTTACGTGGATGCAATGAAGCATAAGGGTCCTGAAAAACCATTTGTACCTGGCGATAGAAGGCGCGGTTACGCAGCGGGTGTTGTTCTTGATTATTGAATAGAATAGCCCCCTGATAGTTGCTGTTCAGACCGGCCAGCGCCCGCAAAATAGTAGACTTGCCGCAGCCTGATTCTCCAATTAAGCCATAGGACTCGCCGGCTGCCAGCATAAAGCTGACATTATCCACCACCTGACGACGTTGCTGGCCCTCGCCGAACGTAATGGAGAGGTCAACCGTTTCAATACTGCGTTGCGCTGTCGGGATCATTGGGCGACTCCATGTCGGTAAACTGGGCCATTTAGCCAACGGGCATCACGCGTGGGCACGCTAAGCATTTCCACCGGATGATGCAAGCGCGGCTGACTGGCAAGCAGGGCCTGAGTATAGGGATGTCGGGCTTCATGCAGGCGATTAGCGGCAATTTCTTCCACAATCCGCCCGGCATACATCACCAGCACGCGGTCACAAAAGTGGGTAACAAGCTTTAGATCATGGGTAATAAACAACAGGCCGGTATTTCGCCTGTCCAGTAGATCATCAAGGATATTAAGCACCTGTAGACGGACAGTGACATCCAGCGCTGAGGTTGGTTCATCGGCAATGATGAGGTCTGGTTCCGGAATCAGCATCATGGCGATCATCACTCGTTGACCCATCCCACCGGAGATTTCATGGGGGTACTGGCGATAGACTTTTTCCACTTCGCGAATATGCACAGATTCCAGCATGGCCAGTGTCCGTTCCCGGGCAATGGTCTTCGTTACCTGAGAATGCAGGCGACAGGCTTCCGCGATCTGGTCGCCAATACGCATCAGTGGATTCAGCGAAAATTTAGGGTCCTGTAAAATCATTGAGATACGGTTACCTCGAATCGAACGCATCTGCTTTTCGCTGGCATTCAACAGATCGATATCCCCAAAGCGCATATGATCAGCACTGAGACGACCTGCTTTTGGCGTCAGCTTTAGCAGCGCCCGACAGGTTTGTGACTTACCCGAACCGGATTCACCGACGATAGCCAGCTTTTCGCGACCAATGGTGAAAGAGACATTGCGTACTGCATGGTTTTCTTCATGCGTACCCTTAAACACAATATTCATGTTTTCCACGTGCAGAAGAGTATCAGTCATGGCGAAGATCCATCATGTCACGCAGGCCGTCACCGAGCAGGTTGAAGGCCAGACTGGTGAAAAGAATCGCCAGGCCGGGAATGGCGGCAATCCAGCCATTGGTCAGCATGAATTCTCTGCCCGAGGCGAGCATGGCGCCCCATTCCGGGCTGGGAGCCTGTGCGCCTAAGCCAAGGAAACCGAGACCGGCGGCAGTAAGGATAATTGCCGCCATATTCAGTGTGACACGCACGACCACCGAAGGCAGGCACATGGGAATAATATGGTGCAGGATGATATGCAAAGCGCTTGCCCCTTGCAGTCTAACGGCGGCAATGTAATCCATCTTGCGGATCGACAGCGTCTCGGCCCGCGCCAGACGTGCGACAGGTGGCCATGAGGACAGCGAGATAGCAATAATGGCGTTCTCGATGCCAGGCCCCAATGCCGCCACGAAAGCCAGCGCCAAAATAAGACTGGGAAAGGCGAGAAAAATATCCACCAGCCGCATCAGCACTTTGTCCACCCAGCCACCAAGATAGCCCGCGCTGGTACCGACGATCAGCCCTAACGGCGTGATAATCAGTGCGGTCAGCCCGGCGATGTACAGCGTTATGCGTGCGCCGTACAGCAGGCGGCTGTAAATATCGCGACCCAGCTCGTCAGTACCCAGCCAGAAACCGCTGCCAGGTGGGCGCAGACGGTACGCCAGGTTCTGCGCGAAGATATCGTGATTACTGAGCCAGGGAGCAAACAACGCGGTAAAGACAATCACCAGCAATACCAGCAAACCAAATAACGCAGAATGATTAGCACAAAAGCGGCGCCACTGAAGCCACAGCAATTGCATGCGAGCCTGAAAGGGTGAGCGGGGCGTTGGCGTGCTTAGCCAGGATCGAAGGGCGTAACGATCTGGCGGCGAAAGTTGTTTATCCACAGAGTCGCTCATGCGCCCTCCTGACGGGTACGTGGATCAAAAATGCGATAGAGCAAATCGCAGATGAGGTTAATGGCGACAAATATCGTGCCGGTTAGCAAGGTGCACCCGACTACCGCATTCATATCCCCCGCCAGCAGGGCGTTGGTCAGGTAGCGACCAAACCCCGGCCAGGCGAATACCGTTTCGGTTAGCACGGCGCCTTCCAGCAGCCATGCCCAGGAAAGCGCCACCACCGTCAATACCGGCACGGCAACGTTACGCAGGGCATGAATCCACACACAACGTGCCCAGGATAACCCCTTCACCCGGGCGGTAATGATGTACTCCTGTGACAGTTGCTCAATCATAAAACTGCGTGTCATTCGGCTGATCCATGCCAGTGAACTGAGTCCCAGAATAGAGGCAGGCAGAATGATATGACTGAAGACGTTCCTGAATACCGTCATATTACCGCTCAGGGCACTGTCGATTAGCCAGAAGCCAGTGACCGGTTGTAGATCGAACTCATACATAAAATCGATGCGTCCCGGCCCGCCAACCCAGCCCAGCGAGGCATAGAACAGCAGCAGCCCCATCAACCCCAGCCAGAAATGAGGCGTCGAGTAGCTGAGCAGGCCAATAAAGCGGATGAGATGATCAAACCATGAGTTGCGGTACATTGCCGACAATACCCCTGCCGGGATACCGAGGCCGACACCAATAATCGCCGCGACGGTGGCCAGTTCCAGTGTGGCGGGAAAGACCCGGGCGATATCCTCGGCCACCGGATGGCTGGTGGTCAGTGCAATGCCGAAATCGAGATGAGCTAGCTGCCACAGGTAATCGATGAACTGTTTCCACAGCGGTTGGTCCAGGCCCAACTGGTGATACATCTGTTTCCAGGCTTCCTGACTGGCATTATCGCCGATCACCGCCACCACCGGATCGACAGGCAACAAACGACCAATAAAGAACGTCAGCGCCGCCAGCCCCAGTAGTGTGCAGAAAATTGAGATAATCCCTTGCAACAGTGTTTGCAGGCGCCTCCCCAGCAGCGATGGCCCGGGTGTTGCCGTGGATTGTGCGAAGAGGTGCGACATATTATTTTCCTGCGGCGCCGTACCACACCCGGAATCCATTCCAGGTCCAGTGCTTCACGACCGGGCTGATACCTGCGGTGTTGTACATCTGGAACATGATGGCCATCGGACCTTTCTGCATCACCTGGCGTTGCAAGTCGGCATATATTGCCGCACGCTTACTGTCGTCTGGCTCCAGTAACGCGGTCCTGACGGCGTTATTCATTGCCTTGTCGTAATATGCGGCACGCCAGCTTGGGTACTGCGTGGCCCGGGCTTCTTTGCGATTATCCGGGTTGAAGACCAGACGCGATGCATTGCCCCAGGCATCCGGGACCGTGGTTTGCCAGGCCATCATGGCACTCTGGAATTCACGACCCCGGGCGCGGCTGAACAACTGGGCATTTGACATCCGTTCAAGTGTCAGTTTCACGCCTATTTTGGCGGCATTTTGCTGAATACTCTGGGCAATGGGCGCTGAATGCGGCAGGGTACCGAAAATGACTGAAGCCTGAAAACCATCGGGATAGCCTGCTTCTGTCAGCAACTGGCGGGCCTTTTCCTGATTCAGGGTAAAAGGTTGTCCTGCTTTCTCATCCAGCGCACCAAAGGCGCCAATCGTCGCAAAGCTGGCGCGCGGTACCCCCAGATAGGGCATTACGCTTTTTGCCAGTCCGTCGTAATCGATCAGATAGCGCATCGCCAGTCGTACTTTTTCATTTTTGAAAATGGGATCTTCATTATTAAAGGTCCAGAAGAACAACTGGGGTTTGAGCACTTTATCTACCTTCACCTTGTTGCTTTGATCCAGCGTTTTGAGATCGTCAGCGGAAAGATCACGGGCAATATCCACATCGCCCTGGGTGAGCAGCAAGCGCTGAGTGCCGGTTTCCGCCACATGGCGGATAAGAATGCGTTTCAGTTTTGGCGGCGTTCCCCAGTAGTTTGGCGTCGCCTGGAGAACCACGCCTTCACCCGCATTCCAGCGTACCAGTTGATAGGGGCCAACACAGGCGGTATGGGTCGACAGGTATTGGTGACCCATGTCGTTATTAACCGCGGCCTTCTCCAGCAGCTTGCGATCCTGCAGTGTTGCCACATCATTGGCGGCGATGGCCTGTAGCATCAGATTAGTGGGATAGGCCTGGTCAAATGTCATTATCAGCGTGTGGTCATCCGGCGCGGTAATTTGTTGATCGACATTTTCTTTGGTGAAACCGAATTCGGTGAGCGCGGCGGCGTTGCCGTAACCTAATTTCACCACGCGCTGCAGAGACCAGGCAAAATCTCCCGCAGTGGCGGCGGTGCCGTCCGCAAATTTCAGGTTAGGTTGCAGGTGGAAGGTGATCTGCTTGCGATCCGCTGAAACATCCCAGCGTTGCGCTAACTCCGGTACCACTTTATTTTCATCTTTTACATCGAATGAAACCAGGGTGTTACAGGTATTCATAATGATTTCATTAGTGACCACTTCACCGATTTGCGCCGGGTCCCAGGTACTGATGGCATCAATATTCCATGCCATTACCAGCGCGTCTGGCGGCGTGGCGGCCTGAGAGGCCGCGCTAAACGAGACGGCTAATATTACCGCGGCGGACGTATTCAGTTTAAACATGGCGATAACTCCCCGAAAGTGAATGAACCAGATGTTTTACGGACGCGGCTGAATGGGCGGATTCACCTCGGCAGGAATAGGGCAGTAATACGGGGTTTCATTGATCTGTTCAACGTGGGCTTTTTTCACTTGCGCCAACAGCATCTTGTCGGTCAGCACATCAATCGCGGTAGCGGCCATTATTTTCGCGACATGAACCAGGCCCTTATGTGCCGCCGGCATTTTTCCCTGAGCCGTAAGCTGCCAGGAATGGCCGGGTGTCCCCAGCGCCATGGTCGGTACGTGGGCCTGAACGGTAGGAATAACCCAACTGACATCGCCCACGTCCGTGGAGCCTATCATCGGTTCTCCGTGAGTATCGAGAGGGATAATAAAGTCGCTGAGCGGCGCAGGATTGACTGGTTTGACCCCGGCTCTGCGGTAATCGCTGGCAATTTCCTCCGCGCTCAATGTCGATTGTATCTCGGCGGCAAAGGCCAGATCGGCATTGTCGAAGGGGACCGGACCCAGTGCCGCAAAATTGCGCTGCATGGCTTCCTCCAGCGGGCGGTTGCCAAGCAAATTAGAAACGGCGCTCATAATGCTGATTTCCACCCTGGTATCGGTCATCATGGCGGCACCCTGCGCCACGCGTTTGACGCGTTCGTTCAGAGCAAACATGCTTTGCACGTCACGCGCGCGGATGGCGTATCGTACAGCGGCCTTAGCCTGCACAACATTAGGGGCGATTCCGCCGGAGTCCAGCATCGCGTAGTGAATCCGTGATTCCTGAGGAACATGTTCACGCAAAAACTGTACGCCAACGTTCATCAGCTCTACGGCATCCAGTGCGCTACGCCCAAGATGTGGCGAGGCGGCCGCATGTGACGCGCGACCGGTAAAAAAGAAATCCATCCGGGTATTGGCGAGTGACAACGCTTTCGTCACTTCATGGTGACTGGCTGGATGCCAGGTGATGGCAACATCCACATCGTCAAACGCCCCGGCGCGCGCCATAAATGATTTTGCCGCCCCACCTTCTTCCGCCGGGCAGCCGTAATAACGCACCCGTCCGGCGATACCGGTTGCCGCCAGCCACTCTTTTAATGCGGTTGCCGCCAGCATGGCGGCCGCGCCCAGCAGATTATGGCCGCAGCCGTGTCCATAGCCATTGCCTGGCAGTGGCGACGGGTGAGCGACCCCGGAAGCCTGGCTCAGACCCGGAAGTGCATCGTACTCGCCAAGTATGGCAATGATGGGGCCCGCTTCACCGGCTTCACCCATCACCGCTGTTGGGATCTGTGCGACGTTTTCAGTGACGCGGAATCCCTGTTGCTTCAGCATCGCAGTATGCTCGGCGACCGAGCGGTATTCGGTATAGCAAATCTCGGGCATACCCCAGATACGATCACTTAATTCACAAAATTCAGCCTGATGTTCATCTACCAGTTTCCAGACGTGCGCTTTATTTTGCATTGTTATCCCCAGAAAACGTTGTGAGTAAGAAGAGAACGCGTTGTGCTGTGCCAGGTTCAGCATGCAAGAAGGCGGTGATGAATTGCCAATGCGCATTTTTCTTGCCCCATTCCAAAACGGCATAGATTGATGTCGGCAGATTTCATCGTGTGGGCTAAGCCAGAAGATAAAGACGATAAGCAGCCGCCCGCTTGACGCAGGCATACGAGGGAAAAGGCAGCGTAAACCACCAAAGTCAGATGGCTGAAATCCGTTGTTTGCTCTCAGCCGCTCGCTGCCAGAAAGCTTCGGCGGGTTCTGCCCGTAATATCGGTTGACGATAAAGACGAATATCAAGCGGCATATCCCAACGGCTGTCACCGGCTCTTACCAGTGTTCCACTTTCCAGTTCCTTATTCAGCAAACTCTCTGGTAACCAGGCCACACCACTGCCAGCCAACACCATCGCTTTAAGATTTACCGACATACCATTCTCGTAGATTGCTTCAAGCGGCAGGGCCTTGATACATTCGGAGTGCGCCATGGCGTGGGCAAAGAAAGAGTGCTGACCATAGCTGAGAAAGGGGATGGGGTCCCGGCTTATGCCAATGGGATAAAGCGGTTTTCCTTCGCTGTCAGGGCGGCAAACGGCAATCGCCCGTTCCTTGCCCAGGAGTAGCATCGGGTAGCGGGTGAGTTGCTGGATCAGCGTGACGCTGTCATGGGCATACGTCAGCAGAAAGTCGGTTTCGTCGGAATACAATTGGGCAATGTGCTCAACGAATGTTGGTTTCTGGTTGCACAGTCGAATGTAGCCCAGTTGTTGCTGTTGTTTGATCTTCTCAATCCAGTCAGGGAAGAAGGTCAGGGAAAGGGTATTCAGCATGGCAAAACGCAGCACCGAGGTGCGTTTTTCATAGCGCTGATGCAGATCGCTGCGCAGGTGCCCTAATGAAAATACCGTTTCACTGGCAGTGATCAAAAACGCCTGTCCTTCCGGCGTCAGCGTGATGGGATACGTTTTACGATCGAACAACGGCACGCCAAGCCACTCCTCAAGCTGGCGGATACGGCGACTGAGCGCCGATTGGGTGACATGCCGTTCATCGGCGGCCCGGGTAAAACTGTAGCATCGTGTCACACTCAGAAAATCTTCAAACCATTTCAGTTCCATTGCAAAGCCTCATTCTGGACGAAAAGGGAAGGTGTTTTTAACTGACGACAACAGAAGACATGCAAGAAAAACGCCATCATGAGGCCTGGTGCTGAATGTGTGTTTTTTCCCGGAGCCGGGAGACAACCAGCACGAGAGGTTGTGCCGGAGGTGAAAAATGCCCTATCGTAGTGCATCCTCCGTGCAGAGGGGAGGAATCATGCTATTGATTAGGGATGTTTACACATTGTGAAGGGCGTAAATAGTGAATTACCTGATTGCTGCTACCGCGCCATGGCAACATCGGGTCCTTCAGGGCGTGTATAAATTTACCGTCGATCAGTACATCAATCTCTTGCACAATACGGTTCTGCGCGGGTGTTAACTCAGCCAGGGTGTAGCCGGTCCATAACCAAATATCTTTTCCCGCGCACTCACGGCGCACGCGTTTCACCAGCCGCAGAACATCCGGCACATTGGCCGGATGCAGCGGATCGCCGCCCGAAAGTGATAATCCCTGACGCGGAATACGCGTGTCCTGCAAATCACGGATCAACGTTTCTTCCATCTCAATGGTAAACGGCACCCCGGAATTCAGCCGCCAGGTACTTTTATTGTAGCAGCCCGGACACTGATGTTCACAACCGGCAACAAATAATGTGCAGCGTGTTCCCGGTCCGTTGACAATATCGACGTCATAGTATTGATGGATGTTCACCGGATCTGTCCGTTACCCAAATGTTTTACCCGGCGTTTGACTTCTTCCTGTTTACCGGCGTTGAACGGCCGGGCGTCCGGGCTGCCAAGATAACCACATACCCGGCGAGTGACTGAAACACGTGCCGCGTCGTGATTGCCGCATTTCGGGCAGGTAAACCCTTTGCTGGAACACTCAAATTCACCGGTAAAACCACAGTCATAACATTCGTCGATCGGCGTGTTGGTGCCGTAATAGGGAATGCGGCTATAACTGTAGTCCCAGACATCTTCCAGCGCCTTCAGGTTATGCTGAATATTGGGATATTCGCCGTAACAAATGAACCCGCCATTGGCCACTGGTGGATAGGCCGCTTCGAAATCAATTTTCTCGTAAGGATTAACTTTTTTCTCAACATCCAGATGGAAACTGTTGGTGTAATAACCTTTATCGGTGACGCCGGCAATAATGCCGAATTGCGCCGCATCCAGACGGCAAAAACGATCGCACAGATTTTCGCTTGGGGTGCTGTAGAGACTAAAGCCATAGCCGGTTTCGGCTTTCCATTCATCCACCGCCTGGCGTAAACGGGCGACGATGGCAACCGCTTTGGCGCGTAACGCGTCATCATCATAAACGTGCGTTTGACCGCCGCTCAGGGCATTGATGGTTTCATGGATGCCGATATAGCCCAGTGAAATCGAGGCGCGCCCGTTTTTGAATATGGCCGCGACATTATCATCGGCTTGCAGCCGAACACCGCAGGCCCCTTCCATATAGAGAATCGGCGCTACGCGCGCTTTGGTGCCTTCCAGCCGGGCGATGCGCGTCATAAGGGCTTTTTTAGCCAGCAACAACCGTTCGTCCAGCAATGACCAGAAACGGGCATCGTCACCTTTGGCTTCCAGGGCGATGCGCGGCAGGTTCAGGCTAATCACGCCAATATTATTTCGTCCTTCATGGATCGGCTGGCCATTTTCTTCATACATGCCGAGGAAGCTGCGGCACCCCATTGGGGTTTTAAATGAACCAGTGACTTTTACTACTTGATCATAATTAAGAATGTCGGGGTACATCCGTTTGCTGGCGCATTCCAGCGCCAGTTGCTTGATATCATAATTCACATCGCCAGGCAGATGATTGATGCCGTCACGAATGGCGAACACCAGTTTCGGGAACACCGCGGTTTTATGATTTTTCCCCAGTCCGGCAATGCGGTTCTGGAGAATAGATTGCTGAATAAGGCGCGCGGCCCAGCCGGTTCCCAGCCCAAATCCAAAGGTAACGAAGGGGGTTTGGCCATTGGCGGTATGCAGGGTATTGACTTCATATTCCAGCGACTGAAAGGCGTCAAAACACTCTTTTTCCGTGCGCCCACGGGCATATCCTTCGTGGTCGGCAATGTGCCACTCTTGTGCGACGGCCTGATGTTTAGCAAAGCTGGCTTCAACGAATGGCGCCAGTACTTCATCAATGCGATTGATGGTGGTGCCGCCATAAATGTGGCTGGCGACCTGGGCGATGATCTGCGCGGTGACGGCTGTTGCGGTGGAAATCGATTTTGGTGGTTCGATCTCCGCATTACCCATCTTAAAGCCGTTGGTCAGCATGCCATTAAGATCAATCAGCATGCAGTTAAACATTGGAAAGAAGGGCGAATAATCGAGATCGTGATAGTGAATTTCACCACGGTCATGCGCACTGACGACATCACGCGGTAAAATATGCTGTTGCGCGTAGTGTTTTGCCACGATACCCGCCAGCAGATCACGTTGTGTTGGGATCACTTTGCTGTCTTTATTGGCATTCTCATTCAGCAGCGCCGGATTGCTTTGTTCCACCAGGCCGCGAATGGCTTTATTCAGTTTGCCGCGTTGCTCCCGGGCGACGTCACGATCATGACGGTACTCGATGTAGGTGCGCGCCAGTTGCGGATAACATCCAGCCATCAGCAAATTCTCTACCATTTCCTGAATCTCATGGATATCGATGCGCTCCCGGCCCGACATGCTGACGCTGACCTGATGCGCCACCGTGGCACAGTAGTCATTATCGTTAATCTGCGCCGCACGCGCCGCGCCGATGATGGCATCACGTATCCGTTGCTCATCAAAGGCAACCAAACAGCCATCTCGTTTCGTCACTACTGTCGCCACCACTGTTCTCCTTTTTGATCACAATTATCTATATGTAGGTTCATGTAGACATAGTAAACACTATATATGGTATTTTCCCTGAGTTAATTGCGCGTTTATTGATGTAAAACAAAGATTGCCGAAGGAGGGTCGAAAAGTGAGATATCGCGTTGCCCGGTATTGATGGCGGTAACCGGGCACGGGGTGTTAACTACGTTGATACCACCACACGGCTTCCCATGGGCGGAGCATTGTTTTGCCTGGTGCCGCAGGCGCGTCGGCGTAATTGCTCATCAATACCTGCCAGTTGCCGTGAAAATCATCCGCCAGCCAGGTGTGTGTTTCATGGCTGAAATTGGCGGCCACCACCAGGCTTTCACCCGCATAGCGGCGGCGATAGCACCAGAGGGAAGGGTGCTCTGGCAGCAGATCATGGTAATCGCCCCAGGTCAAAATCAAATGGGTTTTACGCAGTTGTATTAAGTGTTGATAGGTGTAAAACACCGAGTCGGGATCGGCGATAGCGGCTTCGGCATTGATGGTGGCATAATTTTCACTCATGCCAATCCACGGTGTGCCATGAGTAAAGCCGCCATTTTCACTGCCGTCCCACTGCATTGGAGTGCGGCCATTATCACGCGATTTACTCGCGAGGATCGCCAACAGGTTTTCACTGTCGCGTCCCTGGGTACGCAACTCGGCATACATGTTGTGGCTTTCAATATCCCGATAATCAATGATGCGGCCGAAATGCGGGTTAGTCATCCCCAACTCTTCCCCCTGGAAGATATACGGCGTGCCTTGCATGCCATGGAGTGCCATAGCCAGCATTTTCGCCGAGGGTACGCGAAATGTCTGTTCATCCCCCCAGCGTGAAACTACGCGCGGTTGGTCGTGATTACACCAGAACAGGGCATTCCATGCGCGGTTGTGCATGCCTTGCTGCCAGTGGGCAAAAATGCTTTTTAGCGCGATGAGGTCAAGCGGCGTCAGGGTCCATTTCTGTCACTGATAAAAATCCACTTCCACATGATCGAAGCTAAAGACCATGGATAACTCTTCGCCGCTCAGCGCCCCATAACGCTGGCAGTGTTCCAGGGTCGCGGAAGACATCTCGCCCACGGTCATCAATGCCCGGGGGCGGAAGACATCGCGGCTCATCTCCTGCATATATTCGTGAATACGCGGGCCATCGGTATAAAGCCGTAAACCGTCGCCGTGCGGGTCGTCAGGAAAATCCGGTGTTTTTGACACCAGGTTGACCACATCGAGCCGCAAACCATCAATGCCCCGATCGGCCCAAAAGTTGACGATTTGCTTCAGTTCGGCACGTAATGCATCATTTTCCCAGTTGAGATCAGCCTGTTCGGGCGCCCATAAGTGCATATAGTACTGTGCGCTTTCCGGATGCCAGCGCCAGGCGGAACCGCCAAATTTCGAACGCCAGTTGTTGGGCGGTTCCGCAGGCGAGCCATCGCGCCAGATATAGTAGGCTCGGTGGGAATTTTCACGATCCAGCGCTTCATGGAACCAGTGATGTTGCGTGGATGAGTGATTAAACACCATATCAAGGATAATGCGCAGGCCAAGGTTATGTGCTTGTTCAACCAGATTATCGAAATCGTTCAGCGTACCAAAGGCGGGATCGATGGCGGTATAATTTGCCACGTCATAGCCATTATCAACCTGAGGAGAAAGATAAAAAGGCGTTAGCCAGATGGCATCTACTCCCAGTAATTTCAGGTAGTTAAGACGTTGAATGATGCCCGCCAGATCGCCGGTGCCGCTGCCGGTGGTATCCTGAAAACTCTTGGGATAAATTTGATAGATAACGCCATTCTGCCACCATGGTGGAATTTTATTCATTGATCAATCCTGATTCTCTGGAGGCCAACAAACGGCCCGCCATTTTACCGATCATACTTGTGTGCAAAGCATACCCATAAGATTAGTCAGTTACCGGCACTTTGAAATGTCATCTGTGGCGGAATGCGCTGAAAAAAGAGCGCGCGTTCTTTCTCTGGTACGGGGAAACGCGCAGTGAGAGCGCTAAACTAGCCGTTGACTCTCGCGGCTGGCATCGGCCGCTGAAGGGCCAGTGCCAGCACGCGGGACATCACTGGCGGCTGTATTGTGCTGGAGGGCAAGATAGCGAACGGCCTGGCGCGGGCATTGATGGCCAGGCAGGCGATACATGCTTAGCGACGTACCGCGATCGCTTCGATCTCAATCTTCACATCTTTCGGCAGACGCGCCACTTCAACACAGGAACGTGCCGGGAATGGGGCGTTATGTTCGCGGAAAAACGCTTCATAGGCGGCATTTACCGTCGAAAAATCATGTAAATCTTTCACGAACACCGTAGTTTTAACAATATCGCTGACTTTCAGACCAGCCGCTTCGACAATCGCCTGCACATTTTCCAGCGACTGGCGCGCCTGCGCTGAGACTGCTTCGGCAATCAGCCCGGTTTTGGGATCAACCGGGATCTGGCCTGAAGTGATGATCAGACTACCCAGATCAACACCCTGAACATAGGGGCCAATTGCCGCCGGGGCATTTTCCGTACTGATTTCGCGGGACATATATTCTCCTGTTATGTTCATTGATGGCGGTATCGCCGTCATCCGTTCGCCAGCACTGCATGATGGGCGAACTCTTTCTCACAATATTTGCATTTCAGGCGCACATCGTTATGACGCTTTTTCACCGTGAAACTGGAGGTCACGGGTTCACTGTGACTAATGCAATTGCTGTTCGGGCAGGTTAACACGCGATCGATATGGTCTGGTAACGTGGGTGAAATTTTTCCCACCACCTCATAATCATCAATGCGGTTCACCGTGGCATGTGGCGCGTACACCGCCAACTGATTGATTTGATCGTCGGTCAGAAAGGTGTTCTCAATTTTGATCAAATCTTTTCGCCCCAGCTCACCCGAAGGCAGATTCAGGCCGATGGTGATCCGCTGTTCGGTCTCGGTCAGGCGAAATAATGACAGTAATTTGAAGCCAACCTGTGCCGGGATATGGTCAATCACCGTGCCGCGTTTGATTGCTTCAACCTGCATTTTATTATCGTGCATAGGGCTTATCTCCTGCTCACAGAGCCAGTTCGCTGTTCAGTACCAGTGCCATAAGTGCCTGGCGCGCGTAGATTCCGTTGCCCGCTTGCTGGAAATACCAGGCGTAAGGCGTGCTATCAACATCGGTAGCGATTTCATCAATGCGCGGCAGCGGATGGAGTACTTTCATATTATCACGCGCGCCGCCGAGGTCGGTGGTACGCAGAATAAACTGGGCTTTGACATTGGCATATTCGGACGGATCAAGACGTTCTTTTTGTACCCGCGTCATATAGAGGATATCAACGTGCGGTACTACTTCATCAATATTGCCGTGACGGCTCCAGGTAATGCCTTGCTCATCGAGCATATCGGTAATGTAGCCGGGCATGGCCAGCGCATCCGGGGCAATAAAGAAAAAACGGTTGTTGTCGAACTTTGCCAGTGCCTGTGCCAGTGAATGCACCGTACGCCCATACTTCAAATCGCCGACCATCGCCACATTCAGGTTGCTCAGGCGGCCCTGGGTTTCCTGAATGGTAAACAAGTCGAGCAGCGTTTGTGTTGGGTGTTGGTTTGCGCCGTCACCGGCATTGAGGATGGGCACCCCGCTGGAAAACTCAGTGGCCAGGCGGGCGGCACCTTCTTGCGGATGGCGCATAACAATGGCGTCGACATAGGTGCTAATAACCGAAATAGTGTCGGCCAGTGTTTCGCCCTTTTTACCGAGTGAGGTGTTGCTGCTATCGGAAAAACCGACCACTGAGGCGCCAAGGCGGTGCATGGCGGTCTCAAATGACAGGCGTGTGCGTGTTGACGCTTCAAAGAAACAACTGGCAATCACGGTATGTTTCAGCAGCTCGGGTTGCGGATGGGCTTTCAGACTGGCTGCCGTGTTCAGCACTAACTCCAGTTCTTCACGATTGAGATCGTTAATGGAAATGACATGCTTATGATATAACGGATTGGCCATGTTTTACTCTCCTCTGCGCCGGAAGGGGCTCTGACAGACAGACGAAAAAAAAGCCCCTTCAATGAGGGGCTTTTTTTCGACCAGTTATGCAACGGAAGGAAAATAGCGCATCGCCAGCAATCAGGCGATGGTAAGCGGTGATGTCAACGGCGCTCAGTGGCATAGTTCCTCCCGGCAAATCGTCGGGCATTATACGCAATCCAGATAACGCATCAAGTGAAAATCCGGATTGTATCAATCGTGTTTAGTCCGTTTTACGGCAATTTAACCAGCGTGGCAACCATCACTGCTTTAATGGTATGTAAACGGTTTTCCGCCTGGTCGAATACGATACTGTGCGGCGACTCGAACACCTCGTCCGTCACTTCCATGCCGCCGTGCAAACCATACTGTTCAGCAACCTGTTGGCCGAGGGTCGTTTTATCGTCATGGAAGGCGGGCAGGCAGTGCAGAAATTTCACCTGAGGGTTGCCGGTTTGCTCCAGCATGGCCATATTGACCTGATAATTGCGCAACAGGGCTATCCGCTCCTGCCACACCGATTTCGCTTCACCCATGGAGACCCAGACATCGGTATAGATAAAATCAGCGCCTCTCACGCCTTCGCTGATCGATTCCGTCAGGGTGATTTTTCCGCCGGTGTTGATCGCCGCCTGGCGGCATTCAGCAACGAGTGCTTCATCTGGCCAGCAGCCCTTCGGGGCGACCAGACGTAAATCAAGCCCGACCAGCGCCGCCGCTTCCAGCATCGAGTTCCCCATATTATTGCGCGCATCGCCGACGTAAACGAAGGTCATGTCACGTAGCGACTTTTGCGGCAGATGTTCCTGCATGGTGAGCAAATCAGCCAATAACTGGGTGGGATGGAACTCATTGGTCAGGCCATTCCACACCGGCACGCCGGCGTACTGCGCCAGCGTTTCGACAATCTCCTGTCCGTGGCCACGATACTGAATTCCGTCATACAGGCGCCCTAACACGCGAGCAGTATCTTTGATCGACTCTTTATGCCCAATCTGGCTACCATTGGCGCCGAGATAGGTGACATTCGCGCCCTGATCGAACGCGGCAACTTCGAAAGAGCATCGGGTACGAGTAGAGTCTTTTTCGAAGATGAGCGCGATATTCTTGCCTTTCAGGCGTTGTATTTCCTCACCATTTTTTTTGGCGATTTTTAATTCAGTCGCGAGAGCAAGCAGGGCATTAATTTCTGCGGGGGTGAAATCGAGCAATCTGAGGAAATGACGTTGATAAAACTGACGCATAGGACGCTCCGTGTTAGCGGTTTAAGTGAATTAAAATTCAATTTAAACGTATGGATATTCATTTTCAACCCCGATGTAAAGAAACTTTTTATTTTGTCTAGTGACGCGAAGGGCGCTGTGGGAAAATAATGCAATAAATTGCCAATCATTGAGGAATAAATCATGGCATATGAGGCTTTGCTGGAAGAGCAACGTGAAGAGACACGCTTGATTATTGAAGAATTGCTGGACGATGGCAGTGATCCTGATGCGCTCTACACCATTGAACATCATCTTTCCTGCAACAATTTTGATTCACTGGAAAAAGCGGCCGTTGAAGCATTCAAACTGGGTTATGAAGTCACCGAACCTGAAGAGCTGGAACTGGAAGACGGCTCGACAGTCATGTGTGTGGACATCCTCAGTGAGCTGGCGTTAAACGCTGAACTGATCAGTGTGCAGGTTGAGCAACTGGTTAATCTGGCCGGTCAATACCAGGTCGATTATGACGGCTGGGGCACCTATTTCGAAGATCCGGATGCGGAAGACGGCGATGATGCTGACGGTGAGCCTGTTGATGACGATGATAATGGCGTACGTCACTGATGTGATGTCGCCATCAATGATGCAGATCGTCTTGCTCTTCCCCATCTGGTTTTTGCTATGCCGCACGGTACCGGCATGGACTACATCTGGAGAAAAAGGGCTTTATCAGCAAAGCAAATAATACAGGGAGAACAGGAAGTGGATGCGGGATTGCTAAATATGGTGCATTCAGGCGGAAGGAATAAAGCCTGGGCAGAAACGATGGTGAATCTTGAAGCCAGGAAGCTGATTAATACCGCAAATACGCTGTCAGTTTTCCACCTCCGGGATGGTTTGACCCGGATGAAGTTTGTCCAGGAAATAAAAGAGATCGTCGATCAGCCGTTCGCCGCCGCCCGACGGGCAAAATCTGATGAAGAATGCATGGCATGCATCAGGAATCTGAGGGCAGAGACAGAACACCTTGATGAACAAGGCTGAATGCTGCGAATGGAGGTGGCAAAACTTTACGCAAAAGTGGAGTTTGTCCGGGAAAATAACAAAATTGTTGGATATGTGATTTCTGCTGTTCATATCGTGGTGTCAGGAGCTGCGCTGTTCGGCGGAATGATCATGATGTCGACAATGACACCTGTTGGTGTCATTGCGGGGATAATACTTTTTGTTGACGGTATAAATGGAATAACAAAAGAAGCCAGCCATCTTCGTTATGGTGAGCAATCCAGGTCAGAAGGAATATTTGCAGATGGGTCTATGGAGGTTGTTCAGTATATGGGTTCCAAGCCTGAATCTGGGTTGGTATTTTATAACGCGATCGCGTTAATTTCCAGTGTCTATAGTATTTTTGGCCTTGCAAGAAAACCCGGGCATGGCGCTTGTTCCGATGGCTTCCACGAGATTATTACCGCAAAGTAGAAACGATGAACCAGCAAAAATTAACAATGAAAATTGTTGGCTATGGCGTTAAGGCTAAAGTGATTTCTGATCTTTTGACGACAGATAACGGCAGCAGTCAGCCCCTGAGTGCTCTCCGGTAACGCCATGATTTATAAGCGAGCACAGGTGGTTGTACAAATATGGCTACGGCAACACCGCAAAGTTGTCCTATAGAGCCAGATAAAATACTTTCAGATGAACCAAACATAATAAGTAAAACAGGAGCCTGTAAATAATTCTGTGTAACTGCCATCCGATTAGAGGTGATCGCTCAGCCGGTCACCGAACTCGATAATAAAGCGACTCATCGCCAGCCGCCCGTTTTGGATCGGCATACTCCATTTCTTTGAAGCATCCTTGATCGCCAGATAAATCACTTTTCGCACCGAGTCGTCTGTCGGGAACACCTTTCGCTTTTTGATGGCTGCACGGATAACACTGTTCAGCGACTCGATGGCATTCGTGGTG
>JAATFO010000051.1 GCA_015655145.1 Enterobacterales bacterium | reverse complement strand
GGCTCACTGGTGCAATTGGGTCAGTTGATTATCTGTTTTTACATCACCTGTATTCTGTTTGTCGTGGTGGTATTGGGCCTGATTGCCCGTTTCACCGGTTTCAACATCTTTAAATTCATTAGCTACATTAAAGAAGAATTGCTCATTGTGCTGGGTACGTCATCATCAGAATCGGCGTTGCCGCGAATGCTGGATAAGATGGAAAAACTGGGCTGTAAGAAATCGGTGGTGGGATTAGTTATTCCGACGGGCTATTCATTTAATCTTGATGGCACCTCTATCTACCTGACCATGGCGGCGGTGTTCATCGCCCAGGCGACCAACAGCCATATGGATATTTTTCACCAGGTAACATTACTGGTGGTTTTATTACTCTCCTCCAAGGGTGCGGCAGGGGTTACCGGTAGCGGCTTCATCGTCCTGGCGGCGACTCTCTCGGCGGTCGGTCATTTACCGGTGGCGGGGCTGGCGTTGATTCTTGGGATTGACCGCTTCATGTCCGAGGCGCGGGCATTAACTAACCTGGTGGGCAATGGTGTAGCGACAGTGTTCGTGGCTAAATGGGTGGGACAACTGGATAAAAAACAGCTCAAAGAGACGCTGAATTCCTGAAAAAGGTCAAAAATTTTTCTGTAATCAGCAACTGAACCACCGAATCTGCAGAAAATCATCTCAAATGCCCGTTGCATCTTGCCCTTGCGACGGGCATTTGCATAATAAGCTGGGTTGTGTCCGCCAATGGCGTGCTGGTTCCAGTGTCGGACACCGTCTGAACAGGTCTTTTTTCATGATATTTCACTTCGTTGCGTGACATCCTCGTTTTTGCGTGGTCTAACGAACGGTACTCGTCATATGACGCGGTTTCCCTGCGTTATTGAGTGGAGAGATAATGGCAGATTGCAGAACGCCTGTGATGATTATTTTGGCTTTGTGATTGAGTAGGGGTTGACATGCAGGGCACCAGAATACGGCTTTTAGTTAGCGGGGCATTGCTGGTCGTGGCCAGTAGTACGATACAGGCAGAAACATTACAACCTGATCCCGCCTGGCAGCAGGGAACGTTGGATAATGGGTTCAGTTGGCAGTTGTTGACGACACCACAACGCCCCGGCGACAGAATAGAAATCCGTTTGTTAGTGAATACTGGCTCACTGGTGGAAAGTGCGCCACAAGCCGGATTCAGTCATTTAGTACCCCGTTTAGCATGGGTGCATAATACCGTGCTGAACCCGGCACACCCGCGCATGTTATGGCAACAGGACATGGACTCAAGCCGTCCGCTTCCGCCTGCTATCACGTCTTATGATTTCACTATTTATAATTTAAGCCTGCCAAATAACCGACCGGAAATGATCAAAGAAACGCTGAACTGGCTGGCGACGTCGGTGGGTAAAATGACCATCAATCACGCGGTGGTCAGTGCCGCCGTGGCGGAGAATGATCCGGTTGCCACCTACCCGACGAATTCTCGCGATGCCTGGTGGCGCTACCGTCTGAAAGGCTCCACCTTACTGGGGCATGATCCGGCAGAGCCAGCGAAAAAACCCATTGATATTGAAAAACTTAATGCCTTTTATAAACAATGGTATACGCCTGATGCAATGACATTGTTTGTGGTGGGTAATGTCGATAGTCGTAACCTGGTTGAGCAAATCAATAAAGCGTTCTCGCCCTTGCAGGGAAAACGTGAAGTCCCTTCGCCGATGCCGACGCTTTCTCCGTTGCCGCCGCAGCCAGTTAACCTGATGAACGGCGATGTCAGGCAGGACAGATTATCGCTGATCTGGGATACTGCCTGGCAACCTATCCGCGACTCGCAACATCTGACGCGTTACTGGCAGAGCGATTTGGCGCGTGAAGCACTTTTCTGGCATGTTCAGCGCGTATTGAGCGACAGTAAAGCCCAGGATGTGCAGGTAGGATTTGACTGCCGTGTCTTTTATCAGCGGGCGCAATGTGGCATCAACATGGATTCCAGCAATGCAGCGCTGGCAAACCACCTGAATACGATGGCGCGTGAGCTGGCGACTATTCGTGATAATGGCCTGTCGCAAGAGGAATTTGATGCGCTCAGGACGCAAAAAGTGGCGGAATTGAATAAGCTGTTTGCCACCTATGCGCGTACAGGCACCGATGTGCTGATAAGTCAGCGCCTGCGCTCGCAACAAAATGCGGTAGTGGATATTGCGCCGGAACAGTATCAGAAATTGCGCCAGGAATTCCTGACTAACCTGACGTTGCCGATGTTGAACCAGGAATTGCGCCAACAATTATCGCAGGAACTGACCATGGTATTGATGCAGCCGCAGGGTGAACAGGAAACCAACATCCAGGCCTTGTTTGACAACTGGCAACACATTATGGCACCGACAACCGCCGTCCCACCCGCGAGCAATGATGAAGCGCACCCGGCCCCTTAGCCATGCACAGGGGAGTAAGTTTGTCAGTGCCTACTTACTTTTTACATAATAGTATGCCCGGCGCACATCACACTGAACGGGGTGCTGGCGCTGATGGCATGGCACTTAGCGGAATAATCGCTCCGCGATGCTGAATCACTGTACTGGCCAGCAAATGGCCGTGCCTGGCCGCCATGTCTATAGTGCCGCCGCAGAGTCGTACCGCCAGATAGCCCGCGCTAAATGAATCACCGGCCGCCGTGGTATCCATCACGCGTTCTGCGGGCAACGTCACCGCCGGAATGGTCAGCAACGGGGCATCACCACTGGCCACCAGACACGCCTCAGCCCCGCGTTTAATGATGATCTCCGCGACTCCGGCCACCCGGGTACGCGCTATCACGCATGACTCCGGCTCTGCACCCCAAAGTAATGTTTCATCGTCCAGGGTTAAAAATGCAATATCCGTGTTGGCCAGTACCGCACTATACGCCTGTTGCGTTTCTTCCCGGCTTTGCCACAGCCGTGGCCGGTAATTATTATCAAAAATCACTTTGCCGCCGTTACGGCGACAGGCTGCCAGCAGGGTCAGCAGTTTTTCACGACTTGACTTGTCCAATATGGCGAGGCTAATACCACTGAGATAGAGATAATCCCGTTGCGCCAGTTGCTGGTAAATCGCCGGGGCGGCTGGGGTTTCCAGCCAGCAACGGGCAGCAGCCTCATTGCGCCAGTAGTGAAATGTCCGTTCACCGCGGGCATCGGTTTCGATGAAATATAAACCGGGCAGCTTGTCTTCCAGGCGCTGAATCAGCCGGGTATCTATTTTTTCCTGTTGCCAGGCGGCAACCATCTCATTACTGAAATTATCGGTGCCTAACGCGGTGACATACTCAACACTTAATTGTTCGGTTAGCACCTGACGAGCCAGATAAACCGCAGTGTTAAGGGTGTCGCCACCAAATCCCCGGCGTAACGCTGCAACGGTCTCGGAAAGTTCAATCATGCATTCGCCAATGATGGCGATTCTTTTCTGTGTCATGGAGGTTGACCTGTCGAAAAATCGATTTTTAGTCTCGCTGTCGATGGTTCGTGAGTCAATACATTAAAACGCTGTTTTGATGTTGTCCGGCGGTAGACCAGCAGATGAATTGCCTGCATAAGCAGAGGCAGGCTATGGGCATCACTGCCCGGGAAGAAATGCAGAACCCCCCCAGCGATCAATATTGTTGCCGCGCCCTGATCGCTGGGGGTTAACCTTAGTACAATGTCTGGTGGCGCGTTTCTTGACAGGCAATCAGCGCGATCAAGGTTAACAGCGCCATGGCTGCCAGATATAAACCGACAGCGGTCAGTCCATAATGTGCATTCAGCCAGGTGGCAATATAGGGCGCCACTGATGCACCAAGGATGGATGACAAATTGTAAGAGAAGGAAGCCCCGGTATAGCGCACCTCGGTCGGGAACAATTCTGGCAGCAGGGCCCCCATGGGACCAAATGTCAGACCCATGATGCTCAGTCCCAGCAACAGGAAGGCCATGACCATCAGTTGGCTCCCTGAACCTAACATCGACGGAAACACCAGCGCGAAGACGATGATAAGCAGTGTAATGGTGATCATCGTCTTACGCCGGCCAAAATGGTCTGCCAGCATGCCTGAGATGGGGATCGTAATACCGAAACCGATGACCGCCACCATCAGCATCCACAAGAAACTATTACGTGGAAAGCCGAGGCCAGCCGGTGCCGGTGCGGTACCATAACTCATGGAGTAAACGGTCATTATGTAAAATAGCGTATAGGTGGCCAACATAATGAATGTGCCAAGTATCGTCGCGCCGAGATGCTTGCTAAACAGCGTGCCAATGGGAATCCGCAGCTGTTTTTTCTCTTTCTGAACCCGGGCGAATACCGGGCTTTCGTGCAAAGATACCCGCACATACAGGCCAATTAGCACTAATACGGCGGAAAGGATAAATGGAACACGCCAGCCCCATTGCATAAACTGTTGATCGGTCAACAGCCAGGAGAGTAGCAGGAAAGTGCCATTGGCGAAAAAGAAACCGATAGGAGCGCCAAGTTGGGGGAAAGAGCCATACAGTGCGCGTTTTTTCGCTGGCGCGTTTTCCGTCGCCAACAAGGCCGCGCCACCCCATTCTCCCCCCAGCCCCAGTCCCTGACCGAAACGGGCCAGCGCCAATAGCATAGGAGCGAACACGCCAATGGTTTCATAGCTCGGCAACAGGCCAATCAGCACCGTCGATATGCCCATGGTCAGCAACGAGGCGACCAGTGTCGTTTTGCGCCCCACTCGGTCACCAAAGTGGCCAAATAGCGCCGAACCAATCGGACGAGCCACGAAAGCAATGGCGAAGGTCGCCAGCGACTGCAACGTTGCGACAGTGACATCGCCTTGTGGAAAGAAAATATGAGGAAAAACAATAACTGCCGCAGTGGCATAGATATAAAAATCGAAGAATTCAATGGCCGTACCGACCAGAGAAGCAACCACCACTTTGCCGCGAGAGTTCACGGGGATGGCGTCATGTTCGGCATTAAGCGTTGGCGTGATGGAGACTGGCATAAATTGTTTCTTATTTGTAAATCGAGACGAAGAATCTTACGCACCTGCATGGCGTGGTTCAATGGTGCAAAAATGCCGCGACATTGGTTTTAGGGGATGAAAAGAGGATAATTTTTGGCAGACGCAATTTTCTGGATAATGCCAAGGGAAACTGACAAATTTATGGCGTTAAACACTGGAAAATGGCTAAATAAAAGTTAGCTGTTAGCGATAAATGCTGTTTTATGGCGAACTATTGCGCAACTTGCAAAATTTTTGACTGTTTTGCTGATTATAACCGGTAAGGATCACCCAGGATGAAGTCTGTTTTATCTCGGGCGGCTTTGTTGAATAAATCTAACTTTCGGCAGCAATCAGGATCAGATCACCACATTCCTGATCCTGTAGCGGTATCCTGGTATCCTGTGGCAAAAAAAGTTCAAAATCACTCACTGGGCTACTTACAACAAGACTCTCGTCAATCGGGGATCACTGACATGCTGGCTTGATGAGTCGGCCATTCAGGCCTGGTATGATGAGCCCAACACGTCTTCACGTGGTCGACCGCAACGCTGTTCTGAACTCGCTATTTCCACCGTACTGATGCTCAAACGCGTCTTTCGCCTCACGCTGCGCGCCGCGCAGGGATTCATTGATGCCATTTTTACCTTAATGAAACGCCCGCTCCGCTGCCCGGATTATTCCTGCGTCAGCGGGCGGTCTAAGTCCGTCAGCATCCCGTTCAAAAAAAACCACGCGCGGCGAAATTGCCCACCGGGTTATCGACGCTACCGGATTAAACGTCTTCGGTGAGGGCGAGTGGAAGGTGAAAAAACACGGCCAGTAAACCGCGTCTGGCGGAAACTGCACCTGGCCGTGGACGCCGGTACACATGAGGTTATCTGCGTTGACCTGTCCCTGAACAACGTGACTGATGCAGAAGCCTTGCCGGGGATTATCCGCCAG
>JAATFO010000128.1 GCA_015655145.1 Enterobacterales bacterium | reverse complement strand
TTCACCGGGATGGACAAAAAAAGCGGGCGTGCCGGTGCTGGCGAACGTTGCCGCCATCTTTCGACCGATATGGCCTGATTTTCCCATCCCCATAACCACCACTTTGCCCTGGCAATAAAACATCATTTTGCAGGCGCGAGTGAAATCATCATTGATGTATTGATCAAGTTGCTCAAGCCCCTGGCGTTCAATACGCAGCACGTCTTTGCCCGCTTGCTGAAAGTCAAAACCGGGTTCGAGAGTTATGTGAGACATAATTATTCAGTCCTTTATCCGTTGATGCCAAAGGGGCGCATTAATAGCGTCGTCACCCAGGCAATAAAACCACAAAGCAACATTCCGCCCACCGCGCGACCTATACCACGGCGCCGCAGGCATATCAGCATAAATAAAGCACTGGCGCCGAGCATGATCCAGTAATCACAGGCAAAAGCGCGGGGCTCAATACGCCCCGGGTAAATCAATGCAGGCAGACCCAGCACAATAACGATATTATAAATGTTTGCGCCGATCAGGTGACCCACCGCGATATCATCTTCACCTTTTACTACACTGGCGATGACTGTCGCCAGTGCGGGCAGGCTGGCCCCTATCGCGATGAGGGTTAATCCCGCCGTCAGGTCATGCATCCCCAGGTCATGGGCTATCAGGGTTGCGTTGTCAATAACCATGTGTGTCGACATCGGTAGCATAATTAATGCTACCGCCAGCCAGAGGAATGCCACGGTATTGCCAACATCCGCGCGCGGTAGCTCTGCCAGTTGCTCTTGTGTGAACGAATCACTGTTTCCCAATCCGTCGCGACGAGTATGGCGAATGATGAACAGAAACCAAAGTGCGGCGATGACCAGCAAAGCTATACCTTCTTTACGACTTAACTGATTGTCGAACAACACGATACCGCATAATAGTGTGATCAGCAGCATCAGTGGCAGTTCGCGCCGTACCCGATTTGAATGTACTGTTAATGGGTGCAATAGCGCTGCGCTGCCAAGGATCAACAGGATATTAGCAATGTTAGCGCCCAGTGCGGTTCCTACGGCGATATCCATTTGTCCCTGGGCTGCCGCAGAAAATGCAATGATAAGCTCAGGTAGTGAGGTGCCGATACCGACAACAGTTATCCCGATAATCAGCGGAGGAATGCCCAGAGAACGGCATAACAGCGCGGAGCTGAACACCAAACGATCGGCGCCATAGATTAACAAAGCAAAACCGATGACGAACAGTGCGCAGGCTAAAAGCATGAAAAATCCTTTGATCGGGTATACTCGGCGCTTGCCGTGTTCGACATGTTGGGCATCGCTACAGGGGCACAAGAATGCCGCTAATTTTGACGGCCTGTGAGCGAAAAGTAAAACGGATGCCGATTTTTGTCACACCGGGGCGGTAAGTTTCTGTAAAAGTATCTTCCGTTTCCTGTATTAGACGGCCATTGGCGCTAAATTACCGCGTCCTGAAGTGGGAGAAGGGTTAATGATGAACCAGACGCAAGCGAATTTGGTGGAGGTCCGTGGCGTAAGTTTTACGCGCGGCGGTCGGCCTATATTTGACAATATCTCGTTAGCGGTACCAAAAGGAAAAGTGACGGCTATTATGGGGCCGTCAGGCATTGGGAAGACGACATTGTTGCGTCTGATTGGTGGACAATTACAGCCTGAGGCAGGTGAAATCTGGTTTAATGGCGAAAATATACCCGCTTTATCACGTTCACGTTTGTATGAAGCGCGCAAAAAAATGAGCATGCTGTTTCAGTCCGGGGCATTATTCACCGATCTCAGCGTGTATGACAATGTGGCCTGGCCGTTGCGTGAGCATACCCGGCTACCGGCATCATTGCTGCATAGTACGGTGATGATGAAACTGGAGGCGGTTGGCTTGCGCGGCGCCGCCAACCTGAAGCCAGCGGAGCTGTCTGGAGGTATGGCGAGGAGAGCTGCTCTGGCGCGTGCTATTGCGCTGGAGCCTGAACTTATCATGTTCGATGAACCGTTTGTGGGCCAGGATCCGATCACCATGGGGGTGCTGGTAAAACTTATTGATGAACTTAATCATTCACTTGGCGTCACCTGTATTGTTGTTTCACATGATGTGCCAGAAGTCTTGAGCATTGCGGATTATGCCTATATTGTTGCTGAGCGAAAGGTGATCGCTCAGGGAACCCCGCAGGCATTGCAGGAAAATAAGGATGCGCGTGTACGTCAGTTCATTGACGGTATTGCTGACGGTCCCGTACCATTCCGTTTTCCGGCCGGGGATTATCTTGCTGATCTCATCGGCTCAGGGAGTAACTAAACTGATGTTTTTACGTGCGCTGACGTCTCTTGGGCGACAAGGAATTAACACCTGCGCGACTTTTGGGCGCGCAGGATTGATGCTGTTTCATGCGCTGGTGGGAAAGCCTGAATTTCGTAAGCACGCCCCGCTAGTCGTGAAACAACTTTACAGTGTTGGTGTGTTATCGCTGTTGATAATCATCGTCTCTGGTCTGTTTATCGGCATGGTGCTGGGTTTACAGGGATACCTGGTACTGACGACCTATGGCGCGGAGACCAGTCTCGGTATGCTGGTGGCGCTCTCGTTATTACGTGAACTCGGGCCAGTCGTTACCGCCTTGCTGTTTGCCGGTCGTGCCGGTTCGGCGCTGACCGCGGAAATCGGCCTGATGAAGGCGACTGAACAGCTTTCCAGTATGGAAATGATGGCGGTTGATCCCTTGCGTCGTGTAGTTTCACCGCGTTTTTGGGCCGGCCTCATCAGTATGCCATTGCTGGCGCTGATTTTTACCGCAGTCGGTGTTTGGGGTGGCGCTCTGGTCGGTGTGAGCTGGAAAGGTATTGATCCCGGTTTCTTTTGGTCAGCGATGCAAAGTGCCGTTGATCTACGTAGCGATATTGTTAACTGTGTGATAAAGAGCGTGGTCTTTGCCATCGCCATCACCTGGATTGCGCTATTCAACGGTTATGACGCTATTCCGACATCGGAAGGGATCAGTCGGGCGACGACGCGCACCGTGGTGCATTCATCACTGGCGGTGCTTGGTTTGGATTTTGTGCTGACAGCACTGATGTTTGGGAACTGATGTAATGCAAAGCAAAAAAAGTGAAATTTGGGTAGGTGCGTTCATATTACTGGCACTGATTGCCATTATCTTTCTTTGTCTGCGTGTGGCCGATGTCAAGTCGCTGGGTACAGAACCTACCTGGAAACTTTATGCCACTTTCGACAATATTGGTGGTCTGAAAGCCAATTCGCCAGTGAAAATTGGCGGTGTAGTGATTGGCCGTGTGACGGATATTTCGCTTGACCCGAAAAACTATTCGCCGCTTGTCACTCTGGCGATTGAGGATAAATATAACCAAATACCCGATACCAGCTCACTGGCTATCCGTACTCAGGGATTGCTGGGGGAACAGTTTCTGGCATTGAATGTGGGTTTTGACGATCCAGATATGGGCACGGCCATGCTGAAAGAGGGTGACACCTTACGTGATACCAAGTCAGCGATGGTGCTGGAAGATCTGATCGGCCAGTTCCTGTATAAAAGCGGTAATGATGACAATAAGCATAAACAAGAGCAAGACGCAGCGGTACAAGATAACCCGTCGGCTCCTGTCGCGCCACAACAACCATAAGAGGTTAGTGAATGTTTAAGCGTTTCTTAATGATTGCCCTACTGGCGATTGCCCCATTAGCGGCCAGTGCGGCGGATCAAAGCAATCCGTATAAGTTGATGAATGAAGCGGCGGCGAAAACCTTTACCCGTCTAAAAAATGAACAGCCAAAAATCAAGCAGGATCCAAATTACCTGCGTGATGTGGTGCGTCAGGAATTGTTACCGTATGTGCAGATTAAATATGCCGGCGCCCTGGTATTAGGCCGTTATTATAAAGATGCCACACCAGCACAGCGTGAAGACTACTTTAATGCCTTTGCGGATTATCTGGCGCAAGCGTATGGTCAGGCGCTGGCGCTTTATCACGGACAGACTTATAACGTGGCACCGGAACAACCGATTGGCGATGCTAATATCATTGCTATCCGGGTCTCGATTATCGATCCCACGGGTCGCCCGCCGGTTCGCCTTGATTTCCAGTGGCGTAAAAACAGCCGCACCGGGGACTGGCAGGCTTATGACATGATTGCGGAAGGTATCAGTATGATCACCACCAAGCAAAACGAATGGGGCGATACATTGCGTCAAAAAGGCATTACCGGCCTCACTGCGCAACTCAGAACTTATGCCGCCCAGCCGATTACGCTGGATCAGAAAAAGTAATGGCAGAACCATTGCGCTGGCGCGCTGAGGCGCAGACACTGCACCTCAGCGGCGAACTCGATCAGGAGACGGTGCTGGCATTGTGGCCGCAGCGTGAGACCGTGATGAAACAGATCGATACCATTGATGTTGCGGACCTGCAACGCGTTGATTCTGCCGGACTGGCATTTTTGGTTCATCTGTGTCAGATTTCCCGGCAGCAGGGTATTACCCTGGGATTTACCGGGATTAGCGACAAGTTGCATTCCCTGATCACGTTATACAATTTGCAGCAAATCATGGTTTCTTCTGCTACATCGTAGTGCGATCTGCCTGTTATTCATCCGGCCCTCGCTTCAGCGGGGGCTTTTGCTTATTTAAGATAAATGCGCTTTCTACTAAGATATCTGCCTGTTTATCATCAACCGAATTAGAAACGTTATGGAAAATAGTGAAATCCAGTCCGTGCTGATGAGTGCGTTGCCGTTGCAGGAAGTCCATGTTACTGGTGATGGCAGCCACTTTCAGGTGATTGCTGTGAGTGAGATGTTTACTGAGTTGAGTCGTGTTAAAAAACAGCAAGCGGTCTATGCGCCGCTAATGGCATATATAGCAGATAATCGCATCCATGCCGTTTCGATAAAAACCTATACGCCTGATGAATGGGCGCGAGATCGTAAACTTAATGGTTTTTAAGCTGTTGGCGCAGCGTCGTTGGGGCGATAACGTGCCACAGCCTTTTTAGTGTCTGACAACAGAGAACAGTCACAATGGATAAATTTCGTGTTCAGGGGCCAACTCGCCTGAGTGGTGATGTCACTATTTCTGGTGCTAAAAATGCGGCGCTGCCAATCCTGTTCGCCGCCTTGCTGGCGGAAAAGCCGGTGGAAATCCAAAATGTCCCTAAATTAAAGGACATAGATACCACGATGAAGCTGCTTAGCCAGCTAGGTGTGAAAGTCGAGCGTAATGGCTCGGTATGTCTTGATGCCAGTGGCGTCAACATTTTCCGGGCGCCTTACGAACTGGTCAAAACGATGCGTGCATCTATCTGGGCTCTGGGGCCGCTGGTTGCACGATTTGGTCAGGGCGAAGTTTCTTTGCCTGGTGGATGTGCTATTGGCGCGCGTCCGGTTGATCTTCACATCAGCGGTCTTGAACAGTTGGGGGCGGAAATCAAGCTGGAAGAAGGATATGTTAAGGCTTTTGTCAAGGGGCGCCTGAAAGGGGCGCATATCGTGATGGATAAAGTGAGCGTCGGAGCCACGGTGACTATCATGAGCGCAGCGACGCTGGCCACCGGTTTGACGGTTATTGAAAATGCTGCACGGGAACCGGAAATTGTTGATACAGCTAATTTTCTGAACACCCTGGGGGCAAAAATCACCGGTGCGGGCAGTGATCGTATCACCATCGAAGGGGTTGAATGTCTCGGCGGTGGCACATATCGCGTTCTGCCTGACCGCATTGAAACTGGCACTTTCCTGGTGGCGGCGGCGATTTCGGGAGGCAGAGTAGTATGCCATAACACTCAACCCGACACGCTGGATGCGGTACTGGCGAAATTGCGTGAAGCCGGCGCAGACATTGAGACTGGAGAAGACTGGATCTCGCTTGATATGCACGGTAAGCGGCCCAAAGCGGTGAATGTGCGTACGGCGCCCCATCCGGGGTTCCCGACCGATATGCAGGCGCAGTTCACGCTGTTGAATCTGGTGGCGGAAGGAACGGGCATCATTACCGAAACGATCTTTGAAAACCGCTTTATGCATGTGCCCGAATTGATTCGCATGGGCGCGCACGTGGAAATAGAAAGCAATACCGCTATTTGCCATGGTGTAGAGAAATTATCCGGCGCACAAGTGATGGCGACCGACTTACGTGCTTCGGCCAGTCTGGTGTTAGCGGGATGTATCGCTGAAGGTACGACCATTGTTGATCGTATTTACCATATTGATCGTGGCTATGAGCATATTGAGGATAAGCTGATGGCGATGGGGGCAAATATACAACGGGTCAACGGTGAATAAAGGTTGAAGATGGAAGAAAGCATGCCCTGTATCGAGAAACTGACCGGAGACAGGGCATTGTAAGGCTACTATGCCAGGGCGCATTGACCCGTCATGGTTGATGGTTCTGACGGATCAATTTTTTTCTGTCCATCAGTTGGTTTGTTTCCGGATCATAATAGCGACTTGGCCAGATCTCTGCAGGATGGACGGCGATTGCTTCCGCAATCAACCATTCGCCTTT